>JAFAWA010000306.1 GCA_019242155.1 Terriglobia bacterium | reverse complement strand
GGCTGTCCGGGCTGACTCGGCAAGACGCCTGGATCAATCGGCTGGCCCCCATCGTAGTAGCCGGTATAGCCTGCGTACCCACCCACATAGATCGGTACGGCGTACGGCACGGCTACGGTCGAATTGCCGCGCCCGCGATAACCGTTGCGGGCGTACCCGCTACCAACGTAGCCGTTACCGCCGTATCCGGCGCGCCCGCGATTGGCGGCACTGAACTGCGCTCCGGCTAAAGTGGAATTCGGTACATACAGCCGGGGCGCCGTTCCGGGAGGAAATACGACATTAGGAAACACCTGACGAGTGCCGGGGTTTGTAGGAACTCCCGCCGGAAAAAGAACATTGCCGAAAGATCCGCGGAGCACCGGCGTGGAATTTACGAAAGCATGGTTTTGCGCTAAAGCAGCGCCCGAAAAAAGCAACGCGAAGCAGAACCCATTAAGAGTTCGCATGGGACATCCCCCTACCTGATTCTACCGCTTGGGCAGCGGGGGCAACTTCAAAATCAATACGAAGCCGGGCGTTATTGCTTTTTGGGGGGCGCGGCCGGAGCAGAAGGCCTGGGCGGCGCGGCGGCTGCGGGAGCAGGAGCGGAGCCCGGAGCGGCGGAAGGCCCGGGGGTCTTGGGCGCCGGTGCGGCGGCCGACGTCCCCGGATTCGCTCTGTCGTAGAGGACGACTGCTTCGTTGGTGATATTAACCGCCTCGGACGCCCACCAGACAGGCTGTTGCGGGCTGCTGACATCAATGATCATCGCGAAGCCGTTATCCTTGGCATACTTTTCAACGATGGCGTACATCTTGGCGCCGAGTTCATTGAAGATTTTGCCCTCTTCCTGCTCGAGATCGGTCTGAGCATCTTCGTTGGCGCGAGTTAAGGCTTTGGTCTCGGCATCGATATCACGCATCAGCTTATTCTTGGCTTCATCACTGAGGGTCGCGCTCCCCTTCTGCAGCTTGTCTTTGAGCTGATCGATGTTGGCCTGCTTCTTTTCCAACTCCGACTTCTTCGGAGCGAACTTGGTATTCAGCTCTTCGGAGGCTTTCTTGCCGTCCTTAGTATTCAGGATCGCGGCCTGTACGTGAATGATGCCAATCTTGGTCGGCGCTCCGGCCTGAGCATTCGCCAGCACGGCGGACCCTAGTACCAGCGCGGACAAAGTAAACAGATTCTGCTTCAAATCGATAACTCCTAAGTCTGAAATTCTAGTATATCCAAGGGCGTTTGCTTCCGTTTAGAACGTTCGGCCGACGGTAAACCGGAACAGAGTTCGCCTCTCGAAGAATGGGTAGGCCTGGCCGTAACTCGCCAACGCCGCGTTAAAAGTAGCGGCGTTGGGAAACATGGCTCTATCGGCCACAATGGGCGGTTGCAAATACTCGCGCACGTTAGTGGGATTGTACGCAAAATACACGCGGAAGGGCGCCTGAACCACAGGCAGGAGCACTTGAATTTCTAAACCGGTCGAGGTGCGCAGAGCCTGCGTGCCCGGGGCAATCTTGACTTTGCCGTCGAATCCGGCCGAGGGGAACTCCTGGTTAAGTTGGGCCACACGATCCGACACCATCAGAAGTTGGTTGGTGCGCAGGATCCGGTTTTCTCCCGCGTCGAAGAACAGCGCTGCCGTAACCGGACCGACAATCGGTATGCGGTATTCGAAGTTACCAATGGCCGTGGCATCACCTCCCGGAGTAATGAGCTGGTAAGTAGGGATGTTCATCGTTACCGGAGTCTGAGTTACAACTCCACCCACTACCGTGTTCTGCGTGCGTGCGGAGCCATCGGCATTCAGCACGTTCACAGTGGCGTTGGATGCGATGAACCCTATGGGTGTGACGCCCCAGATTTCGAATCCACGCACGTCCTGTTCGCCGCCGATAAACCGCCGTGAAAATGGAGGGATCTCCTTGCCGCCGTAGCCGGTCTCTATATCGCCCGAAAAGTGGAACGCCAGAATGTGCTTTTTGTTCAAGGGAGACGGCTTGAAATATTTGAAGTCAATGGCCGGCTTAATGGTGCTCACGTTGCCGCCCAGGCCCGCGACGTCCGCGGAGATAAACAAGCTCCGGCCGCCGGTCGGGTTCAGAGGTGAATTGACGGTGTTATAGAGATAAGAAGGAGTGACGTGGCTGGTTTTAATACCGGATAACGAGTTAGGTCCGGCGACGCCGCTGAAGTTGATGTATTGGAAGTAATTCGTGGCGGCGGTAGTCAGCGTTGTTACGCTCGAAATATCGTAGCCGTAACTAAGCCCTAAACGGGCAAAGCTCCGCTTCAAAGGGTAGCTTCCGGAAACCGTAAAACCACGGCTGTTCTGACTGTAATTCAACAGGTTCTGGCTGCCTAAAGAATTGTATAGAGGAATCAGATTGGCGCCGGCGAGAATGGACGCTTCCTGGCCCTGATTGAAATTGAAGCGCTGTATGTAAACCCGGAAGCCCAACTGGACGGGCTTATCCAAAAAGTAGGGCTCGGTGAAGCCGAAACTGGCGGAACGCAGGCGCGTCCCAAGCTGCGACTCGAGTGAGAGGGTCTCGCCCAAACCGAGGAAGTTATTCGTCGAGTAATTGAATCCGATAAAGCTGCCGGCAATGCCCGAAACACCGCCGTTCAACCCGATGGTATTCTTACCGCGCTCTTTAACTTTGAGGGTAATGTCGACCGTGTTGGATTGCGGATTCCGCTTGATATCGGCCGCGTCTTCCTTCTTCAGCGGCTCGAAATAGCCGAGCTGATTGAGCCGAAGTAAGCTGAGTTCCCACAGGCGGGTACTGAACAGATCGCCTTCATCGATCAGGATCTCGCGCCGGATCAC
This sequence comes from Terriglobia bacterium, assembly GCA_019242155.1. Lineage (GTDB taxonomy): Bacteria > Acidobacteriota > Terriglobia > Bryobacterales > Bryobacteraceae > PSRJ01. Next base: position 2,205 of record JAFAWA010000306.1, on the reverse strand, counting down.
TTTATCGCGAGTAGTGGTGTTGCCCGAAAACTCAATGCGGCGCACGAAGAATTGCTTGCCCTCATCGGCGGTCAATGTCAAATCTATCTGGTCCGAATTGGGCGGTATGTCGAAGGAAGGCTCGGGAACAAAGTCGATGTAACCGAAATTGCCATATAAGTCACGAAGATTCTTAAGGCCGTCGCGGAGTTTAGCAGTGGAAAAGATGTCGCCCTTTTCCATCTTAAACACACCTTTAGTCAGCGTCTCCGGAGCCCGGAAAAATTTCACTCCGACGAAATTGACGTTGTTGAGGTGGTAGAGACGGCCTTCCTCGATAGGAAGCCTGATATCGGCAAAGATCCCCGGCTTATTGGGTTTCAACAGCGGCAGACGCCATCCTTCACCACCGGTGCGCCGTATTTTGACAGTTGCATCCAGAGCCTTCGCCGTGAAAAAGCCCTTATCCTGGTACATGCTGCGGACGCGTTCTTTATCTTCGTCGAGCTTTTCCTGATCGTAGGTTTTGGCGAAAAGGTCTTCGAGAACGATCGAATAGGGGATACCGATGGGTTTGGTATTCTTCATGGCCCGAATGACCTGGCGCTCGGTCAGGGCTTGATTACCTTCGATATGGATCTCCCCCACTTTCACTTTCGGCCCTTCATTTACGTTGAAGGTGACTTTGAGCGAAGACGGAGGAATCTGTTCCACAACGGGATCGACTGCGGCGTACTGACGCCCGCGCTCACTCAGAAACTCCTTCAACACGACCGCGGCGCGCTGTACTTTATTGGGATCATATTGGGACTCGACCGTGAGACCAACACGCCGCTCCTTGAAGCGGTCCAGGATTTCCGAAACGGTTACGGAGTGGACGCCCTGATAGTCGATGGAACGGATTACGCGGCGCTCGACGACCACGAAGCGCACGATGAGGCCGGTGCGGCCCGGCTCGGACTCCACGCGGATGTCATCGAACCGGCCGGTATTCCATAACGCGGTAAGGTCGCGGCGCAGGTTGTCTTCAATATAAGTGTCGCCCACTTTGCTATAGATCAAGGCGCGCAGAGTATCCTGAGGAACGCGCCGGGCCCCCCGGAATTCTATTGCTTCGATGATTTGGCCGGATGGCTGCACGGGGGTCTGGGGCGGCTTGGGGGTCTCCAGTTGCGGCTGGCCGGCGGGCGGCGATTGCGGCGGCTGACCCGGTTGGGGTTGCGGCGCTGCCTGCGGAACATTTTCGAACGGATTCTGTGAACGCGGCTGGGGCGTAGCCGGGGGAGGCGGCGCTGGTGTCTGCCCCGGCTGAGGCGCGCCTTGCGCCGGCTGCGCGGGTGCGGGCTGCGGGGCCGGTGGCTGTTGTTGCTGCGCCGCTACGGGCAGGGCCAGCGGCGCGCAAAGGCACGCGCTAACCCACGCAAGGCGTGCCCGCCTGAAGAGGTTCTTCATCGGTAAGAGCCCTTCCACCTTGCATCAGTCACAAATGGGATTTTCACGGGAGCGCGATTCCTTCGGTACAGCTCGGTTGCCATGAAGCTAAATCGTTATTTTATCGGATGTTCCGACGCTTCAACAAGGAGTTGCAACGGCTACACTGTGAACCGCGGGCACACGTAAATGGAGATAGTCAACTGAGTGGTAACGTACACAGCCCTTTACTTTAACACGCAGTCGAAAGTGGGCTATTGAGGAGTTTCGAGGAGGGAGGAAAGACCGAAGCGCCGGGCAGGGCTCGAATCCGGCCCCACGCGAAGCGGGGCCGGGTAAAGGTAATCAGCGCGGGGTGCAGCCGGGATGGCCGCATTCGCATAACACGGACGGGTGATCCGCCTCTCCCTCGCAAAACGCCCCACAGTACTTACTGTCATTCGCGGCCAGACAGTTACAAGCCGGGTGCGCACATTTCTTGGGGTCGCGGTCTGCCATTAGCAATCTCCTCGGCAAGGGATGTGCAGGTAGTTGGCCAGGGGGCGAAATATTCCAAACGAACCCAATTAAGAACGGACGCCCGCGGTAACGGCGGAGCGAATAAACTGCACGATGGAATCGAGCGATGCCCCAGGCTGGAAGACAGCCGCCACTCCGTCCCGCTTAAGTGCTTCGGCGTCCTCGTCCGGGACCGTGCCGCCCACGATGACCTTCACGTCGGTCATTTCGTGCTGACGCAGGAGTTCCATCACCTTCGGCACAATCGCGTTGTGAGCGCCGGAAAGGATCGAAAGG
>JAFAWA010000287.1 GCA_019242155.1 Terriglobia bacterium | reverse complement strand
TCCGGTTGGCCCGCTGAGCCTTGCGGAGAGCGCCCCTTGAGACCCGGTCAATGGCGCGCCATCGCCGTTGCCTGCCACCGTGCTGATCATTCCGGTCACCGCGACCACACGGATACGGCTGTTCCCAAAATCCGCTATATAAAGGTTCCCGGAGCGATCCAAAGCTACAGCCGTGGGCAGGATCAGTCCCGCCGAAATCGCCGGGGCATTGTCGCCAAACACATTGCCGTTCCCAACTCCCGCAAGAGTATTGATGATGCCGTTCGGCGTCACCACCCGAATCCGGTAGTTCTGCGTGTCCGCAATGTACAGAGATCCCGAGCTATCCACGGTTATGTCTTCTGGCCCATTCAGTGCGGCATCGCGCGCGCCGGATGCGTCCCCGGAGTAACCGGCCGCGCCGTTTCCGGCCACGGTGGCGATATGGCCATCGGGAGAAACCACGCGAATCCTGTTATTGGCCGTGTCCGCGATATAGAGATTGCCCGGCCCGTCGACCGCCAGGCCGCCCGGCTGGTTCAATTGGGCTCCAATCGCCGGACCGCCGTCGCCCGAAAACCCGGCCGTCCCTGTTCCGGCATACGTGCTGATTGTCCCGTCGGCCGCTACTTTGCGAACGGAGTTAGTGCCCTGATCGGCGATATACACGTTGCCCGCGCTATCCACCGCAATTCCATCGGGCGATTCCAACTGCGCGTTGAGTGCGGAGCCGCCGTCGCCCGTGTACCCGGATCGAGCCGTTCCGGCGATACGGATCAACACACCGGAACTATTCACGCGAAACACGCAATGCAGGGCGCCAAAATACACGTTTCCGGAAGCATCCACGGACACCCGCGGCGGATCGCCTATAGATGCCTGTGTTGCCTGTATGCCCGATGCCGGAGGCGCTCCGCCTGCTACTGTCGTGATCACATAAGGCTGTGCCAAGACCGGCATGCCGGCCAGCAGCAAGCTGTGAACGATTAGGGCAATCCTATGAGCCCTTGTCATAGATCTTCTAAAGGTATACCTTGCATAGTAGCAACCCAGTGGGAATTGGAGGCTGAAACCTCGACGGCCGATGTCGCGTAGAGACTACTAAGCCGCAAATCGAGTAACGCTATGAGCCGCCCGAGTTATCTTTGTCTTTGCCTCGCCTTCGGATGCGTGGCCGGGGCCTGGGCTGATGACCCCGTCGTTTTCCGAAGCGACGTATCCCTGGTCCGCGTGGAAGCGCAGGTCGTTGACCGCTCCAACCGCACCATCCCCAATCTGGGCATCGCGGACTTCGTAGTCCGGGATAGCGGACGGGTGCAGCGCATTCAAAGCGTCGACTCCGAAAATCTCGCGGTAGACCTGCTGCTTCTGCTCGACGTCAGCGCCAGCATGCGGCCGCACATTCAGCGCATTTCGACAGCAGCGCATGATGCTTTCCGGCAGATGCGTGATGAGGACCGCATTGCCATCATGGTCTTCGACCGCGCTTCGCGGTTGCGCATGGGCTTCGATAGGCGGCAGAACGCCGAACGCGAACTGGAAAATCTTCTGGACGAGGAGACCTTTCGCGGCGGCACAGATATTACCCTCGGCATGTACGACGCCGCGGAGTACATCCGGCGTCAAGGGCGTCCCGAAGCGCGCAAGGCCATCGTAATCGTTACCGATGACCGCACCGAGCGCAGCCGCGACGATGATGGCGTGTCCCGCGCATTAGCCCGTGCCGACGCTGTGATGAGCGCGCTCATTGCGCCCGATGCCATGCGCGCCAGAAGTATGGGCGGTGGCGGCGGCTATCCCGGCGGCGGCGGAGGCGGCTACCCGGGCGGAGGCTATCCGGGAAGCGGTGGTCCCTTGGGCGGTATCATCTTCCCCCGCCCGCGCTCGCGTTACCCGGGAGGCAGCGGCCAACAGGCTTCCACCTTATCCGCAGGTACTCGCGAAATCGCGCTGCGCTCCGGAGGCGACAGTATGCCCGTCGATAACTCGTACGCCCTCGAGGACACCATTGCGCGCATTCGCCAGCGCTACGCCCTGCACTTCTACGTGCCTGATGGGGCCCGTGCGGGCGAGGAACGGCATGTGACCGTAGAACTGGCCGACGCGGCACGCAACCGCTACATTGGCGCGGAGGTTCGCTATCGCCAGTCGTATTTCGCTCCCCAAGCGGGCGGCAGCTCGGCGCCGGTCGTAGTCACTCAGAGCGGCTCCACCAACTCGGCCCCACAGCCCCCGGCTGCGGATTCGGATCGCCCCGTTCTGCGGCGGCGCGCGGCTGTGAGTCAACCGGATTCACCCGGAAACGGCCCGCTCATTCGCGATGAGTCGCCCGCTGCTCCGCCCGCTTCGGCTCCGCAGGCCCAACCTGCGTCACCACCTGCACCCGCGGCCCCCGCCCCGCAACAGGCGCCCAGCGGAGGCTGGCGGAAAGCCCGGCCCGAGGATCTGCCCCAGCAATAAACGCTGTTACTGCGCCACCTTCATTACGAACACCGTCTGGTCATCAAATGCTTTGCTCGCGAAGCGGTCCAGTTCCTCGAAGATGGCCGCAATCAGTGCCGCCGCTGACTTATTGCAGTTTGCCTTGACCACATGCGCCAACCGCCCCTTGCCGAACTCTAGACCCGTCTCGTTCAAATGGTCGGTGATGCCGTCCGAGTAGAGCACGATGATATCGCCGGGCTCCGCCGCAAAAACCACCTCTTCGTATTCCCGCGAATCCAGCAGCCCTAAGGGAACACCTTCGACGCGCAGGCGCAGAATCTCACCCCCGCGGCAGATCATCGGCGGCAAAGCGCCCGCATTCGCCATCACGATGTTGCGCGAAGCCGGGTCCCAAAGCAGCACGCACAGCGTGGCATACCGCGCCTCCACTTTGCGCTCCACCAGCGAATCATTCAGCGCCCGCAGCAGTTCCGCGGGACGGCGCCGGCGCGGCGCGAGCGTCCGAAGCAGCCCGCTCAGCAGCCCGCCGTAAAGAGCCGCGGCGGCGCCCTTTCCGCTTACGTCGCCCATGCTGATCACGGTCTGTCCGTCTTTATGCTCGTAGATTTCGTAAACGTCGCCGCTGATCACCCGCGCGGGCCGCAGCCGTATGGCCGATTCCAAGCCCTCAATCTCCGGCAGCGAATCCGGCAGCAGCACGCGCTGCAGCTCCTGTGCCGCGAGCAGATCCTCCTCCATGGCCCGCTCTCGCGTCGCTAGTTCGTCGTAAAGGCGCGCGTTCTCCATGCTCGCGGCGATCTGTGGCGCAAGCAGTGACAGCGTGCGTGCATGGTCCTCCGTAAAGTAGCCCACGCGGTCGCTTTCTAAATCGATCACGCCGATGACGCGGTCCTGCAGAAGGAGCGGCACCGCCAACTCCGAACGAATATCCGCGTGCGACGCTATGTAGCGTGGGTCCTTCGCCGTATCGTCCACTCGCACTGCCTCGCGCGTCTCCGCGGCTGCGCCGGTCAGCCCCTTTCCTAGAGGTATGTTGTCGATGCTCACGCGCTGGTCGTACCTTATGCTGAACCGGTGCCGCAGCACCTTCGCCCCGGGATCCACCAGCAATATGTTGAACGCATCGTAGTTGATGAGGTATCGCATGATACTCGCCAATTTCCGGAACAGCTCGTTAAGATCCAGAATCGAAGAGAACTCCCGCGATACCTGCGCCAACGTCTTCAACATCCGGTTCTGGCGTTCCACACGCCGGTACAAGCGGGCATTTTCAATCGCGATGCTGACCCGTCCCGCGATCAGCCGCAGCAGCGCGCGATCGTATTCGCCGTACGCATCCGTGCGCGTAGACTGCAGGTCGATCACGCCCACCAACTTGCCGCGCGCCGTCATGGGCACCGCAAGCTCCGTGCGCACCACATCCACGCTGTTGAGATAACGCGGATCCCTACGCACATCCCCCACGAGCACCGGTTCGCGGCTCGCGGCCGCGATTCCCGTGATCCCTTCGCCCAACTTCAGTGAAAGGTTCGAAACTACTTCCTCGCGGTGCCCTACGGCATAGCGAATCCGCAAATCCTTGTTCTTGTCGCTGTAAAGCAGGATCGCGAACAGATCGTAGGGCAAAACTCTCTGAACGATCTGCGACACCTGCGAGAGCAACTGATCCAGGTCCAGGGTTACGGCGGTGGCCGCCGACACCTCCAGTAGAAAATCGAGCAGTTCGGAACGTTCGCGAAAACGAACACTGGGTTTACGCGCGGCTTGCATCGTTTGTCTGCTTGCTCAGACAGCACTGGACTCTACAATCTTTACACTGGCGCTCGCCCCTATGCGAGTCGCCCCCGCGGCGGTCATCGTTTTCAGATCCGAGAGCGTGCGGATACCGCCCGACGCTTTTACTCCCATCTCGGGACCAACCACCGCCCGCATCAGCGCCACGTCATGTGCCGTCGCTCCGCCCGGACCGAATCCGGTCGAGGTCTTCACGAAATCCGCCCCCGCCCGTTTGGCCAATCTGCACGCCGCCGCCTTCTGATCGTCATCGAGCAGCGCAGTCTCGAGAATCACCTTAACAATCGCCTTTGCCCGGTGAGCCGCTTCCGCCACCTGCCGGATATCGAGCCGCACCGTGTCTTCCTCCCCCGAACGCAGCGCTCCGATGTTGATTACCATATCCAGTTCCTGAGCGCCACCCCGCAAAGCCGTTTCCGCTTCCGCCACTTTGGTCTCGGTTGCCCCGGCGCCGAATGGGAATCCAATCACGGTGCATACTTTGACCGGCGAGCCTGCAAGCTCCGCCCGCACCAACGGCACCCAAAACGGATTTACGCACACGCTCGCGAATCCGTACCGGCGCGCTTCCTGGCATACCTTCACAACGTCCGCTTCCGTTGCATCCGGTTTCAGAATGGTGTGATCGATCAAACGCGAGATCGCCGGATCAATCTTTGTCAGCCCCTCGCCGGCCGAGCCGCGATCCGCCTCCGCCTCGAAAATGTTTTCCGTTTTCTGCATGCACGTCTCGCTCAGTTGCGAAGTTTCATCCCACCTCGCCTGATGACGCGCGCGGGCGATGGCTGTGCCCGGCCCAGGCACCCAAGCATTCTCTCGCCTGTCACGATTCCAGCTTGCATCCTAAAGATAACAAAGCCGTTTATGCTGCCGGGTGTTCGAGCAGACGCCTTGATGATAGCACACGGCCTTCTGAGTGCTCGGCGCTCTCTTACTACCCCCCCTCCTTCGCATTTCCCTTAACCCACGTAAGAATCCTCGCTACATCGTCGAACGGTAACGGCTCCCGGCTCAGAACAATCTCAATCAGTGTCGTAGTGAAAGGCTGAAACAGCGACTCCTGGTCCCCCAGGTTGAGATCGAGCTCGATCGGCTCCGAGTTAGCCGTCAGTTTCTTCTCT
>JAFAWA010000107.1 GCA_019242155.1 Terriglobia bacterium | reverse complement strand
GTCGCCGTCTTGCGGCGCCGTGGGCCTTCGCAATTCGGGAATTTTGACGTTCAGGCCCCGTTCGGGAACCTTCAGTTCCTTCTGAAGGGCCTTTGCCAATGTTTGATCGGCCTCGGACCATTGGGGCAGGCCGACTTTCTTGATGTTTTCGTACATTGCTTCCGCTACCGGGCCATTGAAGTAAGGAGGCCACGCACTTCCCAGCACGCGGGATGTGTAGTTGGTATCTGTCATCAGCGAGGCCGCCTGAGCCATGTTATCGCCGATGTGCCAAAGATTCATGATGTGATCGTAGTCGGCTTCGCGATAGTAATACCAGACCGTGGCCAGCGGCGGTACCACGTTGGGCTGATCGCCGCCGTTGGTGATGACGTAGTGCACGCGCGTGGCGAGCCGCAGATGTTCGCGGCGGAAGTTCCATCCGACATCCATGAGTTCGACGGCATCGAGCGCGCTTCGCCCGCGCCATGGCGCGCCGGCTGCATGAGCGCTTTCGCCCTTAAATGTGTACTCCACCGAGACCAGGCCGTTGGTTTGACTCGGCCCCATGGAGACGCGGAGATTGTTGCCGACGTGACAAAACAGTACCACGTCCACGTCCTTAAACACGCCGGCCCTGACGTAGTAAGCCTTCGTTCCCAGGTCTTCCTCGGCTACCCCCGGCCAGAGCTTGATGGTGCCCGGCAAGTGCTCGCGTTCCATCACCTTTTTGACCGCAATGGCCGCGATGAGGTTGAGCGGCATGCCGGAATTGTGACCCTCGCCGTGGCCTGGAGCACCCTCGATCATCGGGTCGTGGTACGCCACACCGGGTTTCTGGGACGCCTGGGGGATGTCGTCGATATCCGAGCCGAGCGCGATTACGGGCTTGCCCTGCCCCCAACTCGCGACGAAAGCAGTGGGAATGCCGGCCACACCGCGCTCGATGCGGAACCCTTCTTTTTCGAGGATGCCGGTAAGGTACTTCGAAGTTTCAAACTCTTGAAATCCGAGTTCTCCGAAACTGAAGACACTATCGACCATTACTTGCGCCTGCTTCTTCATGGCATCAATCTGGCCGGTGAGATCGGCCTTGAGCGAGGCCTCGCGGTCGGGTGTTGCCTTCTGCTGAGCCAAGGCGGAAAGCTCAACAAATGTAAATACGAAAAGAATTCTCCGGATCACCCTGACTCCTTTCGGCGGTGGTGCCACTATAGCATCGAGTCCAGCGCCGGGACAAATGTTGAAGCGCGCGAACGACTTTTCGCCAATCGCAACGGAGCCGAAAAGAGCCGCTGAATCAGAATCCGTTCGGTGGCGTAATCGGCGGCCCTTTTAAAAAAAGGACAAGCTCTTTATCATGGGCTCCTACCAGCGGCCCGGTCAGAAGAACTGCGTGGATCCCACGGGCCACTCCACTCCGACACTACCGCCGATTCCGTCCGGAGACCGCAGCGCGCCCGGATTCTAGGCTGCCCCGCCGGAGGACATCACCGGTGGAAACCCGTCGCCCTGCAGAGTCAAGTAGCGGCGTATCGGAATTGCGTTTCCTCGCGCGGGCGTGATCCGTCGGACGGCCTTTTGACAGGCAAACCCCTCGTGGCCGCCGCGGAGCGGCAAACCACGGGCTTGCGGATTGCGGCATTGGCGTACGGGCTATAGAATCGTTTCTTGATTGGCAGTTGGGGCAAGGGAGTCCACGAGTGAGAATACCCGAAGTACAACGTTTCGTTATAGCTGCTTCGGCTGCTGCCGGAGCGATGGTTTTCATTCAGACGCCCGGTCTTCTTCGCGCTCAGGGTCCGAATCCCCCGGCGACCTATACGGCCGCGCAAGCCACCGCGGGTAAGACGGCTTACGGCCAGAACTGTGCAAGTTGCCACGGTGCGTCTTTGGATAATGGCGAATTTGCCCCTCCGCTGAAGGGTTCAGGATTTCTGCAGAAGTACGGCGGCAAACCCGCTTCGGGTCTGTTTACCTACATGACGACGAAGATGCCGCCCTCGAATCCGGGCGTGCTCGGCAGCTCCACATACGCTCAGATCATGGGGTATCTGCTGCAGCAGAACGGCGTGCGGCCCGGCACTGCGGACCTCGCGAGCGATTCGTCGCTGCTGGCCTCCGTCATTATTCCAGGCGGAACAGCCGCCGGCGGACGTGGTGCCCGTGGCGGCGGTGACCCGGGCGGCGGTTTAACTCCGGGCGTAAAACTTCCCCCCGCGCCATCAATGCCGAATCCGCTCGAAAAGTTCACAGCCGTCACCGATGCGATGCTGCAGAATCCGCCCGCTTCCGACTGGCTCACCTGGCGGCGCGGCTTCGATTACCAGGGCTACAGCCCTCTGAAGCAGATCGACAAATCTAATGTGAAAGAGCTCCGCGTAGCCTGGAGTTGGGCTGTGCCCGCGGGTGGAAATGAAGCCACTCCGCTGATCCACGACGGCGTCATGTTCGTCTACGGCTTCGGCGATAAAGTGTGGGCGCTCAATGCGGCTACGGGCGATTTCCTCTGGGAGTACGCGCGCGCGCTGCCCAAGAATGCCACGGCGAGCGTGAAGCGCAACATCTCGCTTTACGGCAACAAGGTTTACGTGGGCACTTCGGATGTGCACATGGTGGCCCTGGATGCCAAAACCGGGAAGCTGATCTGGGACACGCCGCTAGTCGATGATCTCGGCGACGGCTTCACGACAGGATACCGGCTGACCGGCGGCCCGCTAGTGGCAAAGGGAAAGGTAATGGCCGGCACTGTAGGGCGCGCGCCGGGCAAGAACTGGATCGTCGCCCTCGACGCCGAGACGGGGAAGGAGGCCTGGCGCTTCAACACTATCGCTCAGCCGGGCGAACCGGGCGGCAACACCTGGAATGACCATCCCGCGAAAGAGCGCAACGGCGCGTCGGTGTGGGTAGCCGGCAGCTACGATCCGGAGCTCAACCTCGCCTTCTTCGGTGTCGCACAAACGTACGACACGGCAGTGCTGGCTAAGCCGGTCAATAAGCCCGGCGTGACTAATCAAGGCCTCTACACCGATTGCACTCTGGCGATCAATCCCGACACCGGCAAGCTGGTGTGGTATTTCCAGCATCTGCCTAATGATCAGTGGGACCTCGACTGGGTCTTCGAGCGGCAGATCGTCCGCATGCCCGTCAACGGCACCGTTCGGCCTGTGATCATCACAGCCGGCAAGCAGGCTATCTATGATGTGATCGACGCTGAGACCGGCAAGTGGGTCTACTCGAAGGATCTCGGTCTTCAGAACGAAGTCTCCTCGATCGATCCGGTAACCGGCAAGAAGAACATCAACCCGGATGTTCTCCCCGGCAGCGGCAAGGCAATCATAGCTTGCCCGCACGCAGGCGGCGCGAAGAGCTGGCTCCCGGGCTCGTACAATCCGGATACGAAGATAATGTACGTACCGCTGGTCGAGTCGTGCATGGATCTCACGCCGGTCGAAGCCGGCGGGCGTGGCAGTCTCTCGACCGGCGTCCGCTGGTCGCTGCGTCCCCGCCCCGACTCGGATGGCAAGTACGGCCGTGTAGAGGCGATCAATATGCTTACCCGCGAAGTCGTGTGGACCGAGCGTCACCGCGCGCCCGAATCGAGCGGCGCTCTGGATACCGGCGGCGGCGTGGTGTTTACGGGCGCCATCGATCGCTACTTCCGCGCTTATGATGATCAGACCGGAAAGGTGCTGTGGCAGGCCCGTCTCGGCGATATTCCGAGCAATGCCCCGATCTCCTACGCGGTAAACGGGAAGCAGTACATCGCGATCGGTGTGGGCGACGGCGGCCCACAGGCTCGGACGTTCCCGCCGCTGGTTCCGGAGCTCAAGAATCCGGAGCGCGCGCCCGCGATCTGGGTGTTTGAACTGCCGTAGAGCACCTCTTCCAATCCGAGTCGTCAAGTCTCGGCGCTTTGACCCGGCCGCGCTAAAATCTAGAGTTGCCACCAGTCGCAGTATCTGTTGTCATACCGACCCTGGGCGCCGATGCGAAGCTTGAGCAGTGTGTTGCCGCCCTTGCCTGGCAGACGCGGCCCGATTTCGACGTAATCATTAT
>JAFAWA010000049.1 GCA_019242155.1 Terriglobia bacterium | reverse complement strand
GGCTACGCGTGAAACCTGCTCCATGAGCTTGCGCAGCGGGGGGCTCTTGCCGACGATGCCGAGGGCCGCCCCGCCGAGCTGTTCGAGCAGCAGCGCTTTTTCGATCTTCAGGCTTGCCACCTCCTGCACCGTTTCGAGGGCTGTGGCTCCGAGCGTGGCGAGGGCTGCCAGGGTTTCGCAGTGCTCGTTGAGGTGGGCGGCCTGGTCCGGGGGAAACCGGGCGGCGATCAGCCCCGCGATGACGCCGCGAACGTAGAGCGGCACTACTACCTCGCAGCTTTCGTGCGCGACGACGGCACCTTCGCGACAGACACGATCCCCCAGAATCTCGAGCGATGGCGTCGGGCAGGCGGCAGGTAACTCGGCGGCGTCGCTTACCAGCCGAACCGCACCGCCGGTGGACGGGATTAAGTCGCCGATGAGGCGCAAGAGCTGGGCTTCGAGAACGTCACGCAAAGACGGGCTTTCGGCACTGGCCAGGGCGCGGAAGAGGAACAGCAGGGAACACGCGCGCAGCAACGTGTTCTGTGCGGAACCGGCATGAGAGACGGTGGAAGCTTCGCGATAAACCAGAACCGTGCTACCGACCGCCACTTGATCGCCCGGCTCGAGGCGGTGGTCGGAAGACCTCATGCCGTTGACGAAGGTGCCTGTGCCGCTGCGACGATCGAGCACGCGGTAGCCGTCTCCCGCCCGGCTTACAAGGCAGTGCTCCCAGGCTATCCCGGGCTCGTCCAGATGGATGGTGGAACGGGGATCGCGGCCGATGTGAACTTCGCCCGGACCAAGCGAAAAGCATTCGCCGACTCGAGGTCCATGGACCACCAAGAACTCGGCTTCCATGGATTGCCAGTGTAGCAAGGCCGGACGGGCCTCCGTTAACCGGAGAGTTCATGGCGCGTGAACCGCACGGTTCACCAACCGTGCCGAACGCCTGCGGGTTCACTTGGTTTTCAATGACTTCGCGCGTTTGGGCGGCCGAAACATCCGCGGCCCGCGAACTGCTTTTCTCTGCGGCGTTCGACAGTCTTTGAAAAGTACAGAAAAGGGAGGAAACGAAAATGAAGAGCCTGAACTTAAAACTTATGACGCTGGCCGCAACGCTGGCGATAGCTGCCACGACTGCTTCAGCGCAGGTTAGTTTGAGAGCGAAAGTCCCGTTCTCTTTCGAGGTTAACGGAACCTACGTAGGGCCTGCGGGGAACTACGCCGTGAACCGGCAGGGCGACGCTTGGATCTTCACTAACCAGGAGACGCGTCATAAAGCTCTAGCCGTAGCGGTTGTGCGGCCGGAAAGCTTGCGGACCGATAAGGCGAAGATGGTGTTTGATTGTCTCGGCAATCACTGCACTCTGCGCACTATCCAGACGGGCGGCGGCGACATCGGTGCAGAATGGCCGGCCCGGAGGCAGAGCAAGTCCGAAACGGGCGAAGTGGCTCGCCGCGTGATTGTTAACCTGACACCTTCGGCGGAGTGATTGAGCGCCATGTTAGTGCTGAACGAGACCTCCCGCGACCGGGAGGTCTCGACTGTCTTCGACGTTCGAGTTTAGAGTCTTCGGGCCGCCCGGAGCCCGCCAGGGCGGTGTGACCTTGAGCAAAGCGATTTTACGCCTATATAGGCAGGAGTGAACCCCATGCGTATGACGAAAGTTTTGTTGACGACAGTAATTGCTGCCGCGAGCGCGGCCTCTGTGTGGGCCCAGGCCCCAGAAGAGTGCGCCACGATGCCTTCGGGCGACGATGTGATCCAGAGTGGATTTGAGTTAAGCGACACTTTACTCGACTTGAATTTGGCCGGCAGCGTCGGCATCCTCGCGGCGAACGTGAGCGGGAGCGGCGCCGATAAGCTTGCCGTTAAGCAATGGGCCGCCTCGGTTCCGTGCATCAGCCGGGACGGAAAATGGCGCAATCACTATGGACTAAAAGTAATGATCGGAGCGGCGGTAAACTCTACCGCGTTCAAAGGCAATATCAGTTTTTCGCTGATTGCTGCGCAAGCCTCGCTATCCGCGGTTCGAACGAACTTAGACTTTGTGATGGTGGGCCTGAAGAACGACGCAGTGTTGGCCGACCTGACGCAGCTAATCACGGAGGATCTGAGGGCCGACACGTATCCGGACTTTGTCAAGACTTTCGGCAAAATCGCCACTGACCTGGCCGCTAAGGACAAAGACGGCAAGTTCCTGACCGAGTCACATCCGCAGCTTCTCAGCCGCGAGCCGGTCGTGGTTGACGATAACGGGTTGTTTTCCGCTGTGGGAGTGGCGGAGGGACTGTCGGAGATCGCGGTTGACGGGCATACCTGCAACCAGGCATTGACCCGAGGAACAGGGTATTTCACGGATCCAGGTTCTGTCAGCCAACGGGCCGCAATCACATCGGTGTATCGAACGGTGGTGGGCGCCTGCGATGATACGAAGATAACCGATCTTTTCAAAGAGCGGGCCAAGAGGTATCTTTTTACGCTGAAGGTACGGCAGTGAGCCCAGGAGCCTGAATGCCACGGAAACTCGTATTAGTTCACGGATATTCTTCTTCGGGACAGGCCTTTTTTCCTTTGCGCGATGCGCTCGCGTCGCGAGGGGTGCAACTGACGGACATCAACATCTGCTCCTATGTTTCGCTGAACAATGAAATCACCGTGAAGGATATAGCGGAGGGGCTCGAACGCGCGTTTCGTAATCACCCGGATCTGAAAAATACGCCGGATTTCGAGTTCGACGCGATCGTGCATTCGACAGGGATGCTGGTTATGCGGTCGTGGCTGACAAATAACGGCGTCAGAGCGAGCGCGAACAGCCGCGTCAAACGTGTGAAGCATTTGATCGGCCTGGCGCCGGCGACCTGGGGGTCCCCGCAGGCGCATAAGGGACGCACCTGGCTGGGGGCTTTGGTCAAAGGAGACAAAGACTTCCTAGGGCCGGATTTCCTGAATGCAGGGGATCGGGTTTTGGAGAATCTGGAATTGGGGAGCAGCTTCACGTGGGATCTGGCTCACCTGGATTTACTCGGTAAAGAACCGTTCTATGACAAAGGGACAGGCACACCGTTTGTGTCGGTTTTTATAGGTAACGAGCCATACTCGGGATTGGCGAAAGTGGCCAATGAGCCAGGGACGGACGGTACGGTGCGGTGGGCCGGTTGTGGACTGAATACGCGCAAAGTCAGGATCGATCTGACACGGTCGCCGACGGATCCGGATGGGAACCCCGTTCCATTCAAGGACGGCATTGCGACACGGCGCGCGTGGATTACGAAATTCGCGGTGGAGCGGCTGGATATTCCGATGATTCCGGTCGACGCACGGAATCACGGGACCATTGTTCAGAATCCGGAACCTGAGATGGTCGGCCTGGTAGTCGATTTCCTGAAGGTAG
>JAFAWA010000346.1 GCA_019242155.1 Terriglobia bacterium | reverse complement strand
TATGCGTCGCTCGTGCGCCTTCAGCAGCGCGGATGGATTTCCGCCGCCTGGGGAGTTTCGGACAACAACCGCAAGGCCAAGTATTACTCCATTACGAAAGCGGGCAAGCGTCAGATGAAAGCCGAAAGAACTAACTGGGAACGGCTGAGCGCCGTCATCGGACGGGTGCTTGCCGCGGGTCTGGAAGGAGCACGGTAATGACCGCCGCCCGGGAAGCGTGGGTCCGTCTCGTCGCGTTCCTCCGGAAAAGCAAGCTGGAGCGAGAATTCGATGAGGAATTGAAGGCGCATGTCGAACAGGCGGCGGAAGATTATACGCGCCGGGGAACGAACCCCGTGGAAGCGCGCCGCCGCGCGCTCATCGACCTAGGTGGAATGGAAGCAACCAAGCAATTATGCAGAGAATCGCGGGGGCTGCCTTGGCTCGACGGCGCGGCGCATGACGTCCTATATGCCTTGCGTGGCTTGCGCCGGACCCCCGGATTCACGCTGACCGCGATCACCACGCTTGCCATTGGGATTGGGGTGAACACAGCCATTTTCACGGTATCGAAAGCAGCTCTGTTCTCGGGATTTCCGTTGGTCAAAGAGAACAATCGTCTGGTATACATCGCCATGAGCCGAGGCTGTTGCGTATCATATGCCGACTTCGTCGACTGGCGCGCTCAAGCTAAATCGTTCGAGCGTATGGCTATCGTCCATGGCGGGCTGAGGAGTCTCAGTGACGAGAACGGCTTTGCCGAAACTTACGATGTATCGGAAGTTAGTGCCGACACGTTCAAAGTGGTGGGCCAGAAGCCCTTCCGTGGCCGCGATTTCACCCCTTCCGATGAGATGCCCGGTGCTTCTCCCGTCGTTATCCTTACCTATGAATTCTGGAGGCGTCGGTTCGCGGCAGATCCTGGCATCGTAGGGCGAACGATCCGCATTAATAGCGCGCCAGTCATCGTGATTGGAGTAATGCCGCAAGGGTTTTCTTTTCCCCAAAGACAGGACCTTTGGGTTCCATTAATTCAGACCTCCGAAGTAATGAAGCGGGAAAATCGAGACCAGTGGTTTGTCGTCGCGCGGCTAACGGACACTGCTGCTGTCCGAACCGCCCAAACCGAAATGGACGTGATTGGACGCAGGTTGGGCATTGCCCACCCGAGCACCAATAGGGGCCGCAATCTGCTGCCGATGGTGCAGACTTTTCGTGAGTTCTTCATTCTGCAGAACGAGACGCCTGTGTACTGGACCATGTGGTGCGCAGTTGGATTCGTGCTGCTGATAGCATGTGCGAACCTGGCGAATCTTATGCTGGCGCGGGCGATTGGCCGCTCGCGCGAAATGTCGGTCCGCATCGCTCTGGGTGCAGGGCGGTGGCGCATCCTTCGGGAGAGGCTCATCGAGAGTCTTATGTTATCCGGCGCAGGCGGTGTCCTGGGATGGTGGATCGCGCAGCGAAGCGTAGCCGTTTATGCGCTCGCCGATCGAGGACCCGGCCGATCCTCCTGGAGGATTCTCGACTACAGCATGGATTACAGCGTCCTGTATTACGTGGTGGGAATCTCAATTGGAACCGCATTGCTTTTCGGGTTCCTCCCAGCGCTGCGGCTCTCGCGAATTGATGTTGCGAATGCGCTGCGGGACGGTGGCCGGGCCGTGACGATCGGCCGGCGTGGGAAGCGTTTATCGACTCTGCTTGTGACGGTGGAAATGGCGCTTGCCGTAGTGTTGCTTGCCGGCGCAGGCGTGATGATCCACAGCTTCCTGAATCAGTACAAGGCGGACGTCGGGGTGAAGACCCCCAACCTCACTACGATCTCCGTTAGCCTGCCCCGTACCAAGTACGCCAATCCAGAGGCGTACATTTCTTTCTACGATCGGGTCACCGCTCGACTGGAGGAGGTTCCCGGCGTAGATTCCGTCGCTCTCACAAGCGCACTTCCCGCCCTGGGCGCTGCACGCCTACCTTACGAGCTTTCCGGCTCCACACTCGCGAGTGAGGAGGAGCAGCAGCGTCCCACTCTATTCATGTTGACTATCGGGCCGAACTATTTCCGTACATTGGGAACGGCTTTACTCGCGGGACGGGATTTCAACGATACGGACACGTCTTCCACTGGTCCGGTCGCAATTGTGAACCGCCGGTTCGCTGCAAAAAGTTGGCCCAGAGAAAACCCGATAGGGAAACGGTTGCGGGTGTTCGACGGAAAACAAGCCGATGCATGGCGGATCGTCATAGGTGTTGGTCCTGACATCGCCGCCAGAAACACGGGCGCAAACGAAGTCGACCCCCTGATCTACTTGCCGTACAAACAGAGACCAGCGCCGAATATGGAATTGATCGCGCGAACGCGTGTGCCTCCCCAGACCCTCGATCTCGCTTTCCGGCATGAAGTCCAGAAAGTTGATTCCGGACTGCCGATATTCGGACCGTTCACCCTAACTAGGCGTTGGGAGAGCATCTATTACAGCAGCGGGCTATTCAGTATTTTATTTTCCCTTTTTGCCGGCATTGCTCTCCTTCTTGCTTCCATGGGGCTGTATGCGGTCATCGCCTATTCCGTTCGCCATCGGACCCAGGAGATCGGTGTTCGCCTCGCGCTCGGCGCAACCTCGGCGGACATTGCTGTCCTAATTCTGCAGCAGGCTCTGGTCCCCTTAGGCATCGGTTTGGTGATCGGCTTGGCGGGCTCCTTTGGGCTCAACCGCGTTTTGAAGGCGGAACTGGTGAATGTTTCGCCGTCTGATCCCGTAACGGTAGCATTATCTTCCGCCGTGTTGATCTGCGCCGCGCTCCTCGGCTGCTGGCTCCCGGCGCGACGGGCGATGCGCGTCGACCCCGTAGTGGCCTTGAGATATGAATAGGATCCCCTCTGTCGAGAGGGCGCGTGTGCCACGCTGTGTCGCTAATTTTTCTAGGTCCAGACTCTCATCGTCATCGCCGGCTTCGGCTGCGCGCAGCACTGGGGCGGTCCGGTTGGGCAGACCTCATTTGCCTGTCAGGTGCGGCACGTCCCTTTCGTTTTCCTGACAAACGAACTCAATCAATTCCGTATCGAGCATGATGTGGTGGTGTACCGTAACCGTCCAAGGCTTCGTATAGGCTTTCGGATCATCAACGGTGATTTCGACTTCCATATTCCCGTAATTCGGACGCCGGAATCGTTCGGTCATTACTGCGGATTCGGTCAGCGGACTGCCTTCTACATCCAGCCACACATCGTCACGGAACCCGCTCGTCTCTACGACTAATGTGTCGCCTTCCCATTTTCCGGTGGAGTAACCGTACCACCAGGGCTGTTGCGAGCCTTTCGGGGGTAGCGGCCGCCCATCCATGAAAATCTGGCGCACACCTCCATTCGCCTCGTACAAAACTACAAGCAGACTCGGCGTCTGGATCATTTTCCGGGGCTGTGGATGCGTATGCAGTTGCATCAGCCCCAGCGGGAGGCACTGCGCGTCGGGGTTGTCTTTATTGTTCTCAGCAACGCGTTGTCTACGAACGGCCGCCGCCCATGGCTGGAACGGCAGACCGTCTTTCAGGGTTGAGCCGATATCGAAAAACTGGTACAGGCCCGGGACGGCCTGGCCGATCCCGATCGTTCCCGCACCGCGGGGAGGCGCCGATCGCGGCCGCGCGCTGGGGCTATCTACGAACTGCCAGATGCCCGAAAAATCGGGTTTACCGCCGGGCATCCGTGGTGTCGGGCCATTCAGGTCCGGCCTTCCCTCCGCCGTTTTGGGAACACCCTCGGTGGCATGAGCGGGCCATTGCGCCGAGAGCGGCCCATCGCAAACTACAGCTAAAAATGCGCACGCCGCA
>JAFAWA010000302.1 GCA_019242155.1 Terriglobia bacterium | reverse complement strand
GAAATCGTCTTTGTTGAGATCGGTGATGAAGCGGCCTTTTTTATCGGTGACGGTGAAGAGCACGTTGACCCGCGTCACATCCACCGCAATCCGAGCCGGTCCATCCTCAGGAGCAGCAGGTTGCGCGGGTACCACCGGATCTGCTGCCCAAACGCCCAATCCGCACCCACAGATGAGCGCTGCCAAACCCCAAAACTTCATACACGTAATTATACGCCGGGCAAGAGCGGGGTCGGATCTTAAACCTAACCTTAACCTTACCTTGCGGAAGTCGAGCAACGGGCGCTGGTAAACTAAAACTTAAGCGTGTCTTCCGGTTCCGTTAAGAAAGGTAGTTGTCTAGGTCTGCTCATGCTGGGGTTGGCCGCGTGCCAGAATAGCGGCCCGCACTCGCCTGTACTCGGCGAAGCGTACGCCGGCCCTGCCCTTCTAAAAATTCGGGCTGACATTCCGCTCGAGTCGCCCGTAGTAACGACCGTGAAGCACGGTGAGCGCTTGGAGCTCCTGCAGAAGCGGCGCCGCTTTTTCCGGGTGCGCACGTCAGCCGGTGTCGAAGGGTGGACCGATGAGCGGCAGCTTCTGGCCAAAGAAGACATGGACAGGCTGAAGGATCTGTTTGCCCGGGCCATGAAAATGGAGGCTCAGGGTCAGGCGACCACCTTCGGGGAGTTGAATGTACATACACAGCCCTCACGCCAGTCACCAAGTTTCTTGCAAGTCCGAGAGAACGAAAAGTTCGATGTTCTGATTCATGTGAGTGCCCCGCGAACAGACCTGCTGCGGAAGCCGCTCATTGCGCCTGCCCCCAAAAAAGCCAAAACCGCCGAGAAGAAGCCGGCGAAAGAGCCCAAGTACCCGCCTCTGGTTTCACCGAAGCCTCCGGCTCTTACGGCTAATTGGCTCGACCTTTCAAAGACCGATCTTTCTGAAGAAGAGCCGTCACCCGACGACGAGAAAAAAGAAGATCAGAGCGAAAAGCCCGTTCCTGTTGACGATTGGAGCCTGATACGGACCAAAGGGGGGGAAGCTGGATGGGTGGTCACGCGCCGCCTGGTGATGGCGATCCCGGACGATGTGGCTCAATATGCGGAAGGTCATCGGATCGTATCGTACTTTCCGCTGGGAGAAGTGCAGGACGGGGATCAACGGAAATTCAACTGGCTGTGGACGACTGTGGCCGGGGATAATCATTCCTACGATTTCGACAGCTTTCGCGTGTTTATCTGGAACACGCGCCGGCACCGGTACGAGACCGCTTTTATCGACCGGAATACCCGCGGGTACGCGCCGGTCCTCATGAAGCAAGTGGAACTGTCAAATTCTAAGGGAATTCCTACGGGGAAATACCCGGGCTTTTCGGTCTGCCTCGAGAATCAGGGAGGCGACAGGCGGCGCCGCGACTACGCGTTTATAGGGAACATCGTACGGTTTGCGGGTGAGGAGCCCTGCGAGACAGCATCCAATCAAACAGCACCTCACCCGACGCTTGTAGCCCAGACACCGCTTCCCGCAGCCGCGGCAGAACCGCCGAAAGAGAGCTTTGCGGAGGGGCTGCGCAAGCGATTGCGCGGCATCGCCCGAGGCCTGTTCGGTGGTTAGCACTCACGTTGCAGCGATTTTTCAAGTGTGCTATCAATGAGTTCAAGTCGGAAATTTGATCCAAATAGAACCGCTCCGCTTGCTAGCGACGGGCAATCATAATTCTCTTCAATAAGGATGGCATCCCGTGGAAGCTGTCAACCGCAAACTCATTCGTCCGTCTCTGAACGAAATCAAGGAACAGATTACTCCACCCCGGCGAGGCCCGCAGCAGAAGAAGCCTATTCCACCGGATCAAACCAACGCTGAGAATTTTTATTACGTGAAACAGATGCAGGCGAAGACCCCGATGGTATTCGTGCTGCGCGACGGCGAAACACTTCACGGAACCATCGAGTGGTATGACAAGTGCTGCCTTAAGGTAAACCGTAACGGGGAGCCCAACTTACTTCTGTATAAGCCCAGCATCAAATACATGTACAAGGAAGGCTAGCGGCCTATTTGCCGTGGCCGCGGTTTCGCTGGGCAAGGCGATACTCGCGTCGTTCCCCGGCCTCTCTGTACCGTCGCTTCTCCTCTTCGGTTTCCGGGATCACCGGCGGAACAGGGGTCGGTTTTCCCGTTTTGTCCACCGCTACGAAGGTCAAGTAAGCAGAACATGTGTGCCGGAGCTGCCCGGTCATCAGATTTTCCGTAGTGACCTTAACACCGACCTCCATGGAAGTGCGAAATGCACGATTTACGGAAGAGCGTAACAGAACCAGCTCTCCGATGTGGACCGGCTGCAGAAATTGCAGACTGTCCACGGATACGGTGACGGTGGGTACGCGGGCGTGGCGGATGGCGGCCATGGCGCCCGCCAGATCCACCAGATGCATCACCTTGCCGCCGAGCACATTGCCTAACTGATTCACGTCGTTCGGGAGGGCCAGTTCCGCGTATTCGGAGATGGAGTCACTTACGGGTTTGCCTTCGAGCATGGGTTTGCAGATCTTCAGAAACCCGCGGCTGCGGCGCGCCGCCCAAAATAGCTTTCGATGTAGGCGTCCGCCTGCCGCGCGAGCGTTTGGCCTGCGAGCTCTTTGCAACCGCGCCGCGGAGAGAGCAAATAACGCAAACGGCCATTCGCGAAGGGATGGTGGTCGCGTTCCAGGACATAATGGACGTCAAGGGATGCTTCGCTTGGTTGCGAGATGGTGAAGCGGACCGCATCGGGCCCCGGATCATCATTTCGAAACCGCTCGCAGCGGCCGCGCGCGTACCCGAGCGAGCAGATGGAATCGAGGACGACGGCATCGGGCTCCCGGGGCGGGCCCGGAGGAGCATGGCAGAGTCCGGTCCACGCATCCCCGAGCGGCAGCGGTAGAAGGAGTGCTTGACTCTTGGCCGGATGCCGGTGGAGCGGATAGAAATAGGGGCAAGCCATTTTGGAGGTTATCGTAGCATGGCAGCAAACCGAGTAGACGTGCTGAAGGCCATGGTGGCGCAGAATCCGGGAGACAGCTTCTCCCGCTACGGTCTCGCCATGGAGTATCGCAATGCGGGCGACCTGGAAGGAGCCATGGCCGAGTTTCGGACGCTGCTCTCCGCCAATGCAGATTACGTGCCGGCCTACTTTCACGGCGGCCAAACGTTGGAGCGCTTAGGAAGCTTGGAGGAGGCGCGCGCGATGTACAGAAGAGGCATTGAGGCGGCAACACGCACTGGAGACCAGCATGCCCGCAGCGAGTTACAGACCGCGCTTGATCTGTTGAGTTAGCCGACCGTGTACAATGAGAACTTCGGGCCGTGGCGCAGCCTGGCTAGCGCGCTTGCTTGGGGTGCAAGAGGTCCCGAGTTCAAATCTCGGCGGCCCGACAAATTCTTCAACCTCTTAGCGTCCCGTCCATCTTCCACTATCCGCAATTAGGCCGCAATTCAATTCACCATCGCGACCACGTTCAGCGCTCTCGGGCACGTAGAACCGCATCGGTTGACGGACAACTCGCCAAATGATCATCTATCGGGCAGTGTCGAGTCGGACCTTGGCGCCGCAGGTGCACGGCCTCAGACCCCGGGATTGCACTTGCCTCCACCGTCGGCGAGGATGGTGTGAGGGTCGATAAATGAACCGCTGGGGATAATCGCGTGAGTCCCAATCCGAATCAGAATTCCAGTTCAGACGAAGACCTGTTCGTCGAAATCTTCCAGGAAGCGGTCGGATTCTCGGGTGTGCAATCCCTGCAATTTCAGACGCCTTTCGTCGATGTTGATGGCCGCCCGCGCTATATCGACTATGCACTTCAATCTGGGATCGCAAAATATGCGTTCGAGGTGGACGGTGAATACTTCCACCTTGTGCCCGCAAGCTATCGGGATGGTCTGGTCCGCCAGAACTCTCTCATCCATCAGGGCTGGAAGGTGTACCGCTGGAGTGATGCTCAACTGCGAGGTGAGCGGGATCGGATTGTCGATCAACTGCGGCTGTTCCTTGAACGAGAACTCGCGACAGGCGCGCTGGATAAACGAAGCGTTCTGCCCCTTCAGGACGGCGGCGCGATCGAATTCCGGGAACATCAGACACAAGCTCTCGCCGCGCTTGAAGAACTACGGCTAAATGGCAAAACCATCGCGCTGCTGACTCACGCAACTGGTACCGGCAAAACGCACGTGGCCGTCTCTGATGCTCGCCGTTGCAATTACCGGACTCTGTATCTCGCTCATACTGAAAAGCTCCCAAAGCAAACTGCCGGCCGCTTTCATGAGCTCTGGCCGGAGGCTCGCACCGTCATTTACAAAAGCGGGCAACATGGAACCGCCCGCGACGCGAAGGTTGTTCTCAGCACCTTTCAGGCGATGGCCCGCAACTTGTCTCGCTTCGATCCGAAGGAGTTCGGCTACATAGTAGTCGATGAGGCTCACCACGCCGTCGCAGACACGTTCTCGGAAGTTATTCGGCACTTCGAGCCGCGCTTTCTGCTCGGACTGACGGCCACTCCAGAGCGTTGTGACGACAGGTCGCTCCTGCAGATGTTTCGCGAAACGGCCCACCGGCTTTCATTAGAGGAGGCCATTCAGCGCGGTTTACTCGTTCCGATTCGTTGTCTCCGTGTCGAAACGAATGTCGATCTGCACCATCTCCGCTTCAACGGTGTCGACTACGCCTTGAAGGACCTTGAAAAGGTAATCCGTGTTCCGGGTAGGGACGAACTGATTGCCGATGTGTACAGGCGTCACGCTGAAGGCCGGCGCGCTGTGTGCTTCTGCGTCAACCTCGACCATTCGGAGCGGGTTGCACAGTTATTTCGAGATCGGGGAATTCCTGCCGAGACGGTAACCGGACGACAACCTGTGGAGCGGCGGGAGGCTATCCTCGCCTCGTACGAAGCCGGCGAAGTCAAGGTTCTTTGTGCATGCGACATGCTGAACGAAGGCTGGGATTCTCCAAAAACCGAAGTCTTGCTAATGGCCCGGCCCACCCTTAGTAAGATTCTGTATGTTCAGCAGTTGGGCCGCGGGACACGTATTGCCTCAGGCAAAGAGCATCTGCTGGTTTTCGACTTCGTCGACAGGGCTGATAGGTTTGCCCAAGCCCTGAGTCTGCATCGAGTGTTCGGGAAATCCGAGTATCGGCCGGGCGGCCTCGTTGCGGCACCGGAGGAGCATTTGAAAGCGGAAAATCAAGCACTCGAAGCCGGGCAGATACCTGAAGTGGTCCTGGGTCTGAATATTTACGACACCGCGCTACAGCCAATCGACGTCTTTCGGTGGCAAGACGAGGCATCCGGGATGGCGACGGCGTCAGAATTGGCGCGTGAACTCAGGGTAGGTGACGACACTGTCAGGCAGCGGATTCGAAGGCAGGAACTGGTTCCGGATCTGGTCGTCCCCGTCGGCGAGCGCGAGTACCACTTTTTCCGAAGGGAGCGCTTGCCAGAGTTGCTGGAGCAGTACGGCGTTCAGCCTCTGTCGGACGCAACGATCCGCGACGAGTTCCTTAAATTCATAGAGGACGGCGATATGTCCGCCTCCTACAAGCCGGTCCTGCTCCTCGGGATGCTCGACTGCGCCGATAATGCGGGGCGAGTACGTGTGATGGACCTCGTGACGTATTTCAGGGGCTTCTACGCGGATCGCGAGAAGAACGGCCTTGTAGTTGAGTCGCGAAACGTCAAGATGGCTCGCGTCTCCGAAATGAGCGACCTGGAAATCGAACGCACGATGCTGGCAATGCCCTTCGAAAAATTCGAGCGTAAGAGTTTCTTTCGTCGATTGAAAGACCTCGCGTACGTGCGCTTCGCCGAATCATTATGGCGCAAACTCACCGCTGAAGACCTGGTGCGCATTAGGCAGCTGGCCGGAGATCAGTTGGCCCAGTATTACGAGCGGGTCGTTCTCCGGTGCCGAGCATTGGACCCTCAAATTTAACAAATAGCCCGGCGCTGCTGGAAACGCTGAGCGTCTTGCCTGGAGGAGATGTTGTTGAACATGACGTAATTGGGTCCGGACACGTGCCCTTGGGCATGCAGCCGGGCGTCTAGTTCAGCCAGGTCTTCGTCCGTGTATTGATAGCGGTAGCCCCCTTTGCCATGCAGACGCCAGTACAAGGTGTCCCCGAACACCGGGTTCGATTGGAATGGGTCCACACAGTGGATCAGGTTGTTCTCGGCGCAAATCTCCCGAATCAGTTCGGGCCGCCAATCCTCGCCTCTCGGCTCCCAGGCAATCATGCGGTTGTCGCGCTCAATCTGATGAAAGAACGTAGTCAGGTTGTCCGTGTTCTCGCGTGTCGGCAGAAAGGACTTCGGGCACTGAAACACAATGACGTCCGCCTGGAGGACCTGGGCTACCTCGCGGGTGCGCTCCCATGCCAGCCAGACCTGTTCTGTCGGCTGAAAGCTACCGTAAAGCTCTCGTTCTGTCGCACTGATTGCCGACTTTAAGCGGCGATACGTTGGGCTGGACGGCGTATGCGTTATGAGCTGCCAAGCCTTCAAGCAGAAGCGAAAGCCGGGAGGCGCCTGGGCCTTCCATCGTTTGAGCACTGCGATGGGCGGCGGTTGATAAAAGGTCGTCTGTAGCTCGATCGCAGGGAAATCGACGACGTAGCGGGCCTGTGCTTCGGTCCAGCCGCAGCAGCCGACGAAACATCGAGCTTCGGCCATTCTAGCCAGCGTACTATGCAGACGGACCAATCCGCTCTGGCGGCAGTTTGCAGTGCTCTGCGGACTCTGGACAGGCCACTGCGCCGGCCTGGAAGTACGTGCCATTGCGTTCTTTGGAAAGCAAAGTGATAGACCAAATGTCATGGCGCAAACGGAAGACCAGCTTAAGGCAAAATATCAGACCGTTCTTACCACCATTCACGACGTGAATGGCAGCTTGAAGAACGTGAACATGGAAGGCGAGAAGCTTTTCATTCGCGCGGAAGTCGCCAATGATCAGACCAAGAATCACGTGTGGGATGTCATTAAAGAGGTGGACCCATCCTATTCCGACCTCCATGCCGACATCGTGATCAATTCCTCGCTGACGCCCCCTGCTACTGCCCCTGCCGCGAGCGGCGGCGCGCAGCGGACTTACACGGTTCAACCCGGCGACACCCTTTCAAAAATTGCCGAGCAGTTCTACGGGAAGGCGAGCGCGTACAACAAAATCTTCGAGGCCAATCGCCACCAACTCTCCGATGCGGATCATATTCGTGCGGGTCAGGAATTGGTGATTCCCGCTTAAGGGCAATCGCATGGGATTACTCGACCAGTTCACCGACATTCTCGGCCGATATAGCGGCGGCACAGGCGCGCCCGCAAGTGAAGACGCCCTGCAGCATTACCAGCAAGTGGCTTCGCAGGCCCCGCCTTCGGTTCTTTCGGAAGCCATCGGGTCCATTTTTCGGACGCCGGAAACCGGCACGTTCGGAGCGAATGTCTCTTCCATGTTCGGGCGATCGGATCCAAATCAACGGGCCGGCATCCTCAACACGCTGCTGGCGTCGGGCGGGTCCGGCATACTAAGTAAACTGGGGCTTGCGCCCACAACGCAAGTGTCCCCCCAGCAGGCACAACAGGTCTCGCCCGAAGCTGTCGAAGCGGCGGCTAATCACGCTCAAAGCCAGGACCCGTCCATTGTTGACCGGGCGAGCGAGTATTATGCGCAACATCCGCAACTGGTGCAGGCGCTAGGTGCGGGGGCGGCGCTCATCGCCCTCCAGCACTTTTCCAAACGATAGCCAAGCTGGTTAAATTTGCATACCTAGGTTGGTGTCCCCGGCTTTCCCGGCCACACCACCGCGCACGCGGGTCCGCATACGGCGGGGACACGGCTTCAGCGGGTTGCAGCCCCACAGCCCCTTGAGTATAGTGAAAACTTTCAACCACACTTAATGAAATTTATGGGTATTAGCAGCAACTGGTGCCGCTCCGGTGTGGCTCTCCTTCTGCTAGCCGCGCCTGTGGCGGTCATGGCTCAAACCGACGAAATACAGGTGTATGATGCCGAGATTGCGGAGAAGGGCGTGTTCAATTTGATGGTTCACACGAACTTCACCCCCATTGGGCGAAAGATCGCCGACTACCGTGGCGGTATCATCCCCAATGACTCAATCAACGGTGCCTCGGAATGGGCCTACGGAGTTACAGATTGGTTTGAGCAGGGTCTCTACTTGCCCGTCTACAGCTTTGATTCGCACGGGCGTGGACCGACCATCAACGGTTTCAAGCTGCGGGAATTATTCGTACGCCCTCACGCCGCCGATCATAAATTCTTCTACGGTGTCAATTACGAATTCAGCGTCAATGCGAGTTATTGGGAATCCCGCCGCATCACCTCCGAGGTTAGACCCATCGTGGGTCTGCATCTGCACCCGATTGACCTCATCTTCAATCCAATCGTGGATACGAACTGGACGGGAGGGTTCGGTAATCTGGAATTCGTTCCTGCAACCCGAATTGCCTATAATCTGAACGCCAAGTGGGCAGTCGCAGCGGAGGAGTATGCGGATGTGGGTCCGCTGCGCCATTTTCAACCGATTCACGATCAGTTCCACGAAATCTGGGCAGTCGTCGATCACAACAGCAAGCTCGTGAATTTGGAAGCAGGCGTCGGAGTCGGCGTGACCGCTGGTTCCGACCGGCTAACGCTCAAGCTTATGGTCTCCCGCGATCTAAATCCGCGGAAGAGGGATTGAGAACTTCGGAGTCTTGTTTCCGTTCAAGACGTGGGATTTTGCCGTGAGTCGCTAACCCGACACCGCCCGGCGGAACGCCTCAAAGATTCGAGCCTGCCCCGGATCTCTCGGCGCCTGGTCTTCCGGGTGCCACTGCACTGCCAATAGAAATCGTTTATCCGGGCGCTCCAGCGCCTCCACTGTGCCCCCTTCGGGATCAATCGCTGATACGCGCAAGCCTTGGCCGACAGTTTTCACGGCTTGGTGATGCCTCGAGTTCACCTTCCAGGTTGACGTGCCGGCGATGGTGGACAGCAGACTGCCGGGCTCGATCGCCACATCGTGCACGGGAAGGCTGCGATCCCCATCCGTCCGCGAGTGGCGATCGGGAGGATCCAAATGCTGAATCAGGCTGCCTCCATGGAACACGTTGACGAGCTGAAGACCGCGACAGATTGCCAGCACGGGCAAGTCTTGCGCCAGTGCGTCTTCGAGCAAAGAGAATTCGACCGCGTCGCGTTCGCTATCCGGCGGCTCGGTTGCGTCATGGCGAATCTCACCGTATCGAGCCGGGTCAACGTCCGTGCCACCAACTAACACCAAGCCACCGTAGCCGGCAAGCGAGACGGCGGGACCGGAAACCACGGGCGTGGCCTCACCGCCCGCCGCCGCCAACGCAGCCGCATACGGTCCCAAGCGCGAAGCGTCCCGATACACCATCAAAATTTTCCGGCTCACACGACCATTGTCTCCCGGTATCGGCCAGTCCGTTTATTCAGGGTTCGTATTTTGGCAAAAAACGCGCCTCGGTTACAATAAACCAACGGCGGCTCGCGTTCGCTTCCTCGCCTCGTCGCAGGCAGCACCCGTCTCTCTCGTGTGAGGTTTGGACGTGCTGATTCGACTGGGATACGACATTCAATTTGAAATGCCTTCGGCCGCGCCTATGATTGCGGTGTTGCGGGTGCACCCTTCGCGCGCGCAGGATCTGCGCCAGCCGGACCTGATTTCGTCAAACCCGGGTGTTCCCATTTACGTGTATTCGGACTCCTTCGGCAACCTCTGCTCGCGGTTCGTTGCGCCCGCGGGCATGTTCCAGCTATCCGCTTCCGTTGTGATCGAAGACTCGGGAATGGTCGATGCCGTAAATCCCGAGGCCCCACAGCTCCCCATCGAGGATCTGCCGCCCGAAACGTTAGCCTTTCTTTTGCCCTCGCGGTATTGTGAAGTCGACGAGTTTGGCGATATCACGCGGAGCCTTTTTGGTTTTACGCAGCCAGGATGGTCGCGGGTCGAGGCGGTCTGTTCCTGGGTGCACGATAACGTCACCTTCGGATATCACTTGGCGAGTCCCCAAAAAACCGCCCTGGATGTTTATAACGAACGCGGCGGTGTTTGCAGGGACTTCCAGCATCTCGCGATAACTTTCTGCCGTAGTTTGGGTATCCCGGCACGGTATGCAACCGGCTACCTCGGCGACATCGGCGTGCCTCCTCAAGATCTGCCGATGGATTTCAGCGCCTGGTTCGAGGTCTACCTGGGCGATCGATGGTGGACCTTCGATGCCCGCCATAATCAACCGCGCATCGGGCGCATCCTGATCGCGACCGGGCGCGACGCCGCCGATGTCGCGATTACAACCTCATTCGGCCGCGCCTGGATGCGAAACTTCCAGGTAATCACGCACGAAGTGGCCGAATCCTAAGCGCCATTCAATGCTTCCTGTCGATGCGGCGCAAGCGTGGTACTCGGCGAGCCGCCAAGCTCGATAAGGTGCGTTGACGAACGATACAATTGGATGTTACAAGCTGCCGCCGAAAGCCAGCCGGCCTTCGGGGAAGTTGTCCAACATATGGGAAAGAGAGCAGTGGCGAGGGGGACTCGTATGCAAAAGTTGGCGGCACCACGGCACAACGGGAAAAACCACCAGGCCGGCGTGGGAGCCGAACAGGCGGCTGATCTCGAAAGTCCGGAGCTCTACGTTAATCGCGAACTCAGTCTATTGGCGTTTCAGCGGCGCGTGCTTGAAGAGGCGGAAGATGAAAGCAACCCGCTTCTGGAACGGGTGAAGTTCCTGGCGATTTTGGGTTCCAATCTGGACGAGTTCTTCATGGTTCGGGTGGCCGGCTTGGCGGCGCAACTGGACGCGGGAAGCGTGGAGACGGGCCCCGACGGCATGAGCGCGCGCGCCCAGTTGGTTTCCATCCGCCGCGAAGTAAAAAAGCTCCTCAGCGACGCGCAACGTTGTCTGGACACTTTGTTAACCGCTTTGAACGAAGCCGGCATTTTCATTCAGGCGTACGAAGATCTGACCGGGCAGCAGAAGCAGCGCATAGCAAAATATTTCGCCGAAACCGTTTTTCCGGTGCTGACGCCGCTGGCCTTCGATCCCGGCCGGCCCTTTCCCCACATCTCCAATCTCAGCTTAAATTTGGCTGTTCTCATTCGCGATGCCGGTGGGCAGGAGCATTTCGCGCGCGTCAAAGTTCCGGATTCGCTGCCCGAAGTGGTTGAGGTGAGCGGTGCAATCAACGGAGGTTCTAAGCGCGGGCGCGGCCGAAAAATTCAGATGGTCTGGCTGGAGGATATCATTGCAGCCCATCTCTCGGACCTGTTTCCCGGAATGGAAATTCTTCAGTCGTATCCGTTTCACGTCACACGTGACGCGGACATCGCCATCAAGGAACTCGAGGCTGAGGACCTTTTGGAGACCATCGAAGAAGGGGTGCGGCAGCGCCGCTTCGGGAGTGTCGTGCGGCTGCTGGTGACACGCGATATGCCGTCCCAAGTGCTCGAGATCCTCAAGAGCAACTTCGAGGTAGGGAGCAGCGAAGTTTACAGGGGTTGGCGCCCGCTGGCCAAAAAACGGCTGATGGGCCTCTATTCCATTGCGCGCCCAGACCTGAAATATCCGACCTTTCTACCTGTAGTCCCGAAAGCGCTGGTCGAAAGCAGGGACGAGGATATCTTCGAACAGATTCGGCGCAACGACATCCTGCTGCATCACCCGTTTGATTCTTTCCAACCCGTGGTGGAGTTCCTGCGCAAAGCCGCGCGCGATCCCGCGGTATTGGCGATTAAAATCTGCCTTTATCGCGTGGGGCGCAATTCGCCTATCGTCGAAGCTTTGCTTGACGCGGTCGAGGAGGACAAGCAGGTCGCCGCATTGGTGGAACTCAAGGCTCGTTTCGATGAAGAGAGCAACATCGAGTGGGCCCGCGCGCTTGAAAAGGCGGGCGCGCACGTAGTCTACGGATTGATAGGCCTGAAGATTCACTCCAAAGTGGCCCTGGTAGTGCGCCGCGAGCAGGACGGCCGAATTGCCCGGTACGTGCATCTATCCACCGGCAACTATAACGCTGTAACAGCCCATCTCTACACCGATATCGGAATGCTCACCGCGGATGAAGACGTCGCCGCCGATGCCAGCGATCTGTTCAATTATCTTACCGGCTACTCCACCAAGTCCGACTATCGCCGCCTGCTGGTATCTCCCGTGAACTTGCGAACCCGGCTATCCGATCTGATCGAGCGCGAAGTCCGGCACGCCCAGCACGGCAGGGCCGCAAAGTTGATCTTTAAGATGAACGCTCTGGTCGATCCGAGCATGATTCGCGCGCTATACCGGGCCTCGGTGGCCGGTGTGAAGATTCAGCTTTTAGTGCGCGGAATCTGCTGCCTGCGCCCCGGGCTGGCCGGCATCAGCGAAAACATCGAGGTCACGAGCATCGTCGGGCACTTCCTGGAGCACAGCCGGATTTATTACTTCTCCAACGGCGGTGAAGAAGAGGTGTACGTCGGCAGCGCCGATATGATGACCCGGAACATCGATCACCGCGTAGAAGTCGTCGCGCCGATACGCGAGGCCGCCATGATCCGGCACATCTGCGATGACATACTCGCGACCTATCTTTCCGATAACGTAAAAGCGCGCGTGATGCAGTCGAACGGATCGTACCTGAAGCGTCAACCGAAGCCGGGCGAACTGTTGGTGAATACCCAGGAAAAGCTGATCCAGGCCGATCGGCAGTAATTCGAGGCCTCGTTCTATAACGACCGGAACGTCCGCCGTCCATCCCTTTGGGCGCGGCGCAGTTCGCGCTCGGCCTCGCGCTGCGCTTCCCGGATCTCGCGCTTCGCCTGCTCCAGGACGCGGTTCAGGTTCTGACGGGCCTCTTCTACGGCTCGTAATGCCTTCTCGCGGGCTCGCTGGGCCTCCTGCTGCGCTTCCCAACGCGCCTGGTGCACACGGAACCGGACTTCGGTCATGTCGCACCGGTCGGCGAACGCTAACCAGGGGGAGGCGAGTAAAAGCACCACGAAAAGGGGTCTTAGCATGACCGTTACTACGTACAAGGCCGAAAATAGTTTCAAATTTTTTGGAAATTAATGAACGCTATCCAGCAGGATACTGGAGCAGGTTAGGCCGGCCTCGGCTTTCTGCAATTCGGAGATTTCGATGGTCCGCACCTTCCAACCGAGCCGCTCGATTAGTGCCGCGGTCCGGGGGAAAGAGGCCGCCACGAGAACTGTATCTCCTATGACCAGGATGTTGGACCCGTGCGGCTCCTCCGGTGGTACGTCGATGATCTCCAAATGCTGGAACGCCTCGGCATCGATCCAGTTCCGGTTCGCCAACACCGCGCGGGCGCCGAGCGAACAGCAGGCGGATTTCAAATGTAAACAGCCGCGAACCGCGACCGCCTTTACCGTGTAGCCAAAAGGATGGAGTTCAGAGGCAATCTGTTCGATTCCGGCGAGATTGGTACGGTGCGAATGGCCTACGAAAAGCGTTCCGCCAATGCGCAGGACGTCGCCGCCCTCAAGCGTCGCCGGTTCCCTCATCCAGCGTAGGGGACGGTAGCGAGCCAACACGGCACCCAGGCTCTCGGCCTCCCCGCGCCTCGACTCCGCGCCCATGCGGGTCATAATCGCGACCTCCGGCACCACAACCGCCGGGTCCTCAACGAACATGGAATCCGGCAAATCCGGCTCGGGCGGCAAGGAGACTACAGTAACGCCTAGGGCGCGCAGGTGCTCCTCATACGCCGAGTGCTGTTGTTCCGCGGCTTTCAGTTCTATCTTTTGACGAGGCAGAAACCCCAATTCGCAACGGTGCAACGCCGGACTGACGCCGCGCGTAATCGCAGTGAGCATCAGTTAGTGCCGGCGGTTTGAGGCAGGAGCGCGAAGTACAGCGAACGCCGCCGTTCTTGCGAGCCCACAAAAATATCGGTGGGAAGGCGGCGATACCCAAGAATCTGCCGGTACAGTTCGTCGGCCATAGCCGAGTTAATGCCCCAACCCGCGATGTATTGCAGGCGCAGATCGCGATCGCGGCTGACGGGCGCGCCCCGTAGCCAAGGCTCGAGATTGGACCTTCGGCCGGAGTACGTCGAAAACAGGTCCTGGGCAGAGCCGATGCCCACGCCCCGCAGCGAATCGAGCACGGGCGCATAATCGGGCCGCTCGAGACGCCGCTGGACTTCATCCAGGTTGATCTGGAGCGGTCCGGACTGGCCCAGGAACACCATGTCGTAGCCTTGGCCGCCTACCGTGTTCG
The DNA here is from genome assembly GCA_019242155.1 of Terriglobia bacterium. Lineage (GTDB taxonomy): Bacteria > Acidobacteriota > Terriglobia > Bryobacterales > Bryobacteraceae > PSRJ01. The sequence continues at coordinate 12,674 of JAFAWA010000302.1, read as the reverse complement.
CCCAGATGGTGCCCTCGGGAAAGGCAGCAAAAAAGGTAGCGAGTTCGCTGCGGATGGTGACCGCATCCGTCTCGTAGAGCGGCACGTAGAGTGTAAACATGCCGCCCGGGTTCAGATGGCGCTTCACCGCTTCGAAATATTCGAGCGAATACAGAGCAGCGGTGCCTTTGACGAATACGTCCAGAGGGTCGGAGGCGATAATATCGAACTTTTCCGGCGTGGTGAGCACAAAGTGGCGGGCGTCATCATAAACCATTCGCGTGCGCGGGTTGTGCAGCACGTCGTAATCTTCACGGGCGAAGTAGCGCGTGGACGTGGGTGGGATAACCGGTTCTATTTCGCAAATGGTGATGTGCTCGATCGTAGGGTAGCGGGTGAACGTGCCGGCGGATACACCTGCGCCGAATCCGATTCCCAGCACCGACCGGGGATTCGGGTGCAGAACGCCGGGCAGGTGTCCGACCATGCGCTGCAGTTTCATGTCGTAGGTCTCGGTGGTGGCTTCCACGTGCCCGTTCACATCGACCTCTGTCTCGCCGTCGCTCGAACGCGAGATCGCGACCGACGAATTAATCCCTTCCGCCGTGTACAGCACTGTTCCATTCCAAGTGGACATGCGGCGCCCGTAGGCAATCACTCCGCCGGAAATGGCGGGGAGCCGCAAAATGAGAGGCACCGCGACAATCACTGAAGCTACGAGCGCCGCCCCGAACCTCCACGGACGGTGCGTCCGCAACCGGGGCACCAGCAGCACCCAGGCACTAATGGCGGCTAGGGCTAGCAGGACGCGCTCGGTCTGTTGTGTGCCGATCCAAGGAACCAGGACCAGGCTTGCACCGAGCGCGCCCGCAATCGCACCCAGCGTGTTGGCAGCATATATTCCGCCGACGACCCGGGCGGGGTCTTCGCCCGGCGATGCTACCGCGGCACAGGCCAACGGGAAACTTGCGCCCCATAGCAGGGTGGGCGGCAGAATGGCGCAAAAGCACCGGATGAGATCAAGCCGGAAGGTGAGCCAGGGCGCGCCGTTCAGCAGCGGAGCGGCGTTCCAGTAAGGCAGGGAGCCGGCGATCATGTAAGCCGTCCATGCGATGCCCAACATGAGAACCAGTTGCGACGCGGCTAGAGCGATGCGCGCGTCCTGAACTCTGCGAACGAGCCAGGACCCGCCCGCGCTACCGAGCGCGAGACCCGTAAGAAATACGGCGAGAATAATCGAGAACACGTACACGGTCGCGCCCAGCATCATACCGAGCAGGCGCGTCCAGACGATTTCCGCCCCCAGCGCGGTAGCGCCGGATAGGGCGATGGTGAAGTAAACGGGCCAATCTCCGGCCGGGGCCGCCAGGGGATCGCTGGGGGCCGGAAGCGGTTCCGTGCGGGAAGCGAGCATCCAACTTAGTGCCGCAACTAATAAGTTAATTGCTGCGGCTACGTAAGTGGTCGTCGCGGTGTTATAGATACGCAATAGGTAGAAGCCCGCAAAGAGGCAGCCGAGCACAGCGCCCGCTGTGTTGCCGCCGTACAGAAAGCCCCACCAGGCGATCCCTGCGGGTGTTGCTTTGAGCCAGCGCACGATGGCGGGCAGCGACGCACCCATAAGGATCGTGGGGGGCAGCATACAGATGGCGGCGAGCAGGCCTCTCAGTAACATTCCCGCCAAGCCTTGCGGTACTGCCGCGAAGTACGCCTGCCCGGCAAGAGGAATCGCCCACAAAACCAATAGACCGAAAAGGGCAATCCCGCACTCGAGCGTGCTGTACACACGCAAAGGATGGTAAGTAAGCCGTAGGCGGGAAAAACCGGCGCTGCCGGCGCACAAACCGCCCATGAAAATCGCGAGTAAAATGCCCAATGAGATCGCCGTGGAACCAATGGCGAGCGTCAGTAATTGAAACCAGACGATTTCATATATGAGCGCCGAAAACCCGCTGCCCGCGAACAGAATTAGTAACAGGAACCGCAAGGTTAGACCGCGATGGTTTTCCAGTGATTTACGAGGCGCTCGGCGGTACGCCATGCCAAAGCCTGCAAGGTCAGGGTAGGATTGCGCGCTCCGTTAGTGCCCATAACGGAACCGCCGAGTAGGCCTAAGTTGGGAACCTCGTGCGAGAAGCCCCACTTATCGACGACATTAGTTTCCGGGTTATCGCCCATCCGTGTACCGCCGAAAGCGTGTGTGGAGAGAGCGGGACCATTACCCACGTTCTTAGTAACTTCGATTGCGCCCGCGGCGCGGAACCATTCCTCCATTTTGTCCACGACGAACTGCGCGGCGCGCGGCTCATTCTGTTTGGGGCCGCTGGTAACCCGGCAAACGGGGTCTCCCAACGGATCCTTCATTACCGGATCCAGGTCGAGCCAGGTGTTCTCGTAGGGAAAGCTGTTGCATTGTAAATAGGCGGAGGTCCAGCGCCCGGCATTTTCGTGAACGAAGGCTTTCCATTTCGAGCCCCAGGCCGGGGCGCGTCCGAAAGTGCTCATGGCGGCCGATGCGATCGGGTGTTTTTCGTGATAGGCGTGCAGGCTATAGCCGCCTATAAAACCGAGGCCGGTGTGATCGAAGTTATCGTCGGCCCAATCATCCACCACAACACCCTGCGCGATTGCGCCGTACCAGGTATTGAGGTCGAACGGGAAAAGCGCACTTACACCAATGCCTGCCTGCGCATCCCAATGACCGAAATAATGTTTGCCGACCTGGCCGTGGTTGTTGGACAGGCCATTCGGAAAGGCTTTGGACTTAGACAGCAACAGCAGGCGCGTGTTTTCGTATGTATAAGACGCTAGTAAGACGACCTTGGCGGGTTGAAAATACTCCTTGCCCTCACGTAGGTAACTTACACCCGTAACTTTCAGGTTGTTATCGGTCACGATCCGGGTGACGTGCGCGTTATCGAAAACAGTGAGGTTCTTGGTCTTCTGCGCCTCTGGAATGGTGGTCACCGCGGTCGAGTTTTTGGCGCTCACATGGCATCCGCCACGATCGCAGTATCCGTGATACGCGCAGCCGGGCCGGCCCTTATACGGCTGCGAGTTGATAGCCGCCGGGCCGCGGAAAGGATGCCACCCGATCTGTTTGCCGGCGCGCATCATCAGCTCTGTAAAATCGGTATCGCGGAGCGGCGGCATGGGGTACTCGCGGCGCCTTGGTCCCTCGAAGATATTGCCGGCGGGGTCGATCTTCCCTTGTATGTTCCCCGCTTTTCCAGAGACGCCTACTTCGTACTCCACCAGATCGTAGTAAGGTTCTAAGTCCTCGTAAGCTATCGGCCAGTCTTCGAGCGTAGTGCCGGGCGGAATAGCGCCCGGCCCATAGCGCTTAATTGCCGAAGAGCGAACCTTAAAATCCCACGGATTCAACCGCCAGCTTTGGGCATGGTAGTGAATCGAGGTGCCGCCGATGGCGTTCATCATGGGGTGAGCTGCCCCTTGCCGCGCAGGCATGGACACGCTGGTGCGGAAGGTCGGAATCTCCCGTTTGACTTTCGATCCCGTAGTAACCAGGCCGCGGACATTGTTATGAATTTCGTCCGGCTTAAAGCTCCGGGGATCCATCCAGGTCCCGGCTTCTATGCCGGCCACCTTCAGCCCACTCCGAGCGAGCGGCAGTACAGCGACACCGCCGGCCGCACCGAGTCCAACCACCGCCACGTCGACGGGCTTTAAGTTAATGGGCAAAAGTATCTCCCGTTAGCTTCCTACCGATATCATGCAGTTTTGAGAATTGTCAAACCGGCTTCTGCCGGGAAAGAGTTATCCTGAAGTTTTCCCCATGCAAATCGACAAGGTGTACGAACCGCAGCGGTTCGAGCCGCATTGGGCACAATGGTGGATCGACTCTGGAATGTTCCGCGCCCCTGGTAAGGCCGGAGCCGGACGTGTGTTTTCCCTAGTGATTCCGCCGCCAAACGTGACCGGGTCACTGCACATAGGCCACATGCTCGAGCACACCGAAATCGATGTGACGGTGCGCTGGCGTCGCATGCTCGGTGACAACACCCTATGGCTGCCTGGTATGGACCACGCGGGCATCGCAACGCAAATGGTAGTGGAGCGCCATCTTGCCGAACAGGGAATCCTGAGGCGGGATCTGGGCAGGGAAGAATTCGTAAATCGCGTCTGGGAGTGGAAGGCGCAATACGGCGACACCATCAAACGGCAGATGATTCGCTTAGGCGCGAGCTGCGATTGGAGCCGCGAGCGCTTTACGTTCGATCCAGGCCTATCGAACGCGGTGCGGGAAGTGTTCGTGCGCCTATATGAGAAGGGCCTGATCTATCGCGGTGAATACATGGTGAACTGGTGCCCGCGATGCCAGACGGCCATCTCCGACCTTGAAGTGGCGCATACGGAAGTACCTGGGCACCTATGGCATATTCGCTATCCGGTCGACGGCCTCACGGATACGTTTCTGGTAGTGGCCACTACTCGCCCGGAAACCATGCTGGGCGATACGGCGGTCGCAATTAACGCGAAAGACCAGCGCTATGCGGCTCATCACGGCAAAACCGTGCAACTGCCGCTGATGAACCGGCCGATTCCCATCATTCTCGATGATCTCGCCGACCCCCAATTCGGCAGCGGTGCCGTCAAAGTTACACCGGCGCACGATCCGAACGATTTCGAAGCGGGCCGCCGCCACAATTTGCCGAAAATTCAGGTGATTGATGAACATGGGCGCATGACGGCCGCCGCCGGCCCCTACGCCGGGGCGGACCGCTTCGAAGCGCGCAAGCGCGTGCTCGCCGATCTGGAAGGCCTGGGGCTGTTACTCAAGACCGAGGATTACACGCTCAACGTGGGCCGATGCGACCGGTGCAAGACGATCGTGGAGCCGTTGATTTCGAACCAATGGTTCGTGCGTACCAAGCCGCTGGCCGAAAAAGCCATCGAGGTGGTCGAAAGCGGCCGCGTTCAAATCATTCCGTCTAACTGGGCGAAGACATATTACGAATGGATGTACAACATTCGCGACTGGTGCATCTCGCGCCAACTCTGGTGGGGGCACAGAATCCCGGCCTGGCATTGCCAAGAGTGTCACGAAATCCTGGTCGCGCGCGAGAAGCCGGCTTCGTGCTCGCGCTGCGGGGCCACGCACCTGGAGCAGGATCCGGACGTTCTGGACACGTGGTTTAGCTCCGCGCTATGGCCGTTTTCAACGCTCGGTTGGCCGGAGCAGACTGAGGACCTGGCCACCTACTATCCAACATCACTTTTAATCACCGGCTTCGACATCCTGTTCTTCTGGGTGGCCCGAATGGTCATGATGGGCATGGAGTTCATGGGCGATGTGCCGTTTCGCCAGGTGTACATTCATGGCCTGGTGCGCGATGCCGAGCGCCAGAAAATGTCGAAGACGCGCGGCAATACCATCGATCCTCTCGAAGTCACCGAAAAGTACGGTACGGACGCAGTTCGCATGGCGTTGTTGCAAGGGGCGGCTCCGGGCACGGACATCGTGCTGACCGAAGAGCGCATGGAAAGCTCGCGCGCATTTGCCAATAAGATTTGGAATGCGGCGCGGTTCGTGTTTTTGAAAATGGAAAGCTCGGGCGTTGCGCCCTGGCTGCCGGATTCGCTCGAGCAGTACCAACCGCAGCCGTGCCCGGACACGCTTGAAGTTCCGGTGGAAGATCGCTGGATCTTCAGCCGCCTGAACAGCGCGGCCGAACAGGCCAACCGTTCGCTCGAGGCCTACCGGTACCACGAAGCGGCGCAAGTGCTGTGGCACTTCTTTTGGCACGAATTCTGCGACTGGTACCTGGAGCTGAAGAAGCTTAGTTTCGGCGACAACACCGGGCTGACACACGATTGGCGCAATACTCTGGCCGCGTTCGAAACAGCCCTGCGCCTGCTCCATCCGGCGATTCCGTTTTTAACCGAAGAACTGTGGCAGCGGCTGGCGGCGGGCCGTTCGGACAGGCCGCAATCGATCGCGTTGGCGGCCTATCCGCAATACCGTTCCGAAATGACGGATCATACCGCGGAGCGCGAGATCGGTATCGTCCAGGAAATTGTGACTATGGCGCGCACCCTGCGGGCCGAAAGCAAACTTGACCCGAGGCAGCAGCTTGAGGGTGCGCTCTACTCGCGCGACGGGGCGCTCGGGATTGCATTGAAACACGCCGACTGGATTCAAAAGCTGACTAATATCCATCTCGCGTTCAAAGAAGAACCGGCGCCCAGCGCGCCCGCAATGCGTTCGACGGTGACCTTCGATCTCGTGCTGCAGATCCCCAAATCGCAGGAACAGGCGCAAGCCAAGCGAAATGCAAAAGACCGCGACCTACTTATAAAGAACATCGAGAATTGCCGGCGTCAGTTAAACGACCCCACGTTCGTCAGCCGCGCGCCGGCGCAGGTGGTGGAGAGCATTCGCAAGAAACTGGAAGAGTACGAGGCGCAGTTGCGCAAGCTCGACCCCCTGGTATGAGGGAAGTGGTGCGCCTCGCGCTCGAAGAAGATATCGGCCCGGGAGACGTGACCAGCGCGCTATGCGTACCTGCGGGACAGAAGGCGCGCGGGCGTTTCCTCGCGCGCGAACGGCTGGTGGTCGCGGGGTTGGATCTGCTTCGAGAGATCTATGATGCGCGCGGCGGCGTAGAGGAACTGAAACCGCTCTGTCGCGATGGTGACCATGTCAATGACGGCGATGTTCTGGCCTCGGTAGCGGGCAATGCAAGAGTGTTGCTCGAATGTGAACGCGTGGCGCTCAATTTCCTCCAACGCCTGAGCGGTGTAGCTACATTGGCCCGGCGCTTCGCCGAGCAAGTGGACGGCACGAATTGCCGGATGCTGGACACGCGCAAAACTACGCCCGGCATGCGTGCCCTAGAAAAAAGAGCCGCGGCGGCGGGGGGCGTTGTCAACCACCGCATGGGCCTGTACGATGCCGTTCTCATCAAGAATAATCACATCGCTGCGGCGGGTGGAGTGCGGCCAGCGATCGAGCGGGCACAGCAGGCGAACGTACCTGTAGAGGTTGAAGTACGTACGCGGGCGGAACTCGCAGAAGCTTTGGACGCGGGCGCGACCCATATTCTTTTGGACAACTTGACGCCCGAACACGCGGCCGAATGGATTCGCGAAATCGGCGGCCGCGCCCAAGTGGAGCTTTCGGGTGGCATTACATTAGACAACGTGGCCGCGTATGCCAGGACCGGGGCCGACTTTGTCTCGTCCGGGGCAATCACCCATTCGGCGCGCGCCGTAGATATCAGCTTTCGGCTGGAACTCGTCTAAGGGGCCATGACCGAACTCGACCTCAGTCAGCTCCGCGCCACCTATCCTCAGCGCAGGATTGAGTACTATGACGCCACCGATTCGACCATGCTCCGGGCCGCCGGGCGTCCCTTGGGAACGATAGTTATCGCCGGTGAACAGACATCCGGCCAGGGCCGCCACGGCCACCGGTGGCATTCGGAACCGGCGAGCGGTATTTATATGTCCATGGTGCTCCAACCGCAACCGCTGCTGACCATGGCGCTGGGGCTTGCAACCGCGGAAGCTATCACCAGCGCCACAGGCGTTGCTTGCGATCTTCGCTGGCCCAATGACGTGATGCTGGGCGACAAAAAAGCCGCGGGCATTCTGGTGCAGCTGACCGAAGGGCGTGCCATCGGGGGCATCGGCATCAACGTGAACCACACTTCCTTTCCCGCCGAATTGACGCACCTGGCCACTTCACTTCGGGTTTATGCCGGGCGCGAATTCTCTCGCACAGGCATCGTGCAGGCACTGCTCTCCGCTGTCGATAGCTTCGCGGCACTCGATACGGCCACGGTTCTCCGCCTTTTTACGCGCGCTTCGAGCTATGTTTTGGGACGCCGCGTGGTAGTCGATCAGCCCGCCGGCGCAATCGAAGGTGTAACGGCCGGACTGACCGAGGCCGGTTATCTGGTAGTAAGAAAGAACGACGGTACTGACAGTCTGATTCTGGCCGGAGGAGTACGTGCTGCTCGCTCTTGACGCAGGCAATAGCAACATAACCATCGGCGCGTTCGAAGGTCGAGACCTGATCGCCCATTGGCGGCTGCGCACCGTCCCCAATCAAACCGCCGATGAATGGGGCATCCTGCTCAGCAACCTGTTTATACCGGCAGGACTCGACATCGGCTACGTTCACGGCATCATCATTTCTAGCGTGGTGCCTCCGCTCGATAGCACCCTGGCATCCATGACACAGCGCTACTTCCGCACCGAGGCGCTGTTTGTGACGCCGAAGAGTCATTTGGGGATCAAGGTGCGCTATGACAATCCGGCCGAAGTCGGCGCTGACCGCTTGGTGAACGGCGTAGCCGGATTTTACAAGTACGGCGGCCCTTGCGTGGTCGTGGATCTGGGCACCACGATCAACTTCGATGTAATGTCCAAGGACGCCGAGTATCTGGGAGGAGCCATAGCCGTGGGCATCGGAATCGCAATCGATGCGTTGTTTGCGAAGACGGCGCGGCTGCCGCTCGTAGATTTCCGCCCGCCCCGCGATGTGATCGGCACTAACACCGTGGCCAGCATGCAATCCGGCCTCTACTTCGGCGCGGTGGGAATGATCGACGGGATCCTCGAGCGCATGCTGGATAAGCTCGGACCGGAGACCAAAGTGATCGCGACGGGCGGGCAGGCGTTCCTCATCGTTTCCGGCTCCCGTTACGTCAAGCAGGTGGACGAGCACCTCACCCTCGAAGGCCTGCAAATGATCTGGGAACGGAACCATCCGCAGTGACGGAAAACGAAGACTGGGTTCTCAATTACTTCAACTACTTCACCGAAATCGAAGAACATTTTCAGAGGGCGCGCGGCACAAGCCTTTTTCTGCTGTCCCCGCTGGACTGGGCTTTAATCGAAACCTGGAAGAATAGCGGCGTGCCTTTGGAGGCGGTGCTGCGCGGGATCGACGCCGCATTCGAGAAGTGGCGAGGGCGCAAAACAAAAACGCAGATGGTGAACTCACTGGCTTTTTGCGCGCAGGCAGTAATGACGGAGGCGCAGCGGATGGCCGGCCTGGGACAGCCTGACGGCGACCGTCCCGCGAAACCTGCCGCCGCTCCGCCATTTGCATTGGACGAACTCCGTGATTATCTGCGCACCAATGCCGCGTCCCTTCCGATGCAGTATGAGGGCACCCGTGTGGCGCTCGAACGGCTGGCGGCCGAAGCCGGCGAACGCTATCACGATCTGGAGAGCCTCGAGATGGAGCTCACTGTGCTCGAGGAGAAGATGATCGCCTCCGCGCGGGCGTGCCAAAGTGAGGAGGCCCTGCTCGCCGTGCGCCGCACGCTCGATGGCCAGCTTCGACCCTACCGCGGGAAGATGACCGCCGGCCAGCTCGCCATGCTCGAGAAGCAGTATCTGGAGCGAAGCTTGCTTGAGAGCGCCGGTTTACCGCGTTTAAGCCTTTTTTACATGCGTTGACGTATTCGCCATCCTCAAGGGCGCGCGATTCCGGCCGATTAGTTCAGTGTCGTATGGCTTTGGAATCCGACCGCCCGGTCAAGCAGGACTGCCCCAGTCGCACCAGCGGTATTTTGCTGTTTTCATTGTTCGCGGCGGCCGCAATCGCAGGTGGATACAGCTACTACGCAGGGCAGAGGAGAGCGGTTGAGGCCGGTATCCGTCATGAATTGGCCGCGGTAGCCGAGCTAAGAGTGGCTCAATTTCTTGACTGGCGCAAGGAACGCATGCAGCAGACGCGGCGGTTGGCGGAAAATCCGTCGATGCCGCAGGACGGCAGGTCCGATGAGGCAATCCGATCCTGGCTCACGCCTTTGGGCCATGCGGAAGTTGCCGTCCTGGACGCCCGAGGCCGCCTTCGCGCCTCGACACTGAACTGGCTACGCGATCCGGAGCAATTCGCAACCCTGGTGAAAACCTGCTTGAGCGAAGGGAAGGCCGCGGTTTCGGATTTGCATTGGGGGCCGAATCGGGATCTTTTGATGGATGTGGTTGCGCCGATCCTTCCGAGTTCCGGCTCCAGACCGAATGGCGTGCTGGTCTGGCGGCTGCATCCTAAGTCATTTCTAGATCCCATACTTCGCGATTGGCCTCTTTCCAACCGGTCCGGCGAAAGCCTGCTCATGCAGGCCGAAGATGCTGCACTTCTTAAGAATCTCGACCCCCACATTGCCCGCAGAGCACCCGTACGTGTATCCCGCGAGGGTTCACTGAAGAGCATTGCCACCGAGGCCGGATTTTTCCGGGACCACACCGGCGCTATGGTCCTCGCCGCCGTTACTCCGATTCCCGGAACCTCGTTCCAAATCGTAGCCAAAATGGATGCGCGCAGAATGTATGACTCGCTGCGGGAGCGGTCCGCTTGCGCAGGCGTGGCTATGCTGTTGCTCCTGGCGAGTGCCGGTTTAACCCTGCGGGGCTTCTGGTATGCGCGCGAGAATCGCTTCGATCGCCAGCGCACTCAAATCGAACGGGAGCATCGCGCCCTCACCGACCAGTACGAACAACTCCGAAGTCTGGTAAACGACACTATTCTGATGATTGACGCTGACGGGCGCATCATCGACGCGAACGATCGCGCCGTAGCATCCTACGGGTACAGCCGGGAAGAGTTGCTCCATTTATCTATTTCCGACTTGCGCAACGGGCTCATGCAAGAGGATTTTGCGGAACGCTGGAGCATGATCCAGACACAAGGTTGCGGCCTGCTGGAATCGGTACACCGCCGCAAGGATGGCTCTACCTTTCCGGTCGAAGTAAGTCTCCGATTCCTGGAAATGGACGGGCGTAAGTTCCGCAAGGCCATCGTTCGCGATATCACGGATCGAAAACGCGCCGAAGCGGAGGCGCATCGCGCAACCAGGGCCTTGCGCGTCTTATCCGCCTGCAATCAGGCCGTGGTGCGGATCGGAACCATCGAGCGCCTGCTACAGGATATCTGCCAGGCGGTTACTGCAATTGGAGGCTATCCGCTGGCCTGGATCGGACTCATCCAAGACGATGGAGAAAGATCCCTTCGCGCCGCAGCTGTGTCGGGTCAAACCATACCCCATCTCGAAGGACGGGGATCCCACTGCTCGGGGGAAGCATCCTGCCCCGCGTCCGCATGCATCCGTACCGGTGAGATTATCATTCTCAGCGGCACCCAACCCGATATGGGAGTGAGACCGTGCAGGCGGGCCGTGGATCAGCATGGTTTCAAATCCATCATCGCTCTGCCGCTGCGGTCCGGCGACGCAGTTATGGGCGCGCTGGTAATCTATGCTGCCGAGGCGGATGCGTTTCAGCCCGAAGAGAAGCGCCTTATTGAAGAACTCGCCGGCGATTTAGCCTTTGGAATCGAGGTCCGGCGGAAGGAGTTGCTGCGGGCGCAAAACGAAGCCGCGCTGCGCCAGTCCGAAATGGAGTTTCGAGCCGTCTTCGAAGCGGCAAACGATGCTATTTTAATAACCGACCTCGACGGCCGAATTTTGGAAGCGAACGGTGTGGCCTGCTCCAATCTGGGCTACAGCCGGCACGAACTGCTCCGTAAATGCGTCGCGGATATCGATTCCCCTGAGGATGCCGCCCGTTTTTCAAAGCGCGTTTTAGAACTCGGAAAGGCTGCGGCCGTTTTCGAGGCGGTTCAGGTCCGAAAAGACGGATCCCGGTTACCCGTCGAGATGAACGCACGCATCTTCGAGTTTCATGGTAAGCCGGCAATCCTCGGCGTAGCGCGGGACATCACGGAGCGCAAGCGTGTGGAGACGGAGACCCTGTTACGGGCGGCGGAACTCGAGCAGTCCCGAAAGGATGCCGAGGCGGCCAATCGTGCCAAAAGCGAGTTTCTCACGCACATGAGCCACGAAATGCGGACGCCCATGAACGGCATTATCGGTATGACAGACCTGCTTTTGGAAACCGATCTCAATCCCGAACAGCAGGACTATGCCGGAACCATCCGCGGCTCTGCCGAAGCCCTGCTGAGCATGATTAACTCAATTCTCGACCTGGCCAAAATCGAGGCTGGACGGATGAGCCTGCAGTCTTCAGCTTTCGATGTGGTGGATTGCTTACAGGATGTCAGCGATCTCATGATGCCGCAGGCCCGGGTCAAGGGCCTCTTTTACGCCATGGAAACCGAGGTTCCTTGGCGGTGGGTGCAAGGTGATGCGGGCCGTCTGCGGCAGGTTGTCCTTAACCTGGTGGGCAATGCGATCAAGTTTACCGAAACGGGTTGTGTGTCGCTTCGTGTGGCCGCCGAAGCGGCGGGTGCGCGGCAGGCGATTTTCCGGATTTCGGTGAGGGACACGGGAATTGGTATCGCCCGAGAAAAACTGCCGCTCTTATTCGGGAAATTTGTGCAGGTCGATTCCTCACTCGTGCGAAAGCACGAAGGAAGCGGGCTCGGCCTGGCGATTTCACGAGAACTGGCGAAGTTAATGGGCGGCACGCTCACCGTCAAAAGCGAATCGGGCGTTGGGTCGGAGTTCACGCTGACGATCCCCATGATCCTATCGACCTCCGGGAGCGATACCGAACAGCCCGGTCACATTCCAAATCCGGAGCGAACGCTTTCCGAACGGCTGCGGCGTGTGCTGCTCGCCGAAGACAATGCAGTCAACCAGAAGCTCGGACTTCGTATGCTGGAAAAGCTGGGCTGCCGCGTAGACATTGCCGGAAACGGCCGGGAAGCCGTCCGGATGGCAGAAATGGCTACTTATGACCTGATCTTCATGGAC
>JAFAWA010000063.1 GCA_019242155.1 Terriglobia bacterium | reverse complement strand
TGAATCACCGACTTGTCGCCAACCTTCCGCAGCCTGGCGAGAAGCCGTCGAACCTGCCGCTCACTGATTTCCAGTTCCTCGGCAGCTTGCCGCTGCGTTATCTTCCTTTCTTTCGCCTTCTTCAACGCCACCAATCGATCCCGATCGACCTGATTCATGAGAAGTTGTCCTTTGGTTTCCAACCTCCAGCGTCAACCCTGTCAATAGGACATTTCTAATTTGCCCAATTAGGACATTCTCATGTTGCCGCGACACTTTCAAGTGCGCGCCTTGACAGTATAGGTGCGGCCATTGAACGATGCATGGTCGCAAGGCTATTCCCCGCCCGTCTTGGCCAGAGTGATTCCGCGATTGGGAACTGGACACAGCGCCGAGCTTTCCCCACCGTGTTGCGGCGAAACTACAGCGTCGTGAGTCTGACGTAATGTCGCCACTAGCGAATTGGTGGACAGGTGATTTACTACCGGTTTCACCATCCAGGCCACCGAGGCAGGAATATCGCGCGTCAAGGCCATTGCCTCCAGTTCCAGGTACACTCCACCGTCCCGCTCCTCATAGCGCGTAATGCTGCGGATGCGCCATATGAAGCCGCTTCCAGTGTTTGGCGGCAGCAGGCGCTCGTCGGGATGGCCGTACCCTTGAATCTCGCGGATTTCAACCGCCTCTGTGACGCCGTACCCGCGGTTCGGGTCCAACATCACATCATGGTTCTGATAAAGTCCTTGCATCGCAGCGCTCACGAACAGGACTTTTCGTTGCCACACCATGCGGAATTCTTGGACGTCATCGGCGCACGCGAGGGTTCTGGATGATGTAACCACCGGACGGTACATCTGCTGGTAGTCGTCATAATTGTGGACCACTGTTCGGAGGCTGTCGATCGTGGCACCCGGAATAAAGATCGTTCCGATCCAGTCGTGAATCAGACCGTGCGGCACAGCTTTGGTACCGTGCCCCACCACCGGTGCGACCAGCACTTCACCGCCGCGTACCCGCGCGGCGCGATCGGGTGACTCATCCACCCATAGGAAAGGTTGGCCCCCCGCAGCACGTTCCTGCATCAGGGCGTCAGCCGCCTTCAGGTGCGCGTCCCAAGCAGCCAATGTTTCGGGCTGAAGTTCGGCGGCATGTAGAGGATGCGCAAGCATCAACAGTAAGCCCAACATGACTGAAGCCGCGGTTTTGAGTAGGATAAGTTTGGTCCGGCCCGCCATCGGCTCCTCACCGAAAGCGCGATAGCGCCTTCCGCAGGTGCGGCATTCGTATTCGCCGTGCAACGGCCACATGACAGATTTATGCCTCAAAGTGCACCAGGCGGTGCCGATTCTCGATTGAAGTCTTCTAAACATTTCCCTTCCTCCAAAGCGCGTATGACTCTAACACTCCATTGGATTGCGGCCGTTAGACTTGAAGTTCCTCTGAAACACAACTATTAGATAGTTTCATAGCTCTTTCGGATTCCACCGCAACGCCCATGTTGTCTTCGTAATTCTTAACGCGCCTGCGACTCCATATCTCATCCGCCGAGAATCTAGCGTATGCTCAGCGCTGTTCTGTTTTGGCGCAGCCCGAACCTGGAGACGAAGCCGTACGGTAGGATGACGGTTACGGATTGAGAAACGGATGCGGACTAATGCCGATGCAGAGTCTGACGCAATTGTAGCGATTGTTGACGACGACCCGTCGGTCCGGAAAGGCCTTCAGCCGTTGATCCGGTCTATGGGGTGGGAGGCCGAGAGCTTTGCCTCCGCCCAGGAATTCTTAGCGCGCGTTGGAACCGAGGCGCCGAGTTGTCTGGTGTTGGATCTGCAACTGGCCGGTCTGAGTGGACTCGACCTACAGAAGCAAATGGCCGAGGCCGGGTTGGAGACTCCCATCATTTTCCTTACAGGCCACGGCGATATTCCAGCCTCGGTGCAGGCGATGAAGGCAACGGCTTGATGTTGACTATGGTGGCGAAGTCGTCGGGAGCCAGATAGTGCTTCCCGCTGCTCTTCGACGTGTAGAGCGGAGTTGCCTTATTTATAGCGAGCGGCCTTGGAAGTACACGGCGGTGCGGCTGAAGCCGGAAATCATGCCGTGAACCGCCAAAACACATCATGAGAACCAGGGAGAGACCTGTAAGTGAAAACTTTGCTGTCATGACGGTAGTGAATGCATAGCAAAGGCCAGCCGGTTTCTTTGAGATCTCAAGGAGTTACTCGTCACCCGAGAGCCGTGTATCGGCTCCTGCCAAATCAAGAGTCAATCCCGGCGTCAGTTAACGTTTGCTGGCCAACAGTTGAGGCTCAGAACGCGGCGAGTTGTGCTTTTCAAGGATTTCGCCTAGCCACTCCACTGCCTCATACACGGCAGTGTTGCGCACGGCGGCGGCATGGGCTTTGAAGACACTGTAGCGCTCGGGTTTGAGCAATTCATGAACTGCGTCCCCGAGCTGATCAAAGTTCGTCACCACGAGCCCGGCCTGGTGATCGAGCAACCACTGCGCGTTGTATCGCTCGTGCACCATCGTGCGGCTGTTACACTCCACCACTACCGGCAAACCCATTGCCAGTGCTTCGGTGATGCTGCCCGGTCCTGGCTTCCCGATGAAGAAATCCGCCAAAGACATGAAGTAGGGCACTTCCCTGGTAAAGCCCTCGATATGCATGGGAATGTTCGGAGTCATATTCCGCAATGACGTGGATGATTCCTGGTGCCGGCCGCACAAGACAATCAACTGTAATCCGGCTCCTGGGCGGTTTAAAGACCGGACCACGCGAACGGTATCGTGTGATCCGATACCGCCAAACAACACGAGTCCTGTGGGGACGCCGGGATGCAAGCCAAGTTGCCTGCGGCCGTAGTCGCGTTCCTCGGCCGTGAGAGCCGCATGCTTATGAAACCGTGGATGCAGAATCATCCCCGACATTCGCAGGACACGACTCTCAGGCAGCCCTAACGACCTCGCCTGTTCCCAAGCTCGCTCCGAGCCGCAGACCACGTATTGATCCTGGTTCTCGATCCAAAAATGCGGGGGATAGTCCGCTATGTCAGTCATGATGGTGACGAATGGCCGCCCCGGACAGGCTCTAGCTGCGGCTTGGCACAATGCGCGGTTGTAATGCGGAATTAGCGAAACCACCATATCTACCGGGTGGCGCCGCCAATGCTGCTCCAGTACACGGACCTGCTGTTCGTGCGTCAGGCGGATCAGCAGGTGAGCCGCCTGCAGCAGTTGATGCGAGCCTCGCGTCCATCCGCGGCGGAGCAGGATATTGTAGATTTCTTCGAAGGGAATTCCAGTCCAGTGGCGGATGAAGTCGATCGGATCAAGCAGTTGCTGCACACCATGCAGGCAGAGGTTCCAAAGCCGCTGTTGTTCCTCCGCCGCGGCCACAATCGCCCGCGCGGCGGCACGATGGCCGCCACCGGAATCGACATAAATCAAATCGATAGTAGGCCGGCAACTCAACTTAGAATGCCGTTATTCGAGCAGCCGCGACTTAAGCGCAGCCACGTCCACGTCGCTCAAATGCAGTGCCTCTCTGCGATAGTTGTCAAAGCTGCCGAAGCGGCCGTCGATGGCTTTGAACACCGCTTCGATGTAGCGCGGCTGTAGGCGAATCACTTCTTCGTAGACACTCGCCTGCTGGCCTTTCACCGGGGTTGTGGTTAACGGCGCCGCACGTTCGTTCAGATACTGCGTAGAGAGGAGGAAATCAGAAACGATCGTCTCGTTCGGAACTCCCAGCATATGCAGCAGTAGCGCCGCCGTAATGCCGGTGCGGTCGCGCCCGCCCGTGCAGTGAAACATGGAGGGGCGGTTGTTGGTTCCGATGGCTCGAAGGACCGCTCCAAACTTTGACGCCGAGTCGAACACCATCCCCACGTAGAAGGCCTCAAAGAACTTCTTGCCCTCTTCCACCGTCATCTTGTTCGACTGCAAAGCGTCCACCAGCACGTTGTTCTGGGAAGCGCCTCTGTCGTTTTCGCTGACCGGCGCGAGAACGAAGACGGGGCTGCCACCCTGCCATTCGGTCGGATCGCTTTGGCGCTCTTCGCGAGTCCGCAGATCGCAAACGAGCGAGATCCCGATAGCATTGAGCCGCTGGTAATCGGCCGGGGTCAGATGGGTGAGCGTGTCGCTTCGGAATATCTGACCCCAGCGAACCGTCTTCCCGTCGGCAGTCTGCAATCCGCCCAGATCCCGAAAGTTGTAAGCGCCTTCGAGTACCAATCGGCGCGCACCAATAATCCGTGCGGTCGTCTTACCGTCATCGCTTCGCCGCTCCACGAGAAAATAGGGGCGGGACTCCCCAGCCGGTCTGGGCGCGGAGTACGAGTTGCCCGTCACAGTAGCGAATTCGGATTTCTTGGCACAACTTGCTTCCGGGCAGAAATAGATCTTCACCGGCCGCCGGCTGGAGCCGCCCAGTTTTTCGAACGTGTATTGCCCCGTTCGAGTTTCGTCGCACTCCGGCGTCCACTGTTCCGACGCCGCGTGTAAGAGAAGGGCGGCAACAGGCAATGCAACCGCCACACGGCCCGGAGAAAACCTCGTTTGCTTCATGGCTAAAACCTCAGCCGCAGACTGCCCTGGATCTGCCGCGGCGTATTCACCTGGTTTAGAAAGATCTGGCCAAAGCTTGAAGAAGTGATATTGGTATTCGGTCCGGCGAACTGGACGTTGTTGAAGGCATTGAAAAGCTCGGCGCGGAAATCGACGCTGATGCCTTCCCTGACCCTGAACTGGCGGTTGATCATCATATCCCAGTTGAAGGTACCCGGAGCCCGTACGCTGTCGAGGTATCGTGCGGAATTGCCGAACTGAAACGGCGGAGTCGCAACGAAAGCGGCCGGATTAAAGTACAACCCGCCATTCACCATCTGCGGCCCTCCCGGAATGCTGGTAGAAAGCCCGGTCGCATCCGGACGCATGGCGCTACCTCCGCCGAAGGAGTTCGAAAAGTTCGGAGAACTCAATTTCAGCGGCAAGCCATCATCAAAGGTGAAGAAGGCTCCGGCGGCAAACCCGCCGAACAGGCGCGCCGCCCATCCCTGGGTAGCAAACCGTTTTCCCCGTCCCAACGGCAGATCGTATTGTCCGCTCAGCCGGATCACGTTCGCGAGATCCTGATTGGAAATGGACCGGTCGCAGCGGAGACAGTAGTTGTCGTGTGCTTGAAACGGAGAAAACGTATTCTCCAAAACGTCGCCGACATTATCAATCATCTTACTGTGCGTGTAAGCGAATAAGAGCGCCAACCCGCTCGAAAACCGGTGTTCCACCGAAAGCTGCAACGCGTGATAGCTCGATTGACCATTCGGGGCCGTCGAGGTCATGTTCAGGAATTGGGGATAAGGGCGCAGCAGTTGGCCGTACTGCACCGTCGGAGCGCTCAGTGTCGAAGTTTGATCGGTAATTACGCCATAGAACGGGTTGGGAGCTTGCGCCAATAACTTCGATCCCAAGGCAAGATCCGCATCGGGCAGTTGGTTGTAGTTTACCGGCACATACAAGTTCAGACCGTGATTCCCTGCGTACCCGATCGTGACCACGAAATTCCCAGGCAACTGCCGCTGGATGTCGAGCGACCATTGTTCACTGCGGCTGACCTGTTGCTGCCGTGGTACCCCGCTGATGTTCTGACCTAACAGAGTATCGAGACCGAGGCTGTTACCAGTCGGCTGGATCAGGCCTTGCGGAAATGGATCAGTCAGGTTGAATTGCGGCGTCACCCCATTCGGCAACGCCGGGCGCGAAGTAGTGATTACGCCGAAACCGGCCGAAGCATTGGCCAGGTCGGCGGGCGGAGCATGAAAAATTCCGACACCGCCGCGTATGACAGTTCTCTCGTCCGCCCGGTAAGCAAAGCCAAGCCGCGGATCGAAGTTCCTCATCTGAGTCGTTTGAAGCCGGGAGCCACGGCCGCTTACACCTACGAAACCGGGACCACCAGTTAACGTTCCCAGTGAAGTCACCTGCGCGTTCAGAGGCGAAGGCGAATTCAGATCCAAAAATACGTATTGGTTTTTCTGTTCCTTGTCTGGGAGCTCCAAGTTGTAGCGAACACCATAAGTGACGGTAAGCTTTGGAGTGATCGCATAGCTGTCCTGTGCGTACAACGCAAAGTACGGATGGCTGAAATGGTATGCAGGCGCAAAGCCGCTGCTGACGGTTGCGGCGCCCAGCAACAGATCGGCAACCCCGCTCCCGGAGTTACCCGCGGCAGCTTGGGGATTCGGCCCTCCGGTGAAGTTACTGTTAGCAGTTACTGTCACGAGCGGCGCGATATCCAGTTGGGTCGGAAAATCGCGGAAATCGATGCCATACTTCAACGAATGTTTTCCCTTCAGTTGAGAGAGGCTGGCCGCGTAGCCGAACACGGTGCCCGCATCCGCTTCGAGACCGTTTGATGGGCCGAGTCCGCTGATACGGTTTACGTTCGTCACCGATGGAAAATTGAGAGCTCTCAAGCCCGCGCTCACAGTGGAATCGAAACCCAAGGTCGTCGGGTTCACTCCTGAGCCTGCCGGTATGCGGTTAGACTCCTGGTGAGCGTACACGAAATGGTGTTCGAAGATCGTGGTCGGGTTAAGGACCCATGTGTCGTTAAGCATCGCGTTATAACCGGGCAGCCGCTGTCTGTTCAGCCCCGGTGATAGGCCGTTTTGGTAGGGATCCGCCGGATAGTTGAAGCGCTGAAACCAATCGAATCGCGCGAACATCGAGTGTCTCTCGCTGAAACTGTGATCGACTCTGGTGTCGACCGTGTTCTGGTTACTCACAATCGGCGCATCGGAAAAATAGTTATTTACGCTGCTGGCGCCCTGTCCCGGCTGATTGGGTAAAGGGTAGTCTTTCAGAATATTCAGGCCCACGTTGTTGAACGCGACGGCCGGAATGATGTTGCCCGGAAAGGCCGTACGGATATACCGCGTGGTTCCCGCTGGGGCCGATGGATCCGGCACGGTCGAGCTCGGATCGTAGATCACGATGAGATTGCCGTTGACGTCCCGCGTCTGTGAGAAATTGCCCTGCCGCTCGAGCGCGGTCGGGACTGTTCCTAAGAACGAGTTCGCCTGGCTCTGCCGTAATCCTTCATAAGTCACAAAAAAGAAGGTACGGTCCTTGCCGTGATAAATGCGAGGAAGAGTTACAGGACCACCGATGGTAAACCCGAATTGGTTTCGCTGAAAGTGAGGTTTTGCGATACTTGCGGCATTTGCATTGAAACCGTTGGCGTCCAAATCGCTATTGCGCAAGTATTCAAAGAGGCTGCCATGAAACTGATTGGTGCCGGCTTTGGTAGCAAAGGTAACCACACCGCCGCTGGTCCGGCCCCACTCCGGCGCATACGCCGTAGTCAGCACGCGGAATTCCTGGATCGCGTCCACCTGTGGGATATCGGCTTCAGCATTGTAGTCATACAACGTCGTGTTCGCGGCGCCATCCAACAGGCTCTCAGTGGTTGCCGACTTACTTCCATTAATTCGGAAAGTGTTGGTCAACGCCTGAGTGACATTGTTATTTCCCGAGGAAGACCCAAGCACGCTGACATTGGTGACTCCTTGAGCGAAATCCACGAGTTGCAGCGGATTCCGGATGTTCAGCGGCGTATTCTGTACAAATTGGCTCTCAATCACGTTGCCCCGATCGGGCTGGTTCGTCACCAGCTCTGGCGCGGATGCTGTCACATTGACCGTTTGCACCTGGCTGGCCGGTTTCAGCTCCATATCGACAGCCCGCGAAGTACCCACCTCCAGAGTCACCTGCTCCATGGTCACATTGGCGAAATTGATGGCGCTGCAGTGGATTACATACGTTCCCGGGTTGAGCGGCGGAAACAGGTAATAGCCGTTGCTGTTGGTCGTACTCTTATGGACCTCGCTGGTTTGGGTGCTCGTAATATCTACCAGCGCGCCGGCGATCGGCAATCCACTACTGTCTACGACATGGCCGCTCAAACCGCCGGTTTGGCCAAAGATCGATCCAGCGGCGAGCATACACATGATTGAAATAATCGATACTCTTGGAGTTAGTCGGCTCATGATAAGGTCTACCAGTAAAACTTCAATCCGAGTTGCACGTTTCTTCCGGGGTTTGCGGCGGTGATGGTGCCAAATCCAGGGCTTCCAACAGTGTTGAGAGGCGGCTTGAAGTTTACCTGGTTGAAAGTGTTGAATGCCTCCGCGCGGAACTGAAAGTAGCGCTGCTCGGCAACCGAGAAGCTCTTAGCTAAGCCGAGATCCCATTGCTGCAGACCGGGGCTCCAGATCGTGTCGCGGCCCGCAGTGCCGTACGGAGTGGTTTGGAGCGCAAATGCGTTCGGATTGAACCATGCGGCAGGGCCAGGATTGCTGACCGAGGGAGAAACACCGGGAACCACGTTCGCCCGTGTCTGGCGGTCGCCGCCCATCTGGCAGTTGGCGCACGCAGGGCTCGCTACTGTGAGCGGCAGACCGGTGCGCCAGTTCCATATGCCGTCCACTTGCCAGTTTCCGAGCAGCGCGTTTACTACGGGCGGAGCAGAGGTCATCAACGATCGGCCGCGGCCGAACGGTAATTCGTACACCCAGCTTGCGACCGAGTTGAGCTTTACGATGTTCTCCGCCAGAGCTTTTTCGTTGGCAAAATTGTAGGCATCCTGAGGATAGAGGGATGCGCCGGGGTTGGCATCGTTCCAGGCGCCGACGTTATCGAGGCCGCGCGCGTACGTGAACGAATGCAGCAGTGTCATGCCGTTCGAAAAGCGCTTTTCCAGGCGAGTCTGAAGCGCGTTGTAGAAGCTATTGCCGCCGGAATCCATGTACTCCACGTCGCCGAAGCCAGGGTTCGGGCGTCGCGCCGCTAATGTAGCCGAGGGACCGGCCGTGTATGGCTGATTGGCGTTCCAGAACCGCGAAAGGTGTGTGCCTTTGTTCCCTACATAGCCGACTTCAAAGATCCAGTCTTTGGCGATGGCGTACTGCGTAGTGAGGTTCCACTGCTCGACGTAGCCGGCCTTCAAATTAGGGTCGTTCCCGCGCACGGCCTGGTCGGTGGGCAGCGCAGTAGCGAAGAAGTTGAAGGGCGGTCCGCTATCCAACGTCACGAAGGCAGGCGATCCGGGACCTTGCGAGCGGGTGAGGTCGTGCAAAAAGGGCGGGTTTTCCGCCAGCAGATTTTCACGCCCCTGCCGGAAGGTGTGCTGATAGAAGATGCCATAGGCCGACCGCACCACAACCCGCGGCCGCACTGTCCACGCAAGGCCGATACGGGGAGCGAAGTTCAGGCGGTCCGGATTGACCAATGACCGGTTGATCACGCCGGGGTTAGTGGCCGTAAGCAGGGTGCCGGTCGCGAGGTCGTAATTAGAAAGGCGGTTATACTTCTCGTAAATCGGGGTTCCGTACTCATACCGTAGGCCAAGGTTCAGGGTCAGGTTCGGCAGAATGCGATAGTCGTCCTGGACGAAGAAGTTGTAAATCTGGTTCCGGTTGTAAGCTACGAAAAGGCTCGTCTGGGTATAGGAAGTGGGCAATCCCAGCAAAAAGTCACCCCAGGGATTACCGGTCCAAGTGTTGTTAAAAGTGAAAGTGCCCCGAATTGCCGAGACATCTAGAATAGCGGTCTGGATGTAAGTGATATCTGTGCCTGCACGAATACTGTGAGCGCCTCGCTGCAGCGAAATTACCGCGCTGGCTAGAAATGTATTGGGGATCTGATATTGCGGCTGCGACGTGGTGCTGCCGAACGCACTGAGGCCGGAGATGTTGAACTTGGGCCAGCCGCCATTGATTTTCGGCCCTTGCGGCATGTTCGGAATGCCCAAGAGGTCGCTCGAGCTAGGCGAGCCGAAGTTCGGAGGAAACACGCCGGCGCCTAAACGGGTATAGGCAATACGTAAGTCAAGGATCGAGGAGGGATTGAGCGTTAACGTATCGCCAATTACCGCGCTCTGCGCGCGTGTAAGCGTGTTGCCGAACTGGTCGTTGAATGACCCTTCTGCATATCCGTTGTACGGAGCCGGCCGGAAGGTGGCGGAGTCGGAGAAGCTATAGCGCCCGAAGAGACGCGAGTTACTGGTTAAGTAATGATCGAGCCGGATATCGAACTTATCGGCGCGCACCGTATCGGTGACTGTGTTGATATAGGCGCCCGGCGTCGTAATGAGTGGGAATGCGTTGGGTACGGGGAACTGAGGATAAGAGAGGATACGGGATGCAACGGGGCTCCAGCGGGTCTGGGGAATGATTGCGTTGGGAAAGGGCTGATTGGTAGTGGGATCAATCGGTGCGGCCCTGAGTGTCGCTCCGAGACCCGCCGGTGGATCGGCAAAGTTACCTTGCTGAAGGGCAACCGTGGGAGCCGTCTGTTGGAAGATGACTCCGTCTCGTTCACGGTCACCCTCGTAATTTAGGAAGAAGAACGTTTTGTCTTTTCGAACCGGACCGCCTACATTCGCGCCGAAAAGATTGAATCGCACCTTGGGCTTTGCGCCGCCGAGTGTGGGAGTCCAACCGTGGGCATCCATGTCGTCGTTGCGAAAGAATTCCCAACCGGCGCCGTGGAACTGATTTGTGCCGTTTTTGATAGTGACATTGACCACGGCCCCCGCGCTGTGGCCGTACTCAGCGGAGTAACCGTTGCTTTGAACTCGGAATTCTTGGACCGCATCTACGGAGGGCAGAATGACGTCCACGCGGTCTCCACGGAAGCTGGTGGCATGGGAATTGTTGTCTACGCCATCGAGCTGATAATCGTTCTGAAGCGTGCGATTTCCGTTCACACTGATGGCCCCGCCAAGGCGCTGGTCGGGATTGTATGTGGTGCCGGGAGCAAGCAGGACGAGTTGCGAGTAGTCGCGCTTGTTTAACGGCAGCTCCTCAATCTGCCGGCTCTGGATCACCTGGCTGCGCGTGCTCGTATCCGTTTCGAGCAATGGGGCCGCGGCGGCCTCCACAGTGACCTGCTCAGTGACCTGCCCCGGCTCCAGAGTCAGATCCATGCGCAACCGGTCACCCACACGCAAGATGAGCGCGTCACTTTGCGCTGGGCGGAAACACGGCGATTGCGCAGAGACCTCGTAGCTCCCGGCGCGAAGATCAGGTACCGAATAATTCCCTTGGTCGTTAGTTACCGTGAAGAGTTTTACGTTGGTCTCGATGCCCCGGACGCTCACTTTAGCGCCCGATACGACGCCCCCGGTTTGATCGCGTACTGTGCCTAGCACCTCGCCGTACTCGAATTGCGCATAGAGAGGAGCGACAGTTAGGGCTGCAAAGAGGCACACTAAGCCCGACACGACTTTCATGCAATCTCCTATTCAGTTAGATTTGCCCAACCATACCAGCCGTCTTTTTCGATTTCATGAAAGAGGCATTAACGAACTATTGCGCGAAGCGGCTATGGACGGTCGGCGGCGGAGTGGTGCCCTTGATGGCGATCCAGAGGATATCATTCAGTTCGTGCTCATCCGCCAGGTCCGACTGGCTGAAGTCGAGCTTCAAAGACCGCGCGGCTGTAGCGGAATGCACTGGATTCTTATCATCGAGCGGTACTCGCGGCAATTCGTTTTGATAATGAGTAAGGCTGGGCGTACTTACGAAGACATTAGCCATGGGCCGCGCGGCCGCGTCGAACACCGTCATCGGCTTCAATCCCAGAATGAGCTCTATGGTCCGCAGAACCGAAGTCGTGTTGTAGAGAGTGCTGTCCACGACGCCGCGCCGCGTATATGGCGATATCACGTATGCGGGCGAACGGTGGGAATCGACATGGTCTGCGCCATCTTGCGCATCATCCTCCAGGATGAACATCGCCGTAGACCCCCAGAACTTGCTCTTGGTTAAGCCCTCGACCATCACACCGACCGACTGGTCATTATCAGCAACGCATGAGATAGGAGAGCGAATTCCGGGCGTGGTGCCTTCCGTGTGATCATTGCCGATAGTCATTAGAACCAGCCGCGGCATGTCGCCTTTCTTCTCCCACTCAGCCAGATCGTGGAGAAAGACCTGAATGCGGTTGATGTCAGAAAATGAGCGATCATGCTGGCGGAAGTAGTAACTGGTGCGTGGCTTAAGAATCGGGTCCTGTACGTCGCGAATTTGAATACCGGCGTCAGGCGGATGAGGAAGATTGATCGCGGTAAAGCCATAGTTATAAAAAGAGACGCCCGCTTCGGCGGCCTTGTCCCAAATGTGCCCGCCCGGCGCCTGCCGCGTGCCTTCGGGGTTACGGCTACCGCGCGCATAAACACGGCGCGCATAACTCATAGGCCAGGTCTTCTGATTGGAGTCGGGCGCGATGGCCGCAGTAGTCCAGTAGAAGCCATCAGCACTTACGTCGGCATTTACATAGAAGTTATCAAGCAGGACGAACTCGCGCGCGAGCTTGTGATGATTCGGAGTGACCTTTTCCCCGAATAGCACCAGGCTGGGATCGCCGTTGCCCTCTTTCATGTCCCCGAGGACCTGATCGTAGGTCCGGTTCTCTTTCATTAACAGGATCACGTGCTTAATCGGAGTCGGCCCACCCGGCGTATCGGGAACGGGGTTGCCCCTGGCTATTCCGGCGTTCTGCAGAAGGGCATCGCGATAAGGCGAGTTCTCCAGTACCGTCTTCGTGTAGGCATCGAGTTCCTGGTGATCGAAGCTTCCGATCACCGACGCGGAGCCCTCCTGCATGGCGGCGACGTATTCGACCTTGGGTGCCGGCGTAGGCCAGCGGAAAGGATTCGGACCGTTGGGATTGGGGTGCGACCCCAGACCCTTCCCGTTCAGCACGAGTAGCCGGCCGTCGCGGAGAGAGCGCACGGCGGTGGGATACCAGCCTGTGGGAACGAATCCTAGAACCTTGCTGGCCGCACCGGTGACATCCACTACCGCAACCGCGTTCGCATCCGAACAGGCCACGAAAAGGCGGTGCTTATCCGGGCTGAGAGACAGAGAGCTGGGAGTCATTCCTACCGGTTGACGCGGCGTGAGGGCCACATTGATCTTTTCCTTAACACGCCAGGCTGTGCCGCGTTTCTCCAGCACATAGACGAAATTAGTGTTCGCGCACGTGACCGCAAGCCGCGGAGAAGTACCCGCGGGAGTGTCGTCGTCATCATCGTCGCTGGCCTGCCCCTCCGAAGCTGGAAGCCACAGCATTTCGGTCGGGTGGGCGCCAACGGGAATCCTCGCCATCTCCTTGCCGTCGGAGAGGCGATACTCACTCACCTGGGCCGTGCTCCAACTGGACACGAAGACGGAAGTACCGTCGGGACTGAGAAGCATCGAATACGGGTTGCGGGCCACAGCTATCGAATGGAGAACTTTGCCTTCGACAGGATCGACGACCAGGATTTTGTCCTGCTCTCCATCCGCCACAAGCAGAGTGGTGCTTCCGGCGACAATGTCCGCGATTAAGTGCGGCGCGCCGGGCTTTTCGGCTGGATAGAGATCGATTTTTCTTTCTACCGCAAGGCTGCCGCCGCTTACACTGAACTGTGTGACAGATCCGCGCGCGCCGTTGCCTGCGTATAGCTTGTCCCCCAAAGGCGAGAAAGCCAGGCCGCGCCATCCATCCGTAATCGTGACACGCGCCGATTCGCGTGTAGTCTCCAGGTCTACAAGGCTCACAGACGAAGGCATGTATCCGCCGTTTAGGACGGCCAGCATGCGCCCGTCCGGAGCGAGAACGTGAGACATAGGGAGTGTTGAGAGTGGAATATTCTTCCCGGCAGGCCGGATGCGCCAGCCGGTGTTTAAGAGGAAACTGCCGTCATCGGTGCGGCCTACTGTTTGGACACGGGCCTTTTGGGAATAGACGAACCCCGCAATGGCGAGGATCAGTGCGGCGGCGGTAACAACTTTGCGGCGCATGGTGGCTCATCATAGCGCGCAAGTGTTACACAGAGATCACAAGCACAGTTCACGAGTTTGTAAGATGCCTCTGCCAAAGTAATCTAATGCGCACCTTGAGGACCCTTCTACTTCTGCTGCCGGCAGGATCAGGTTTGTTTGCTCAGAGACCGCAGCGGCTGGATATTCTGCTACCCGAAAAGATACGCCTGCTCGTCCGGCAGCGTGTGGACCTGGTACTTGAGGCGCGAAACGTCACGGAAGGAGCGCAACTCCGAGTGACTGTCAACGGTCAAGATATCACCGGGCGCTTCGGGGCACCCGTGCGAACCGAACTGGACTGCAACGGAACCTCGGGCTTGGTATATCGCACGGATCTGTTCGAATTCACTCAGCCGGGCGATGTAAGACTTACAGTCGAGTTACAAAGCGGAGGCGAGCGGCTTCACACGGAGCGCAATATCGTAGTGCAACCGTTTGTTCTCCCAGAGCGGCCCCGCAACTACATTCTTTTTATCGGCGACGGCATGGGGAATGCCTATCGGGACGCCGGGCGCATCGTGGGGCGCTCGGTAGAGACTCGCCCGGGAGTTCCGGGAATCCGGGAAGGGTTCTTTGACACGTTGCAGGAGATGGATCAGATGCCGGTCACGGGCCTGGTGATGACTTACGGATTTGCCTCGCTGGTGCCCGACTCGGCGGAAACAGGCACTCACTGGTCCACCGGAAATAAGCCGCTCACCGGCATGCTGGCTGCATTTCCCGATGGGACCGATTGCCGCTGGCGTAGACCCGGCGGAACTGGCGCCCTTGACGCTGTCCGGGATAATCCCAGAATTGAAACGTTCCTCGAATACCTGAAACGTCTCTATCACTACCGAACCGGTGATGTCTCCACGGCATTTATCACAGACGCGACGCCCGCGGCAGAAGGTTCACATGTTGCCACTCGCGGCGCTACCTTCGAGATTGCGCGCCAATACCTCGAAAACCCCATGCTCGGCGGTTCACCCGCGTTCGACGTCATCTTGGGCGGCGGGAAGGAGGATTTCGATGCCGACGTACGCCCCGACAGTCGCGATCTAGTGAGCGAATTCCGGTCCAAAGGATATAGCTTCGTCACCAATTCGCTCCAGTTGTCTATGCTAAACCCAGGAACCACTAAAGTGCTCGGTTTGTTTCGCCGCGCGAACGAACCGGAGCGTAGCGCTAACGGACTGACTGTTAAAGTGAATGGCAACATGCAGCCGGCGTATGACAAACTTGGCCTACTGGGCCGCGCAAATGCGCGCCCGGGGAGTGAGCCGCTTCCGGATTTTGGTGTCTGGAAAGACCAGCCGTTTCTTGAACAGATGACTGGAAAGGCGGTGGAAATCCTCTCGGGCGCCAATGGCGATCAGCCCTTCGCGCTGCAGGTAGAGGGCGCGCTCATCGATAAGGAGTCACACCCCAATCATGCTGCAGGGACCATTTGGGACGTGATCGAACTCGATAAAGCCGTCGGTACCGCGCGTACTTGGGCCAGGCAGCACGCTGAGCGCCCCACACTCATTCTGGTAACCGCCGACCATGATCAAACCATGTCCATCCTGGGAGTCGCAGACCTCAGCGATCGAGACCTCACCGACCGCAAGGCCGTTAAGACCGAGAGCGGCACTTACTACCGCGATGCCATCGTGAATCTGCGCTCCGGTCTGGGCGTTGGGAACGTGCCTTCAGAAATCGCCCGATCGGACGACCGCCCTGGTTTTCCCGACTATCAGGATGCCGATGGCGACGGCTACCCGGAAAATCGCGAGGTAAACGGCAAGGGACGAAAACGGCTCGTGGTAGGCTTTCGGACGGGAGGGCACGCTGGAACTTCGGTGCCGATTACGGCCGAAGGTCCCGGCGCTTTTCTGTTCACGGGCTACCTGGATCAGACCGATATTTTCTTCCGCTCGGCTGAAGTGCTCGGCCAGGACACGACGGTTGTTGACACACTACTGAGACAGCTGCAAGACCGTCGTCGAAAGTAAGAGGTGTTTGAGAAGTTTATCGGACGGCCAGGCGTTTCTGACTGCGCACCCAACGCTTTACGTAGGTTGCCGGGTGCCGACGCATGCGCTTGAAGCGCACGCGGAGTCAACGAGTGCTCACGGACTAGATGCCTTAGCTCGTCGAGGCTTGCGGCCGAGACAATAACTGGCTTGGGCTATGGCGATCACCATGCCCGCCAGCAGAAGAATTGCTGTCAAATACCAAGAAACGAGCCGGTTCTCCCGTTGGGAAATCTCTTCCGAATTCCAAACAGAAGCCGCGTTGCCGCCATACGACTTAAGGAGTCGCAGATCGTCCATTGGCTGTCCCTGGCTGGTTTGTTGAAGCAGATAATGCTGCGCATCCGGAGTTAGAACACTGCCGACGACTGCGCGCCTGTCCCTCCAGTACGGCACCGTCCAGCGGTCCAGCAGTTGATTGTAGTGCAGAAATACGGCAGTAGAACCTACGGCCATCGCCAAGGCCACGGCCCACCACTGCCAGGCGTGTTCCCTGGCCGACCAGATGCGCATCGGCAGCAGCAGCAGCCCCGCAAGGACGGCGACCAGAAACTTACCGTACGCGAACCACATGTCCCCCGCGCCGGACGAGGGAGGGGCGGCGACGAAACCGCTGAATAACGTCATCAACGAAGCCGCACATCCGACCAGCCGGTTCCAATGCTCTTTGAGCAAGTTAGACATGCGCGTTCGACACTCCTACGGTAGCGAAAAACGAATCAGTTCCGAGTCCTTGTTGGCGCTACCGATTTCCACGGGTTGCGAGGCGATCACGTGGTGGTCCGCCGTCTCGACCCATAGGACGAACAGGCCCGGAGGAAGATTCGTGGCCGTTGGGCTCGTGGCCGAGTTGAAGACAAACATAGGATCAGAAGTAACACCATAGCGGCGCGGATTTGCGCGGACCCATAAGCCGTCCTCTTTCTTACCCTGGCGCACAGTCTCGACCGTCACTTTCACAACGGCTGGGAAGCCGCCGCCCAGCCCAAAGCCGCTACCCCCGAACTTAGCCTTAAGCGCCAAATCGGCGCTCAGTTCCTCAAGAATCGCACGGCGCGGCCTCGTCTTGGAGGCGCTGGGGCGCGCCTCACCGGTCTGGTTCAGCATGCGGATAGAGGCCAAATCCGCGGCTATGGATTCACGGAAAGGCTGGGGCAAATTCCGCTGCACCGCAGCGGCGTCTTGCGTACCCGGAAACGCGGTGCGGAATTTTTCCTGCAGCTCGCCGATAGATGCCTGGATGCTGCGCACCTGTTCACGCTCCGCGCCGCTCAAACCGGTGAGACTCGTTAGTTGCCGGGTGGCCGTATCTAAATCGCGGAAAGACCAGACGGGCGATTCCTGGGCCACAGCGACGGTA
>JAFAWA010000379.1 GCA_019242155.1 Terriglobia bacterium | reverse complement strand
ATTCGACATGTTCATGCAGGTTTCGCTCATGCCGTATCGTTCCAGGATCGTGTGGCCGAACTTGGCGCGGAACTCTTCCAGCACTTGCGCCGGCAGAGGCGCGGAGCCGCAGACGAACAGGCGCATGAACCTGCCGATCTCCGCCGCCTGATCCCTCGGAAAATCGAGCAGGCGGACATAAATCGTAGGCACGCCGAAGAACAGAGTGGGGCAAAAATCCAAAAAACTTTGCGCAGCCGTCTGCCGGTCGAACCGTTCGAGGAGGCGCATGCGGCAGCCGCTGAGCAGCCAGGAATGCAGGCCGTTCCCCAGGCCGTGTACGTGAAACAGCGGCAGAGCGAGCAGGAAGCGGTCGGCGGCGGTGATCTGCCAGCAGGTCACCAGATTAATCGCGTTGGCTGCGAAGTTGTTATGGGTGAGGACTGCGCCTTTCGAAACCCCGGTGGTACCGGACGTATAGATGATGCCGACCGGTGTGTCGCCGTCGGGCGGGCCGCTCGGCCGCTCATCCGGCAGCGCCAGTGCATCCGCCGTCAACTCCGCCGGGTGCCAAATGGGGACAGGCGAGGGGAAACTCGCATCCGAGATCACCGCCGCGGGATCGGCATCATGCAAGATATGGCTCATCTCGCGGTCGCGATAGAGAATGTTGATCGGAACAAAGATTGTCCCGAGCTTGGCGCAGGCGAGATAGATATCGATCATCTCGACCGAGTTCACCAGATAGACACAGATCCGGTCGCCGGCCTGTAAGCCGCGCCGGAGCAGCAGCCGCGCCAGACGATTGCTGCGGGAATCGATCTCTCCGAAGGTGAACGAGCGGTCTCCAAATTCAAGACCGATTGCCTCGCGGCGGCCCTGCAGCGATAAGTCGAAGAGATCCAGGAGGTTCAATGTACCAGTTTACCCAAGCGCCGGCTCGCTATGGCGCCCAGAATGGCGCGATGTAGGCATAGAACAGGGCCAGGGCTCCGATCACGGAGGTCAAAATAAGGCTGTGTTTGAGGGTGAAGCGGAAAAGCAGAGCCTCATCCTCGCGTTTCATGGAAGTCGCGGCGGCAGCTACCGCGACGCTGGTCAAGCTGATCATCTTTCCCATGACGCCGCCCGCCGAATTCACCGCGGCCATGAGAACCGTATTCATCCCCAGCTTGGTCGCGGTGACCACCTGCAAGGTCCCAAACAGGGCGTTTGCCGAAGTGTCGCTGCCGGTCAGGAATACGCCTAGCCATCCCAGCCACGCGCTGAAGAACGGAAATGTGACACCGGTGGCCGCGAAGGCTAAGCCCAGAGTGGCGGTCCCGCCGGAGTAATTCATTACGTAGGCGATGCCCAGGACCGCAGCCAGGGTGAGTTCCGCAAGCGCAAGCTGTTTCGCCGTATGGCCAATCACACGGGCGAAACGCACCGGCGTCAGACCCGCGACAAAGGAACTGAGAAACGCTGCTAACAGGCAAGCGGTGCCGGACGCGGCGAGCCAACTGAAATTGAATGTGGCGCCGTATGGCGAGGCCTTAGCCACAACCGGCGGAACCCGCTGGACCGCATTGTGAAGCCCGGGCCATGGAAATACGATATTCTTGCTCGCAAGCCAGGACTGCACCGGCGGGTAACCCCAAATCAGGACGCAAATCACGAGAAGAATGTACGGGCCCCACGCCAGGAGCAATTGACTGCCGGTATGCGGCAGACCGCGGCGCACGCCGCGTACGACATCGCGAGGCTTCCACACCTGGAACAGCAGCACCAGCCCGCCTATCGCCGAGAGCGACGCAAGGATATCGGTCAGTTGTGGTCCGACGAAATTGGAAATCAGAAACTGCATGCCCCCGAACACGCCGCCGCAGACGATCGCCGCGGGGAGCACCGCGCGCAGGGCCTTCCACCCGGACATGACGAAGATCAGATAGGCCGGGATGAAAATAGAGACCGGCGCGCACATGCGCCCCACGCCCGCACTGAGGCGGTCGAGCGGCAATCCGGTCGTGACCGCCAGAGTGGTGATCGGAATCGCAATAGAACCGAAGGCTACGGGGGCCGTGTTGGCGAGCAGGCAGATGGCGGCCGCATAAAACGGCGAAAAGCCAAGGCCGGCAAGCATGGTCGCGGCAACGGCAACCGGCGTACCGAACCCGGCCGCCCCCTCGATGAAGGCGCCGAAAGCGAAGGCGATCAGCAGAACCTGCAGACGCCGGTCGTCCGCAAGGTGAGCGATAGAGTCCTTGAGGAGTTCAAACTTACCGCTTTCGAGCGTAACCCGGTAGAGCAGGACGGCAGTGAACACCACCCAGCCGATCGGCCAAAGTCCAAACGCCGCCCCGTAAATCGTAGCCTCTACGACTAGATTGACGGGCATTCCGTAAGCCGCAACGGCGACGATAATGGCCGTTCCCAATCCAACCAGGGCCGATTTCCATGCGGGCACCCGCCTGACCCCGAGCAGATACAGGAGAACAAAAATGGGCAGGGCGGCAACCAGTGTGGAAAGCGCAAGGCTGCCGGCAACGGGAGTATAGTTCTGTTGCCACATGGCGATGGTTCATCGATTGTATAACGGCCGGGCGCAAAACGCGCCGGCGGAATAGAACCGCCCCGCAGTTATTCGCCTTGGCTGTTTTCGATGCGCATCCCGTAGAAGCTTCGGTACACGAAGAACAGCGCAATTACAAAGAACACCGCGGCTAGCGCATCGCTTAAACCGGCGCCCTGTTGACGCGTCAGCGAAACCGCCAAAGAGACGGCCAGCAGGCCAAAGAGCGTAGTGAACTTGATGATCGGGTTGAGCGCAACCGAACTGGTGTCCTTAAACGGATCGCCCACCGTATCGCCCACGACGGTGGCGGCGTGCAGCTCCGTTCCCTTGGCGCGCAGCTCGGTTTCGACAACCTTCTTCGCGTTATCCCAGGCGCCGCCGGCATTGGCCATGAATATGGCCTGATACAAGCCGAAAAGGGCAATCGAGATTAAATACCCCACGAAGAAGAAAGGCTCGATGAAGGCGAACGCCAGCGTGATGAAGAACACCGTGAGAAAGATGTTCAGCATGCCCTTCTGCGCGTACTGCGTGCAAATGGCCACGACCTTCTTGGAATCGGCCACCGATGCTTTCTCCACCCCTTCGAGTTTGATGTGACGCTTAATGAACTCGACTGCCCGGTAGGCGCCGGTGGTGACGGCCTGCGCGCTCGCGCCCGTGAACCAGTAAATCACACTGCCGCCGGCAATCAGACCTAGAAGGAACGGCGCGTACATCAGCGAGAGTTTGTCGAGGTTCGTGGTCAGGCCGTTGGTAAGGGCAACGATCGTGGAAAAGATCATGGTGGTGGCGCCGACCACGGCCGTGCCTATGAGCACCGGCTTCGAAGTGGCTTTGAACGTGTTGCCCGCACCATCGTTTTCTTCCAGGTTCTCTTTGGCGCGGTCGAATTCGGGCGTAAATCCGAAGGTCTTCCGTATCTCCTGCGAAATGCCCGGGATGGTCTCGATCGTCGACAGCTCGTAAATCGACTGCGCATTGTCTGTCACGGGACCATAGCTATCAACCGCAATCGTAACCGGGCCCATGCCCAGGAACCCGAACGCCACCAGGCCGAAGGCGAACACAGCGGGCGCGACCATCAAATTAGCCAGGCCGAAGGTGCTGGTTTCGTAGGCAACCGTCATCAGGCCCAACATCGTGAGGCCCAGCCAAAATGCGCTGAAGTTGCCGCCCACAAAACCCGACAGGATGTTTAGTGAAGCGCCGCCCTCGCGCGAGCTGGTCACAATTTCGCGCACATGCGCGGAGCTGGTAGAGGTGAACACTTTGACAAACTCGGGGATAATCGCACCCGCCAGAGTCCCGCAGCTAATAACGATGGCAAGCTTCCACCACAGCGAGCTATCTCCGGCTAAGGCCGGAATCATCTCGTAGCTGATGAGGAAGGTAAGAGCGATCGAGAGAAGCGAAGTGAGCCAAACCAAAGTCGTCAGAGGCGCCTCGAAGTTCATCTTTTCGGCATTGCCGTAGCGGGCCTTCGCCATGGCCCCATTGATGAAGTAGCCCAACCCGGAAGAGATGACCATCATCACGCGCATCGAGAAGATCCACACCAGAAGCTGCACCTGCACTACGGGATCTTTGACCGCGAGAAGAATAAAGGTGATCAGCGCGACACCGGTCACGCCATAGGTTTCAAACCCGTCCGCCGAAGGTCCCACGGAGTCGCCCGCGTTGTCGCCCGTGCAATCCGCGATCACTCCGGGGTTGCGGGCATCGTCCTCTTTGATCTTGAACACGATCTTCATCAGGTCCGAGCCGATATCGGCGATCTTGGTGAAGATACCGCCCGCCACGCGAAGAGCGGCCGCGCCCAACGATTCGCCGATGGCGAACCCTATGAAGCACGGTCCGGCCAGGTTGCCCGGCACGAATAGCAGAATGAACAGCATGATCAGCAGCTCGACGCACACCAGCATCATGCCGATGCTCATTCCCGCCTGGAGCGGAATGTCGTAACACGGATACGCCTTCCCGGTAAGCGACGCGAAGGCGGTGCGCGAATTAGCGAACGTATTGACCCGCATCCCGAAGGCCGCCACCGTAAAACTCCCGGAAATGCCGATTACGCTGAACAGCAGAATTATCGCTACCCGGAAGGCGCTGTTTCCTCCCAGGAAACCGAAATAGAAGACGATGATTACGGCGATGAACAGTTCGAGCAAAATCAGGAATTTTCCCTGCGTGCCGAGGTATGTCTTACAGGTTTCGTAGATCAGCTCGGAGACTTCCTTCATCGACGAATGGACGGCCATGTTGCGCAATCGGACGAATATCATGATGCCGAAAAGAAAACCGAGAGCGCTCACCACCAGGCCGGCCATCAGAAGGGAACGGCCTGCGATCCCGCCGAGGAACGGGGGCGCAGAGTTTAAGTCCGGCAAAATGAGATTGGCCTCGCCGCCGCCCTGTTCTTGAGCAAGAACCGGGGCGGCAAGGGCTACCAGTGCCAAGAAGCACAGCAAGAGCCGCAAAAGCGCGCGCCCCTGATACGGGCGGCTGACACGACTGGCATCTAATACGGAAAGCATCGACGAAGATCCTCCAGAAATTTGAGAAAGCGCGCCTGACCGATTCGGTGCGGCGAACGGCGCCCCGCCGGTCCGTAACGGAATGTCCGGCATCCGGCTATAGTACTTAGGACTCACCCAAAAGCTACAGTATAAAAGATTAACACGGGTGTCCAGACATCCTCGTTGCACCTAATAGTACGCTCCCCCGGCAAGGAACTCCCCGACAGGAAAAGTCTCGTCGTAACGCCCCACCGGATTCCGTCACAACTTGTTAACCGAATGGAACGGGTTGTGAAGCGCTCCCCAACCGGCGAGCGGCCGGCTTCAGCCGCCGCCACGAACGTAGCAATTGGAGGATACCCTATGTCACGAAAGAACATGGTGCGCGCCGCCCTGTTGGCGGTCTGCGTTGCTTCAGCCGCGCTCGCCCAAGGCGATAACGCGGCTGTAAATTTAGCAGCCCACCCGGGCTGGGTGCAGATCCCCGGAGCCCTCGTCCCGCCGGAGTGCGTCCATCAAATTCCCAAAGGCGCCCGGGTTGTCGTCAACGGCGATACCATCACCGGTGACGTTACGTTGAACGGCGTTTCCGTCGGGCACTATAATCCGTGCTCCCAAGCGGGAATAATCACGCGGCCGCGGAACGGCCGAGCTCCCAAACTGCCGGCCGGAAACGGCTGGGTCGAGTCCGTCCAAGAGCAGGTACCCCTGGGAAGCGGCGATAACGTCGACTACGTCTACGGCAATTGGACCGTACCCACCAATCCTCCCGCCAATGGCGGCCTGATCTACCTGTTCAACGGCACGGAACCGAGCAACGGCCAATGGATCCTGCAGCCTGTCTTGCAGTACGGAAGCAACGGACTGTTCGGCGGCAACTACTGGGTGATCGCCAGTTGGCTCGTCGGCTCGAACGGCTACTATTTCGTCAGCCCCGCGGAGAACGTCTCGCCGGGCGACACGATCTACGGTTACACCTGGATCACCGGTGTTTCCGGCGGCACCGTCTATTGGGAAGTCTACGCTTACGACGCAACCAACGGGGCCGGTAGCTGGATCACCGCCTGGACTTCCGGGCTGCAGTGGAACTGGGCGTATGCAGGCGTGCTCGAAGCTTACAACATCACCTCCTGCTCCGAGTTTCCCGGCAGCGATTACACCATATTTAGGGACAGCGCCGCCTACCACGGATACCCCAGTTACGATCCCTACGCGAACTGGTCCGGACAGGTCTGGGGATATGGCGGCCCGAGTTGCGGGTTCTATGCCGCTCCCTTCGGTTCTTACGCCTACCTGTTCTACTGATGAGCACTGGCCGCGGCCGCTTACCGGCAGCCCGCGGCCAAAACTCAAAACTCCGGCACTCACCGGGGCGCCGCTGCATGCCCCCGAAAAATGCTATGCTCGGCTCTCCCAACCTGGCCGATGTTCACGCCAGGGACTGGAAGGGCCAAAATGGAGAAGACAGACCTACAACCAGCCGCGACCGGCGGTGTATCCGGGGAAGCAGTCCATAGTCATACCCATGACCATCAGGCCGTGCCTTCCGATCTCGCCTTGCGCGTGAAGTCGCTCGAATCGCTCCTGGTCGAAAAAGGACTGGTCGACCGCGCGGCCCTCGACGCCCTGGTTGACGCCTACGAGAACAAGATCGGTCCTCGTAACGGCGCGCGCGTGGTCGCGCGGGCCTGGACCGATCCCGCGTACAAACAGCGATTGTTAACCGACGCCAATAGCGCGCTGGCGGAACTGGGCTTCGCGGGCCAACAGGGAGAAAACATGGTGGTCGTGGAGAATACTCCCGAGGTGCACAATGTTGTGGTCTGCACCTTGTGCTCTTGTTATCCCTGGCCGGTGCTCGGCTTGCCTCCCGTCTGGTATAAATCCGCGCCCTACCGGTCGCGCACCGTGATGGATCCGCGAGGGGTTTTGAACGAGTTCGGGACCGCGATCCCGGAAGACGTCGAAGTGCGCGTCTGGGACAGCACCGCGGAACTGCGTTATCTCGTATTGCCGGAGCGGCCCGCGGATACGGAGAGCCTGACCGAGGAGGAACTGGCCGCCCTGGTCACAAGGGATTCCCTGATCGGTGTCGCCAAGCTAGCGCCGCCGACCTCGGAAGGCCGCGCATGAGCGGCATTGAGCCTTACCCCACGGCCGAAAGCGCACTCATAGCCGCGCTGCCGCGCCCGCCGGGTGATGAAGACGGTCCCGTCTTCGCCGAGCCGTGGCAAGCGCAGGCTTTCGCTCTCGCTGTCAAGCTCTCGGAGCAGGGCCATTTCACGTGGAAGCAGTGGGCAGAAGCCCTGGCCGCCGAACTCGCAGCCGCCGCCGCCCGCGGCGAGCCCGATGACGGGTCGCACTACTACGAGCATTGGCTAGCCGCGCTCGAACGCCTGGTGACTGCGAGAGGCTTAACTGATCCGGCCGCTCTCGCTGCCCGCAAGCACGCTTGGGCCGAAGCATACCGCCACACGCCGCACGGCAAACCGGTCGAGCTCGAAGCCGTCCACCAACCGATTCCATAGGCTCCTTTTCCGCTTGACTCCGCCCCTCGGGCCGGGTGGAACATGGTCCCAGGCCGCCCGATCAAAGCCGAATGAGCCGACTTTACCGCACGCACCAATTCGCCGAACATGCCGGAGTTACCGTGAAGGCACTGCGGCATTATGACCGCCTGGGCCTGCTGCAGCCCCGGCGCAGTTTGTCCGGCTATCGGCTGTATACCGATAGCGATCACGCGCGCCTGGAGCGCATCACTGCCCTAAAGTTCCTGGGCGTTCCGCTCAAACAGATCAAGGCCGTGCTCGACCGTTCCGGAATCAGCCTGCCGGAGGCCCTGCAAAGGCAGCGCAGGGTGCTGGAGCACAAACGCCGGGCGCTCGATCGCGCGATTAGTGCCATCTACGAAGCCGAACAGGCTCTCGTGTCGGGTAAAGCCGCGGAAACGGCCGCCTGGAAACGAATCATCGAGGTTGTCACTATGCAGAACGATGTCGATGCCATGAAGAAGTACTATAGCGAGGAGGCCTGGCTCAAACGCATACGCCACTACGAGCAGTGGCCTTCCCCGGATTTCGAAGATCTCTTCCGCGAAATCGGGGCAGCCCTCGGGCAAGATCCCGCCGGGCAGCAGGCACAGGCACTGAAACTCCGTTGGCGGCAGGTCTTAAACGACAAAGTCACAGGCGATCCGGAAGTCCAGGCCGGCGCACTCGCCGCTTGGAACGATCGCGGACATTGGCCGGCCGCCATGCGCCAAAAACTTCAACATTTGCAAATTGAGGAAGCGGTCCAGTTTCTCGCGCAAGCCATGGCTGCATGGTGGAAGCAATACATCGCTTCCGCGGAATGGAAAAGTTTGCCCGAACAGCGCCGCCGCCCAACCGAACCCTGGAACCAGTGGGTCCTCCGGGTGCAGATGGCGCTCGAGGAAGAGCCGCCGGGCGAAAATGCGCGCGCGGTGGTCGTGCGCGCGATGGAACTGTAGATCTGCTTCTCCCCGGATTACCCGCAGCGTGGCCGCGCGCATGCTCCACTCTAGTCAATGCGCGCGCTCACGGCACTCCTCCTTCTCGCATCGGGCGCGTACGCGCAGTTTCGCAGCACCGTCCCGCTGGTGGTTGCGCCCACATCGGTAGCAGACTCTAAAGGCCGCTATGTTGACGGGCTCACGCTCGAAGACCTGATCCTGTACGACAACAATGTGCCCCAGACAATACAGATGGATTGGATGTCGTATCCGATCTCTCTGGTTGTCGTGGTGCAGACCAGCGACAATGCCGGCGCGGTAATCGATAAACTCGGCGCGAGCGGCATTCTCCTCACCGAGCTGGTCGCCGCCGATCGGGGCGAGACGGCGCTCATCACATACAGCGGTACCGTGAAGTTGCTCCAGGACTTCACCACCGAAACCGATGCGGTCACCCATGCGCTGCGCTCACTGCGCAAAGAGGGCGGACAGGCGGTGGCGCTGGAGGCCGTCGGAGAAGCTCTCAAGCTGCTCGAGAAACGGCCGGCGGGCAGACGCAGAGTCGTGCTGGTAATCGGCGAGAAAAAGGACCGCGGAAGCGCGGCCACGCTGCCCGAGATAGTCGAGCAGGTCGAGCGGCAGAACGCGGCCGTTTACTGGCTCACGTTTTCACCGTTCCTGCAGCCCTTCACCGTCAAGCCGAAGACCGTCGAAGAGACGAAACCCGAGGCCCAGCGGATCAAGGACACCGCGTGCGCGGTGTGTCCCAAGCCCGACAACAGACCGGCACCCCCTGACGTCGGCCCCGGCAGCCTCATCTACGGTCTCGGCGAACTGTTCCGCTTAAGCAAGCCCGATCTGGCGGTTCTGTTCACCCGCATCACCGGCGGGCGCACCATCAGCTTCCTCCAGAAGGGCGCACTGGAACACGCGATCCAACTTATCGGCGAGGAGATTCACCGCCAGTACATCCTCAGCTTTTCGCCGAAAACCGTAGAGCCTGAGATCTATCACTCCATCCGGGTCGTAGTAAAGGGCCGGCCCGAGTTGCAGGTGCGAACGCGCGAGGGATACTGGGCCGTCAACTAGACGTCCGGGCCTCGAGCAAGCACGGCCAAGTCCCACGTTTGCGAGTTGCTCACCGCGTGTTGTCGTGATGCTCGAACGATACGTAATGCCCCGCGTCCTTATCCACGCACGGCGCCGCCTCTTCGAGCGCGTCCGGCTGCAGCGTCAACGTGCGCGACAGAGTCCACGGTTTCTGAAGCACCTCGGGGTCATCCGCCGTCACCTCGTACTGAATCGTGTCGCCTACTCTCCGCAGCCGTTCCGTCACGTGCAGCCTTCGGCTGTGCAGCAGACCGTTGTCTCCGAGCCAGGTCTCGTCGGTAAGCCGCGTGACGTCCACGACCAGCGTGTCCCCTTCCCAACGGCCGATCGAGTCGCCGTTATACGTCGCGGCCGTTTCGGGATCGGTGCTATGGGCCCTTCCGTCAAGCGAAATTACCCGCCATTGATTGCCGGTGTTGTCGGCATACAGAAAGATCGCCTGCTTCGCCGTCTGCACGATCTGGTGCGGAGGCCCCAAGCGCGGAACACCGGGCGGCATGCAATGCAGCGTCGGATCTTCCTTTACCTGATTCTCATTCAGCGCCTTCATCTTGGCCGCGTACTCGGGTTTATATTCGGGCTTCGCATCGCGCAGCGGAGTAGTGTATAACTCAGCCGATTTCGGACTGAACGCGCCGCCCACCACGAAGCTCTCTCCGACCTTCTGAATCGTGCCGATACCGAAAAAGTGGTGCCATACGCCGTTCAGGTCGGGGTGTCCGTCCGCCATTCGCGGCGTCGGCCGCGAAGCTGCCCCGGGATTCTTGGCGGCCTCGGCAGCGTAGTTGGTTTGCGCCCGCACCGCTATCGGCGCGGCCAAAGTGAGCGCCGCGAGCATGGCCCGCGTGAGTGTTCGATGAATCGCGAGTTCGGCTACCATAATCTCCTCCGTGTGTCTGCTCCAGTGCGGGTCCGTAGCGAGACTGGCTACTTCTGTGCCTTCCGCAAACTGGGGTCGGCATCCTGCGGCGACATGCTGAATACGTGGCCGTCCGGATAACTCAACTTAGTCATGAACCCATAGGCCGCCGTGCCGTCCTTCGCAGGATTCGCCGTGACCGTCACCTCCTGCCGGTTGCTCAGCAGCACATCTTTGGTCAGCCCGCTGCCTCTGAAGAAAAGCGGGGGCAATGACTGCAGCGCCCAGGTGGTCATCTTCCCGGAATCGTCCTTCACGTCTACATAAACGAAGATGTGCGGGTTGACCCAGTCCACTTTAGAAACAACCCCCCGTAAAGTCACGGTTTTGCCCGCGTCGAACTCCGCCGTAAAAGAATGATGCGCCATGATGGGCAACGCGCACGATAACGCCAGAACCGCGGCCCACCGCAATCGATTTGTGGCTCCCATGTGATTCCTCCAGCCTGCCAGAAGAGTATATATTCGTCCACCGTCGCGCGCAATCGCGGTCACGCGCAATCGCCTCGCGCAAAGGCTATCTCCCCGGCTACTTGGAGACGGCTTCGGCGCTGCCTCGATTCGCACGCTTGCGCGCATCGGCCCACGCCGGAAACATCTCCGGATCGTCGAGCCAAACAAGCATCCATACGACCATCTCTTCCTTTTCCGGCTTTTTCGGAATCAGGAATCTGGCCCGGTCTTTCGCGGCAATCACCTGTCTACGGCAATACCGGGCGCGGTCGCGATCGCCCGCCGACTTCGCCTCTACATACACTCTGCCCAGTTCTTCGAGCGAGCGCTCCAGCTCTTCCAAGCTATGCTGCAGCACTCCGGCAAACGGCTGCTCGAACGGCAGACCGGTCTCGCGCAGCAGATCGCGTAAGTAGCTCTCGGAAACCGGCGCGAGCCGCGCGGCCAGATCCCGCCAAACCGCCTCGGTTATGGCCTCCGGACGCTCCGCCGCCAGAATTTCGCGCAGCCTCTGCTTGGCCGACTTATCTTTGGAGCCCACGTCGGTACTTGGCAGTCGCCGCCTCGTGCGCCGCAATATTGGTCGAAAATTCGTGTGCTCCCGAGTCATCCGGCCGCCGCACAAAGTAGAGGACGGTGGAATCCGCGGGCTCTAACGCCGCGCGAATGGCCGCGAGACCCGGATTCGCAATCGGCCCCGGCGGCAGGCCGGCATGGCGGTACGTGTTATAAGGATTGTCGCTCTCCAGGTCCGATCGATAGATTGTGCCGCGATAGCGATGGTCCAGGAGAGCGGCGTAGATCGTGGTCGGGTCGCAGTCCAGCTTCATCCCGATGCGCAGCCGGTTCCGGAAAACGGCCGCGATCATCGGCCGCTCCTCGGCCAGCTTGCCCTCCTTTTCTACCAGCGAGGCCAGCGTAATCGTATCGTGCACGCTCGCCGTAGCTCCCAGGCTCTGCCATACTTCGCGGAATTTGGCTGTCATGAGCCGGCAAAGAGCCTCGGGCGTGGTGCTGCGCCTGACCCTGTAGGAATTGGGGAACAGATAACCTTCGAGGGTCGGGGCGCGCGGGTCTAAATCGCGGATCAATGCCGGAGACCGCGCGGCCTTGACAAAATCTGCGGCGGGAAACAGCCCCAACTGTTCGGCCGCTTGACCAATGTCGAAAATGTTACGGCCCTCGGGCACTACCAGGTCGTAATAAAAGATGTCGCCGCGGGCGATCCGATCAAATACTTCGAGGGGCGAAGCCGCCCGGTTGAAACGGTACTCGCCTGCCTGTAACGTGCGCCCCCGTTCGACCACGCGAGCCATTAAGAAATCCCGCCCGCTGCGAATCACGCCCGCCTGCTCCAGTTCTTCGGCCATTTTTCCTGCCGAGGTGCCGCGAGGAAACTCCAGAAAGACCTCGCGCGAAAATCCCTGATAAGGACGCGTCAGGCGATACGCCCCATAGCCGCCCACACCCGCCGCGGCCACCGCCAGAACACCTAAGCTCCGCAGCAGCTTCATAAAGAGTCCAAATAACTCTGCAACAGAATTACCGCCGACAGGCGATCGACCGCCGCCGCGCGCTTCGCAATACTGATCCCGCTCGACCGCAGCACGCGGTTTGCCTCGACCGTCGTCAGCCGCTCATCCCAGAAACGCACCGGCAGCGCCGTCTCGCGCTCCAAAGCTTCACCGAACTCGCGTACCCACCCCGATTGCCGGCCCTCGCTCCCGCCCATATTGATCGGGTTGCCCATCAGGATCAGCCCGGCCTCCCGCTCGCGCGCCAACGCGGAGATGGCGGCCAGGTCCGAGCGTTTGTTCGTCCGAACGATGTTCGGTAATCCCTGCGCCGTAATGCCCAGTGGATCGCTTAAGGCCAGTCCTATGCGTCTTTTCCCGAGATCCAACGCCAGAATGCGCGGTTTTCCGCTATACAAAGCAATTTCATTATAGACGGGGCTGATTCGGC
Organism: Terriglobia bacterium; assembly: GCA_019242155.1. Lineage (GTDB taxonomy): Bacteria > Acidobacteriota > Terriglobia > Bryobacterales > Bryobacteraceae > PSRJ01. The sequence continues at coordinate 7,417 of JAFAWA010000379.1, read as the reverse complement.
GGATGGTCATGATAGAGTCGAAGCGAGACTTCCTCTCTGTGGCAGTCATAACGAAACCCCTAGGCGCCGTCACCAAAGCAGTAGAAGAGGTGCGGCACTATTCCCTGCCTGTCATGGCCGGCGGCGTGGTAATCGCGATCCTGTACTTCGGCCGCGTGTTCTTCATCACCTCGATCATTGCCATCATGATCGCATTCATCCTGGAGCCGTTCGTGGTGCTGTTAGTGCGCCTGCGGCTACCCAGGGGCGTCGCCAGCTTCGTCGTATGCGCGCTCGCGCTTAGCTTCCTCTATGTGGTCAGCATGGGCGTATATGCTCAGCTTTCTACTCTCTACGCCCAGCTTCCCGTCTACGGACAGCGTATCGGCGACCTGGTCGACAGCGTTCAGCAGAAGCTCGAAACCGCCGAACAGCAGACCTACCGTATGGTCGTGCCCGGCCGCCAGCGCAAAGAGGAAGAGCTGGCGCGAGCCGCCCTGCTGGCCGCGGAGCAACAGGCCCGTACTAAGCGCCGCGCCCAAACCCCTACGACCGTCACCGCGCCCCTGCCCGGTGTGATTCCGGAAGTCCGCATACACGAGGACAAGTCTCCGATCGGCGGATACATCTTCTCGGGCCTGACCTCTTTTTATCAGGTCCTGTTGATGGCCTCCTTCGTACCCTTCCTCGTCTACTTCATGTTGAGCTGGCGTGACCACATCAACCGCAGCTTCCTCCAGTTTTTTCGCGGTGAGGACCGGATGATCGCCGCCCGCAGCCTCGAAGGAATCGCGGGCATCGTGCGCGGTTTCGTGGTCGGCAACTTCCTCCTGGGCCTGCTGCTCGCCTTCGCAAGCTCGTTAATCTTCTGGTGGATGCGCCTGCCGTTCCCCCTGCTCGCCGGAGCCCTGAGCGGATTTCTGAGCCTCGTGCCTTACATCGGATTACCGGTCGCCATGGTTCCTCCGCTGTTTGCGGCCCTCAGCGTAAACCAGATTCAGGTCTACGTAGGAGTGCTGGTCACTGTGGCCGTGCTGCACCTCTCCGCTCTCAACGTGCTCTATCCCAAAGTGGTCGGCGCCCGCGTCCACTTGAACCCGCTGGTGGTAACGTTTTCGCTGATGTTATGGGGCTTCCTGTGGGACGCTGCCGGCCTTCTGCTGGCCATCCCACTCACCGCCGCCCTCAAAGCCGTTTGTGACAACATCATCGCCTTGCGCCCGTTCGGAAAATTCCTGGGAGACTGAGCCGATTGACTGCCCTTGACTGATCCGTGTCGCTTGGTTAGAGCCGTGGTGGATTCCCCAGATCCTGAAATTCGTTGTCGCAGCTTCGCGTTGTCGCAGTACACTTCAGTTTATGAGGCCCGTCATTGCGATTCTGGTGGCTACGGCGTGCTGCGCGCTGGCTGCGGACCAGGTGTTCGAGGTGGCTTCGATCCACACACGAACGGATAGCTCGGGAGATGTCTGGACAGTCAAGCCCTTCCGATTCGATTTTTCGGGTCCCAATCTGTTGATCGAGAATTTTCGGTTGGTGGACCTCATTACGTTTGCTTACGACATTAAAGATTACGAACTCGCGGGTGAGCCACACTGGGCGGATATTGATCGCTACAACATTTCGGCGAAGGCAGCCGAGGGCGTCTCGCTCACACCCGACGCCGCACGCCCGATGATGCAAGCGTTGCTGTCGGAACGATTTCAGTTAACGGTTCATACCGAGACGAAAGACATGCCGGTTTATTCGCTCGTCGTGGCGAAGGATGGACCGAAGTTTAAAAAAAGCGCGCTTGGGACGGAGAAGTTGCTGACCTTGGAATCGAAGGGGAAGACTAATTTGATTACTGTGACCGGCGGCAACATGGAGCAGCTTATCGCGGAATTTTCGAAGCGCAACGGGGTGGACCGGCCGGTGATCGACAGGACGGGTCTCAGCGGAAACTACAACTACAGGCTGGAGTGGGGCGACGATTTGGGCACCGACGCTGGGGTGCTGTCGATCTTCGCCGCGTTTCAGCAGCAACTCGGGCTCAGACTGGAACCGAAGAGGGCATCAGTTCACGTACTAATTGTGGATCACGCCGAGAAGCCGTCGGCGAATTGAATGAGTTTAGAGCCCGTTTTCGCACTATTGTTCGAATCCGATCTCCGCATTCGCAATTGCTCTCCCTCGACAGTCCGGGTCTACGTTCGCTGCGTTGCCGATTCGCAGAACACGTCCATAAATCGCCGAAAAGCTCGGGCTCGAGGATAGCACCCCAACAGCTTCATCCGTCCGAAGACTTCTTCGAACCGCTTCCGCTTGCCGCCACCACCCTCACCCCGGCTCCCCTGATCATTGCGGCTTCGGTCCTACCGCCCCGGAGGGCCCAAAATGATGAGCGGTAAAATCGCCCCTACAATCGCGCCCAGCACCAGCCCTAAATTACCCGCGCCCATTACCGAAATCAGCAGTCCGGCGAGAGAGCCCATCCCTGCCCCCACCACCACCACCATGATTCGTTTACCCATCGCCCGGAATACCTACAATAGCGCGCCGCAAGACCACTCGCGCCCCGGCAAACCCGCGTAGGCATCCCCCCGGGCTTCACTTGCTGTTCAGTATGAAAACCCTGTCGCCCGGATGAACCAGCTTGAAGCGCTGCCGGATCTCGAGTTCCTGCTGTGCAGGGCTATTGGCCAGCCGCGCAATGTGCTCGCGCAGGCGCTCATTCTCCTGGGCAAGCACCGCATTGCGTTTCTCCATCTGCTCAATCTGCCGTTGTTTGGCCAGGAACCCCGTTACACCCTTCGGCCCCCGCAACGTCACTAACGCATATCCCAGCAGCGCCAAGAACACCGCCGCATACACAAATGGAGCCCACGATACTTTCATGCCGAAATACCCAAAATCCTAAATAATGTTAGCATTTGCGTTCTCGAATTCAGTCCGGAAATTTTCTGAATGACGAACAAGATTGTGGTGTTGTCCACGTGCGCCACGCAAACCGAAGCGGAGTCGCTCGCCCGCCTGCTCGTCGAGCGGCGGCTGGCCGCCTGCGTGAACATCATTTCTCAAGTGAAGAGCTACTATCACTGGCAGGGTAGGCTCGATTCCGCCGAAGAGTTCCTGCTCATCATCAAGTCGGCGCGGGAACGCTTCGACGAACTCCGCGCGGCGCTCGAGCGGGCCCATTCCTACGAGGTGCCCGAAGTAATCGCCTTGCCCATTGTTGACGGCGCTCCCAACTACCTCAACTGGATCGCCGCCACCCTCGAAGCCGGTGAGCGTTAGTGCCGCCCGCACAGGGCCTCGCTCTGGTCTTCGATATGGACGGCGTCCTGGTCGATTCCAATCCCGTGCATGCGGAGGCGTGGACTATCTTCAACCGCCGTTACGGCCTTGACACCACCGGCGCCATGATCGAAGCGATGTACGGTAAACGCAACGACGAAATCATCCGTGAATTCTTCGGCGATCTCGACCCCGGCGAAATCGCCCGCCGCGGTGCCGCCAAAGAAGCACTCTACCGGGAGATGATCGCCGGGCGCGTGGACCAGTTTCTGGTGCCGGGCATTAAGCCGTTTCTCGAGCGGCATGCCCGCAGTCCCATGGCCCTGGCCAGCAACGCCGAGCCCGCCAATGTCGAGTTCATTCTCGACCAGGGCGGCCTCCGCCCTTTCTTCCGTGTAATTGTGGACGGCCACCAGGTGCGCCGGCCCAAACCGGATCCCGAAATCTACCTGCGCGCGGCGGAACTGCTGGGCATCGCTCCTCCCAATTGCATCGTCTTTGAAGATTCCACCACCGGCGTTCGGGCTGCCCAGGCGGCCCGAACGCGAGTGGTCGGCGTTTCGACCACTCACCGCCACTTGCCCGGCACGGATCTCACGATCGATACTTTTGGTAACTCGAGTCTGGAGCCATGGTTGCTCGCCCAAACCCCCGTGAACTGATCCGCCTCCTTTGGGCAGTACTCGCCGGCAGTCTGTCTTCGCGAGCCGCCATCCTCACCAGCAATCCGGCGCAGCCGGTCCGCATCGATCGCTATTGGGAACCATCGCCCACCACCATGGCCGGCGCCCTGACCGGCGGCGTGGTAGTGGCCTTGGTCATCTGGAATCGGGAGCGGCGTCTGCGCACGCACCGCGAACGGCTCCGCCGCATCTATCAACTCGGTGAGCAGATCTTAGGCGCCTCTTCCCATGACGCCATCCTGCTCGGAATCTCGGATGCCTTACCCGGAATCCTGGGTGTCTCAAGCGCGCAGCTTTATCTGTACAACCGCGGTACCAAGGCGCTCGATACCGCAGGAGCCTCGGGCGATCAAACCACTTCTATCTCTCTCTCGTCGCCGCCGCCCGGCACCCAAGCGGGAGCCGTCGCCTGCTTTCATTACCGCACGCTTCTCACAATACCCGATATCGATCGCAGCCCGTTTCCCATGGCGCGTCAGCCCGGCGAAACCCCGCCCAAATCTCTGCTATTCGTGCCCTTGATGTCGCAGGGCGAAATCGTAGGCGTCCTCGAACTCAATCAGGACGACCGCGTCCGCGACTTCACACCCGATGAACAGGCCCTCGCGCAGCATCTCGGCAACCAGATCGGTGTCGCCATCCGCCTTCTCGACCAGCGTTCCGTCCAGGAGCAGCTCTTCCGTACCGAAAAGCTGGCTGCCGTGGGACGTCTAATTTCGGGCGTCGTCAACGAGCTCCAAACCCCCTTGGCCTCGATTTCCGATTTGGCCGACCGCGCTCTCGTCAAATCGCCGGTCACTCCCGCCGAACGCGAGGTGTCGGCCATCGCCGCCGAAGCCCATAAAGCCGCCGCCATTGTCGCTCGCCTCGTCTCCTTCGCCACCGCCGATCAAGGCGAGGCGCAGCCGGTCTGCGTCACTTCCCTTCTGCGAAATCTGATTGAGTTCCGCGAGCTTGACTGCAAAGCCTCGGGCATCCGCGTCCACAATCTGATCCAGCCCGAACCCGTGTATGTCCTCGGTTCCCATGGACAGCTCGAGCAGGTCTTTCTGACCTTACTCGTGCATGCCGAGCAGTCCCTCTCCGACGCGCCGGAAAAAGTGATCACCATCCGCAGCGTTCTTTTCGCTCGGCACCTGTTGATCGAGATCGCATTCAGCGCCGCCGATGACGCCTTCACGAAGGAGCGCGCCGCCGTTCTCAACGTCACCCGTACCGTCATCGCGGGCCATGGCGGCGATGCGCGGCTGGTCGAAAAGCCCAATAGCGAACCCCGCTTCGAAGTGGAGCTCCCCCTCACCCGCGAACGCTCCGGAGCGACGGCTACGCCCCCGCCCACACATCTTCCTGATACGGGCCGCCCCTCCACGGCACTAGTAATTGAGCCCGATGAGACGCTCCAGCGGCAGCTTCGGGATCTCCTGACCGCTCGCGGTTATCGCGTGGTCCCCGTCACCAATGCGGATACCGGCTTGGAATTGGCGCAACGGATGCGATTCGATGGTGCTTTCTGTTCCTTGCATGCCCCAGGATTAAACTGGGTGGAATTGTCGGAGCGATTGCAAGCCCGGGTCGGCGGCTTCGTCCTACTGTCCGATCGGTACGACCCCGAGCTGGTCGCCGATTTCGAAGGTGAAGGTAGGTTCGTTCTCACCAAGCCCGTGCAGGAGCCCGACCTGGAACGCGTTTTAGGCAGCATTAACGGCCGAAACTGATGGAGGTCTTTGGTAGATGGCGTGCTCAATGGGAAAGTCATGAGGTCGACCTGTCACATCTCCACGCGCGTGAAGGGCTGTTGCGACATCTGCGAGTCCTGGCCCGAAGAGCTGCACATGCCGGAAGATCTTCACGGTTGGTATTGCCCTGCCTGCTGCCCCGCCTGCAAGGCGCAACCTACCGTACAGGAACAACTTGCAATCCGCCACCTGGAGATTTCGCATCAGGCGGCATAACTCGCCTGGCGGAAGGAGCCGCGCCCGAATCGTAGTAACGCAAGGATGGGTACGTTCCATGAAACTGTATCTTCTCGCCCTTTTCTGTACGTGTTCTCTTCCGCTCCTCGCTGGCGATGATCAGCAACTTGCGCTCGAAATCCGGGCGCAGTCCGATTTCGACCGCGTAGAAATCACCAGATCCCCTCAAATTCAAGAAACGGCTGCATGTATTCAGTCACAGGCCGCGCTCATCCCTGTGGCGTCGCGCGCCGAACTCTCATCTATCTATTTCCACAAGGGATTCTGCACCCTCGCCGGCGCGGCCGTAACTCGCCATTCCGAAGATTTCACCGCGGCCGCCCAAGCTTTGGAGAAGAGCATCGAAGCCTGGCCCGACGCCCTCACCCGCAACGGCAAGAGTTCTCCGGAGCCGGTCTCTTCCGGTCTCCGCATCCTGGCGGCGATCGCGCATATCGAAGCCGGGTCCGATCCCGGTGCGATGGCCCAATTCGAAAAGGAGATTTCGGCCGCTGTCGATACGCCGCGCTGCTCCACCATCATCATGCCCGCGGCTCTCTGCTCTGCAGCGATAAACACCGGCCGCCAATGGCTCGGCTGGTTCGCTCTCAAGCGCGGCGACCGCCTCGAAGCCCGGCGCGAGTTCACCGCCGCTTCCGCGAGCAGCTGGCAACACTGGACCACTGGTCTCGACTCCTGGGCCTACAAGCTATACCCGGAAGCCGCCAGTGAATTTCACCAGGCCGTCGATGGCTGGTCCCAAGCAGCGCGCCGCACCGGAGCGTTGCTCGATCGCCTCGCGCCTCTACCCGACATGCCGCATGTCCTCATCCAACTCGCAAGCGCGCAGATCCTGAGCGGTGACGCGGCCGGCGCCATCCCCACTCTCGACGCCGCTACCAAGGCCGACCCCAAACTGTCTCAAGCCATTTTCCTGCGCGCCCGCGCCCGTGAGTTGACCGGCCAGGCCGAGCAGGCCCTTGCCGATTACAGCCTCGCTAGCCGCACCGCCTTCGCCAACGCCCAAGATCTGATGTCCGGCGAAGCGCACCTCTACCGCGGCATCCTGTTTTATCTCCGCCACGACTACCAGAAGGCCGAAGACGAATTTTCAAGCTCTCTCAACTTCGACATTCCCGCCGGCCAGCGCCCGGACGCGGAAGCCTGGCGTCACTTGGCTGCCGTCGCCGGAGGCGCATGCGGCGACTCCCGCCGCCTTCTCGAAGAAGCGCTGGAGCACGTCTCCCCCTTCTTTCCCAAACAGCAGGCGCGCGAGCGGGCCGCCTCCTGCCCCTTATCCATAAGCGGCGCCTAGCCCCGGGCCGCCTACGCCGGTAAAACGGGTGTGCGACGTAGAATGGGATGTTCGCGGGGCGTCCCTTCTGAGCCGCGACCGCAGGGAGCGATGAGCTCGCTCTGGCGTGTCCATACGGGAGAGGAACGCGGGGCAGACTGCCAGCCCGGGGTGCAAAATAGCAGAGGCACAGACGCGGAAGTAGACCGAGACCGCAGTGGTGCTGTTAAACC
>JAFAWA010000233.1 GCA_019242155.1 Terriglobia bacterium | reverse complement strand
TGATTCCGACCACGTTCTGACTGGGCGAGTCCGGGTCGCGCTGGTTTAGCTGGTGAACTTTTACGGACTGGTCCGCCTTCAGTTTTTCCGGCAGCTTCGCGGTATAGGTTATGGGCGCGGTGCCGGCCAGGGACCAGATCACGTCTTGCGGCCTGTTGTCTATGTAAAACGTCAGGTCGGCGGCAGGATTGTTGGGCAGGCAGCCTAAGACCACGGCCACGGAATCCACCTGGGCAGGCGGATGGGGGAGATAGGGATCGGCACAAGGGCCTGCGGTTGCCTGGGTTTCACTCGATGGAGGCTCGGGGGCGGCAGAGGCCGGCCTTCCCGCGGCCAAGAAAGTGGCGCTTGCCAATACAGCGCGGTCAGGGCCGGTCCCGGTCGTGACCTTGACCGAATCTCCAGGATCGAGAGGGGAGTGCAGGGGAATAGTGAACTCACCATCGTTTTCGAGGCGTGCAATGCGTGTGCGCTCGGCCATACCCTTCTTCCGGGTGACAATTACTTCCAGTGCGGCGGTGGTGGGCACTCGGCCGCGCACCGTTACGGGACGTTCTACAGGCTCGAAGTCACAACAATCGACGTCCCCAGAGGTCGGAAGGACCGCCACCGGGCCTACACTCGCGGCTTTCTTCGAATACCGGACCGTGACCTCCTGGCCCAACTGCAGCGGCGTGGCGAGCTTCAGAACCAAGCTCTGGTTGACGGCAGAGACCAAGACAAACGGTACTTCTGTGCGGCCCATGAAGACTGCGAGCGGCATTGCCTGACGGAAACATTGCCGCGAATTCAAGGCCAAATCGCAGTTCAACTTGATCAGAAGGCTGGTCCCCGGATTCGGGGCTTGGATTTCGAGATTGATGTCCCGGCTTTGGCAGAATGCCGGTCCGGCCAGAATACAAACCAAAATCCACCGAGAGTGCCTAGCCATAGCCTAAATGGTCATTGTAGGTGTTTTAGCAACGCGGCGCCCCAAAATTTCGCTACTGTTTGGAGTCCGGAATTGGCCGGAATTCGAGTGTGCTCTTGGCATCCACATGCCCGAACTGCATCGGGTAGCTGCGGCCGGCATAATAATCCGGCCATTGATCGCGGTAATGGCTCGAGAGAATCTGGCCGGACTGGCCGGTAAGCTCGTTCAGTAGAGAGTGATTCCAATCGCCGGTATCGGCGGTCATACGCATCGACGGTCCTAGGGTCCTGGTCGTCTGTTTAATAGAGGTGCCGGATCCGCTTCCCGGGACCGGCCCGATGTCGAAGTATTTACCCACAAAAGGAACCTGGTGAATCACGGGATGATCGATCTCCAGGCGTAAAAAGGCGCCGTACTGCCACCGTGTTGGGTCGCTTCCTTGGATCCTGCTGCCTTCTTCAAGGCCCTCCGACAGGGCTCGAACCAACATCTGGTCATAATCATGGAACCAGCCCGCGGGCCGCTCGCGAAGCAGCGCTTCTATAGCACCTGGAGACATAGAAGTCTGGTAGGCCGCACCGCTGCCGGGCGAAGCGCTGTCGCCGACAGCCAACCGTACCCGTTCGTAAATCAATGAAACCAGCAGCGGAGCGGCCAGCTTTGCATCCATTTGGCCATTCCATGAGCGCAGCAGGTCCACAGCCCGATCGAGCGCCGGGGTGTGTGATCCACGCCTGTTGTAAGCGGTCGCGACCTGGGATGCGAGGAAACGAAGCCAATCGGAATACACGTCCGTCTGGACGCTGAGCATCTGCCCTGCTTGCCATCCGGTATGCGCAGAGAGGAGGCGCAGAATCTCGCGCGACCGCGGCGCGGCGGCAAACTCTCCGTTCACCGGGTACGGGTAATCCGGAGGAAACGGGTCCTGATTCGCCGAAACGATCATCCCACGCTCGGGGTTAAATGCAGATGGAAGCTTATCGAACGGAATATAGCCATCCCACTCGCTATCGCCGCTCGATCCATCCACGGGGAGGTCTCCGCGGTAGCCCCGGCGGACCGGCAGTTTGCCCACCGCGTGGTAACCGATATTGCCGTCGGCATCGGCGTACACCACATTTTGCGAGGGTCCGGGAAAGCGGGAAAACGCTGCCAGGAACTGCTGCCAGTTTTGGGCCTTGTCATACTCGAGCACGGGAAATTCGAGCATGGAGGGATCGCTCACCGTCCAACGGAGCACCATGTGGTCGCCGCCCTCGGTTAAAAATAGGGGGCCATGCCGGGTCACCCATACGAGCATCTCCGCCGTGGGACGGCCCTTGATCCGAATCAGCTCAATTTCGGGACGCGCCTGCTCCATTTGGCCGCGGTACACATATCGCCCTGTGCGCTCATCGAGTTTCTCGACGTAAAGGTCCTGAACATCGAACCCCAGATTGGTGAAGCCCCAGGCGATCCGCTGGTTATGGCCGACCATAATACCCGGAGTTCCCGGCAGGGCGACGCCGGCGACATCCAAGCCCGGCGCTTCCAGGTGCGTCATGTACCAGGTGCCCGGCAACGAGTAGTCCAGATGCATATCGTTGGACAATAGCGGCTTGCCGGACAACGTACGGCTTCCCGCTACGGCCCAGGCATTAGATCCCGGCCTAGTCTCCGCGCCCGTCCGGTTTGCAAAGAGGAACTCCACTTTGCTGGGATCACCCCGTTTGAGCATTTCCCGTTTCCGAAGCTTATCCCGCCATGTGGTGTTTAGAGTCCGAAACATTTCCAAACCGACGAGAAGGCAATCAACAGCGCTCCAAGGGCGAGGCTGATAGCGGAGCAGATTGAACTCTAACGGGAGCTTATTGAGATGGGTGGAGATGAAGCTGTTCACCCCGAGGGCGTACGCCGCCAATGCGGCACGGTCGCGCGGTGGAAGGTGAAGATAACCCGCTTCGGCCGCGCGGCGCAGGCCCATGCGGCGTACCTCCCGATCGCTTTCCAGGCCCACGGCGCCGACAATCTCTGCCAGGTCACCAGCGGCAGCACGCCGAATCGCGTCCATCTGCCAGAGCCGGTCCTGCGCGGTGACGTAGCCCTGCACAATGAGTGCGTCCTCTTCATTCGAGGCTCGGATGTGGGGTTCGCCCAAAGCGTCGAACGAAACCGAGACCGGAGCGGACACCGGCGCATCCAGGGTGCCGGCACGTTGTGGAAGGGGCCGCCAAGCGAACCAATAAACCAGTACCAGCGCAACCACCAGCAGGAATGCGATCCCCCAGTTAATCGCGGTTACAATGCGCGCCGTTAACGAATCGTGCCGTCCCGCTTTGGTCCGTTCCACAATCGCGATTATAACGGCCTATTCGCTGTCAGCCTGACCAAAATGAGGGACCCCGTCTTCGGCGTATGCTTGTCGTTTCAAGCGGGCCGTGTGGCTAATCAGGGCAGCATACTCTCTTTTACCAAAACGCATGGACCGCGCCAGGAGTTCCGGCCCGTCGTAAGCCGGTTTGGCGATTCCCCCGTCGGCGTGGGTCTTGATGTTTGTCAATAGATGGTATAGCTCATGGGCGAGCACGCGTGCGACCGCACGGCCAAAAATGGCATCCCGATTACCGATTGGTAGCTGGACAAGTTGGCGTTCGGTAACCACCCGGAGGTTTTCGCAGTTGATGTCAATGAAAGGCAGAACGCGCCCCTCAGCGACATAGGTCCAACCGAGCGGCAGGTGAGGGCTCTGCCGCCGGCGCAGATCTGCGGTATCACACTGGCCCTTAAATTGAACTACGGCTAATTGCCACGATGTTCTGCCGCTGGACTCAGCTAACGAATGCCAGTCGAAGGACAGCCCGGCGGGCTCCATGATTATGTCCAGCTCCGCTTGCATAGCATTCAATACCCCTGGAGGCGGAGTCTGCTGAAACCGCGTGTATAAGGTAATGGGTGCGATGGCAGATGCGCCCCCACCAGCGAACGCCGGCAGGATACCCGCCGCCAGCAAGAGAATTTGCAATTTCAACTAGTCCGAATTCTTTCCGGGAGGGACTATCGTTTTCTGCCGGTCACCGCGCGGCCGGAGGACTGCTTCCACTCCACGGAATGTTTATCGGCGGTCGAAGGCAAAGGTTTAGAGCAATCCAACTCGCGTAACCAATTCGCAACCAATTCGCGCAACCGATTGACGGTCTAAATCGCGCGGCTGTAAACTACGGTCTTTTTAGGAGGAGTCCTGATGCGATCTGTTCGCACCGCGTTATGCGTATTCGCGCTCACCGTCGGACATCAGTCGCGAACAGTTCCCGGCGGACGCACCCTAACCGGTGACAATTGTTTCTAAGCGGGTAAACTTTAGGATCCTGTAATTGAGGCGTGCTTAAATAGTCGCCACTTGATGCGCGTATACGCGATTCGGAACCCTCTGCGCTCAGCATTGCGTTGTGAGTCACTCCCCACACCGGCAACCATCATGGCCAGGTCGCAGCCCACGCGTAGGGCGTATTGCATCCGTGCTTCGAGAAGCGCTGTTTGTAACCCGCGGCGTCGCATCTCTGGTATCGTAGCTGCGCCAGATAATAAGGCAACTCCCTCGTGAATACTCAGTGAACCTGTGGCCCCGGGTTGGTCATCGAACTCTGCCAGAAATAGAGAACTCCCCTTGCGTGCAGCGAAAACCGCGTTCGTTCCCCGGAAAAAATCGAGAAGCTCCGGATATTCATGCGTCCATGCCCTGGTGCTTATGTCTGTCCAGAGTTCCGCTTCCTCCTGGCCGATTAGGCGCACATGGATAGGCGTACGCTCCTCAGTCACTTCGCTCTTCTCAATAGGCCGGTACATAACGTTGCTAATCTCGATGGGTCGGTACTGACGAGAGCAGAGGAGGTTCAGCGCGGTAACGCCCGCGAGCGGGCTCACCTCGTGATCTACATTCGCTCCATGATCGAGAAAAAAGCGCTCGATTATATCCAGCGCCGCACCGCTCAATGGTTCGAAAATGCCAAGTCCAAAGGTCTGAGTGACAGGCGAGTCACTTCCGTCGAACACCGCGTAGGCGCCCGCAAACTCCATCCACTCTGCGCCGCTGTTGGGCCACAGACGGCTGCGCGCCTCGGCAAACTGGGCGGAGGCGTACCCTTCCGCGCGCTCTAAACGCTGTGAAAGTTCGACGTCGGCGAACGGCATTCGTTCGACTCCTTCCAACCAGCGTAACCAACTCGCGCAACCGATTGACGGTCTCATCGCGCGGCTGTAAACTACGGTCTCTTTAGGAGGAGTCCTGATGCGATCTGTTCGCACCGCGTTATGCGCATTCGCGCTCACGATCACGATGTCGGGCCAGACCGATCGCGGTACGATCACGGGAACGATTGCTGATCCTGCCGGTGCGGTGGTAGCAAATGCGGGAATTCAGGCCAGGAATGTTGAAACGGGCGCAGTGTTCGAGGCCGCGACTACGGCCACAGGCAATTACACCATCGCCGAATTACCGGCAGGAACCTATGACGTAGTGGTGTCGGTGCCTGGTTTTAAAAAATACGTCCGGCAAGGTCTGGCAGTGCCGGCCGCGCAGACGTTGCGAATTGACTTCGGTCTGGAACTCGGATCGGCGTCCGAGTCCGTTACCGTCACTGGAGCGGCTCCCTTATTGAAAACAGAAAGCGGTGAATTGAGCCATAACGTCACTACCGAACGCCTGGATGATCTTCCGATTCTCGGAATCGGAGGCGCGCAGGCCGGAAGCTCCGGGATTCGTAGCCCGTTGGCGCAGATGCAATTGGCTCCCGGCACGTATTACTCACCCAACGCAGATTGGCGCGTAAATGGAGCGCCGAGCAGCACGGGTTCTATTCGCGTCGAGGGCCAGGATGCCACCAACGGGTATAACTCCAACATTCAAGCACAGGCGCAGCAGAGCGTGGATTCGATCCAGGAAGCCTCGATTCAAACCAGTAACTATGCCGCTGAATTTGGGCAGACCGGGGGTGGCGTGTTCAATTTCACTATGAAGTCGGGCACCAACCAATTCCACGGGAGCGCCTATGAATATTTCGTAAACGAAGCGCTCAATGCAGGTACTCCGTTCACAGACGACGGTCAAGGACATCATCTGCGGCCGGTACAACGCAGGCATGACTACGGCTTCACCATCGGTGGTCCTGTCTGGATTCCGCACGTCTACAACGGTCACGACAAGACATTTTTCTTCTTCAATTGGGAACAATACCGTGAGGACCAGCTCATCAACAATCAATTCAACACGGTGCCTATTTTGGAGTATCGAAACGGCAACTTCACCCAAGCTCTGACAGGACGAACTCTAGCAGCGGATCCGCTTGGCCGGCCCATTCTCGAAGGCGCGATTTACGATCCAGCTACGCAGCGCACGGTGAACGGCCAAATCGTCAGGGACCAGTTCCCGAATAACACTATCCCGCTCGCTGACATGGATCCAGTGGCGCTGAAGGTACAAGCTCTGATCCCCCTGCCCAATCATCCGGGGTTGATCAATAACGGAGTCTATCCCTATACAAGCGCCCGACTGAGTACAATCCCGGCACTTAAAATCGACCAACTACTCGGGTCTAGACGGAAGCTGTCATTCTATTGGTCGCACACGGGAACCACTAGCCCATTCGCCCCAGGAAACGCCAACGCGGACGGCCTTCCCGTCCCGATCACGGCGGCCCGGGGGACTTACATTTACTCTCACGTGGAACGCGTGAATTATGACGAGACCTTGTCGCCGACGCTTCTGCTGCATTTAGGCGCGGGGTATCAATATCTCACGTTCAGTGACAAGGCGCCCGACCTGAATTACGACGCCACTGCACAATTAGGTCTGAAGGGAATCACGGCCGTCCGCCAGTTCCCTTACTTTTCGGGACTGACCGCCGCGCGGGGCGGTATGGGAAATATGGGCGCCTTCACGCAAGCTTTCGACACAATGGACAAGCCCACCGCGAACGCCAGTGTCACGTGGGTGCGGAACAATCATACCTACAAAGCCGGAGCGGAGTTCCGGTTGGAGGGCTATCCGTGGATTTCCTACGCGAACATCGAAGGCAATTTTACGTTCGCATCAACTGAAACGGGACTTCCATCCACCAATGGGCAGAACCTGCAAGGCGGGACGGTCGGCTTCCCGTACGCCAGCTTTCTATTAGGGTTGGTGGATACCGGCAACATCTCGGTAGTCTCAGACGCGCGGGACGGCAAGTGGCAACTGGGCAGTTATATTCAAGATTCCTGGAAAGTAACCCGCAAATTGACGATGGATTACGGTCTGCGATGGGATTACGCAACCTACTACCACGAGCAGTATGGCCGTCTTCCGAATCTATCTCCTACGACGCCGAATCCCACCGCCGGCGGAATGCCCGGCGGAACCATTTACGAGGGTGACGGACCCGGCAGATGCCATTGCCAGTTCGCGCATAACTATCCGTATGCATTCGGCCCGCGGCTGGGCATCGCCTATCAGATCAAATCGCAGACAGTGTTGCGGGCCGGTTTCGGGGTTGTCTACAACGGCACACAAAACGGCGGAGGTACGGCTAACGCGACCTCATCGAATCCTTTCACTTCGCCATCGTTCGGTCAACCCGCTATGGTTTTGGCGACCGGCATTCCGTTCACTCCGGTGTGGCCGGTGATCAGTCCGGGCGCGTACCCGTTACCGAGTAATCCGGCTGCGCTTACCGGTGTGCCGATCGTAGTCGATCAAAATGCCGGGAGGACGCCCAGACAAATACAGTGGAGCATCGGAGTGCAGCGTGAGATCGTCCGGAACCTGGTGGTCGAGGCCTCTTACGTGGGGAATGTGGGGGTGTGGTGGCCCGCGCCGGCGCTGCTCAATTACAACGCGCTCACGCCGCAGATGCTTGCAGCTCATGGGCTCGACGTGAACAGCGCTGCCGATCGGGCACTGCTCGCGTCCCCGCTGAATTCCGCGCTAGCGGCCTCGCGCGGGTTCAATAAGCCGCCTTACAGCGGATTTCCCGTCACGGCTACTGTGGCCCAGTCTCTGCGCCCCTTCCCACAGTTCAGTTCGGGCCTTGCTCCGTTATGGGATCCTTTGGGCAAAACGTGGTACGATTCCCTGCAAACCAAAGTCACAAAACGGTATTCCTACGGATTGGATTTTACCTTTGCGTTTACCTGGCAAAAGCAGCTCTATATGGGTGCGGAAGCCGATCGGGGTGGGACGGCGGCAGCCGTGAACGACGTGTTCAATCGCGCGCAAAACAAGTATCTCTCGGGCTACGACCAACCCTTCACGAGCGTACTGGCAGCCAACTATACCCTTCCTCGATGGAGCATAAATCAGGGAGTTCCGCGTAAGGCCTTGTCGTGGGCCGTGCGCGATTGGCAGATCGGCACAGTTTTGCAGTACGCCAGCGGACTCCCCATCAAAGCTCCTGCTGCGAACAATGCTCTGGCCACAATCCTGTTCCGAGGGACCTTTGCGGATCGAGTTCCGGGCGTACCGCTCTACACGGTGGACCTAAACTGCCATTGCTACGACCCGAACAAAACGTTTGTGCTGAACCCCGCGGCGTGGACCGATCCGCCGGCCGGTCAGTTCGGTACGTCGGCCGCGTATTATTCGGATTACCGGACCGAACGGCGGCCGAATGAAGCTGCGAGTGTAGCGCGCCTGTTCCGGCTTGGGGAAAAAGTCACGCTACAAATTCGGGCTGAGTTCACTAACGTGTTCAATCGGGCACGATGGGCGGATCCGACTTCGACGAATGCGTTGATGACGCAGACCAGGAATCCGATTACCGGTCAAACCATCAGCGGCTTCGGATACCTCAACACGCAGGTCGTCAGTTCGACCACGCCGACCCCGGTGTTCACGGTGGCGAATTCACCTCGGAGCGGTATGGTCGTCGCTCGGTTTCGGTTCTGAAGCAGGCAGAGTTCGGTTACTTGATGATGCATAGGAGATGGCGGGTGTCCGCCGCGGGTGTGAGAGTGGTTTCTTGAGCATCGATCCGTGGCTGCCATACTGGAGGCCCGCTCCGCAGGCGCGGGTGCGGCTGATCTGCTTTCCCTACGCGGGCGGCGGTGCCTCGGTGTTCGAACGATGGCGTGCGGATTTTCCGCGCGAGATTGAAATATGCGGCGTACAACTGCCCGGCCGGGAAGGAAGGCTCACCGAGCGCTGCTTCACGCGCATGGATCCGCTTGCGGATAA
>JAFAWA010000190.1 GCA_019242155.1 Terriglobia bacterium | reverse complement strand
AAAGTAGACGAGTATACCGATGCGGTTCGCGATGTGGAGCGCCGCATCCAGATGGCGGAACGGCAGAGCGCCGTGGAACTGCCGACCCTCGACCAGCCTTTAGGAGCACCTCCGGTCTTCGAAGATCACCTGGCGTTGATGCTGGATTTGCAAGTGCTCGCGCTGCGGTCTGATCTGACGCGCGTGATCTCCTTCATGCTCAGCAAGGAGCAGAGCCCGCGCCCGTATCCTCAGATCGGTGTTCCTGAGGCGCATCATCCGCTATCGCACCACAACAATATTCCAGAGCTTGTAGAGAGGATGTCGAGGATCAACCGGTATCATGCCGAGCTGTTCTCGAAGTATCTGGCCACACTCCGTGCCACACCGGATGGCGACGGCTCGCTGCTCGACCACATGACGATTCTTTACGGAGCCGGCATCTCCAACAGCAACGCGCACGCCGGTGACAACCTGCCGCTGACGCTATTCGGCGGAGGGGCGGGGAAATGGAAAGGCGGCCGCCACCTGAAGTTCACCGGCAGGCCCTCCCAGGCGAACCTGCTCCTCACCATCATGGACAAGATGGACTACCCGGTCGAAAAGGTCGGCGGCAGTACCGCGAAACTCCCGATCGATACGCTTCCGGAAGTGTGATTTAGAAATGCCGCGGCCCATGAGTTCGATGCGTGTCTTCCCCACGCTTGCCGCGATAACGTTCGCGAGCCTCGCTCCCAGCGCTCTTCGTGCGCAATGGCCTGCCTATCCGGCTGCCGGCGCACCGAAAACTGCCGATGGGAAACCGAACCTGGCCGGCCCTGTCCCTAGAACCGCGGAGGGCAAGCCGGACCTTTCCGGTGTTTGGCAATATACGCGGCCGCCATCCAGCCCCGAGCCCCCAGCCGCGGAAGACGCGACAGCCGCGGCCGGCGCATCCACCGATGTAATCCCAGCATCCGTCCGGCGCAGCCAGTTTTGGAACTTAGGCGCATCCTTCCCGGATGGATTGCCGTTTCAGCCGTGGGCCGCGGAACTGCACCGCCAGCGCGTCGCGACCAACAGCAAGGACAATCCGGACGCACACTGCCTGCCGCTGGGCGTGATGCAACTGCACACTCACGGGCAACCGCGAAAGATGATCCAGACGCCCGGCCTGATAGTGATTCTGTACGAGGCGAACGGGGGCGTTCGACAGATTTTTACCGATGGCCGCGCCTTGCCTAAGGACGCCGAGCCATGGTGGTTCGGCTACTCGGTAGGAAAGTGGGAGGGCGACACTCTGGTGGTTGAAAGCGCCGGCTTCCGCGATCTCGGATGGCTCGATGTGGAAGGCAGCCCGCTGACTTCTTCCGGCAAGATCATCGAGCGCTTCCGCCGCGTGGATTACGGCCACTTGGAAATCGCGGTGACCATCGATGATCCCAAGGCCTACACAAAGCCGTGGAGCGTTACCGTGCATCAGCGCCTGATGCCCGGCGAGGATCTAATCGAGTTCGTTTGCCAAGAGAACGAACAGGACGCGCGGCACCTTTCCGTTAAGTAGCACGCAGGGGTACGACGCCGGCAAGCGTAAGGATTGTTCAGCGTTCCACTTCGAAGGCCAGCAGCACGTTTCCCGGCAAGCCGCCACGCGCCGGGTATCCGGAGAGCGTGAACAGCATGCCTCCACCAACCACTGGACCCGCCACATCGATTGCGCCGCCCTTGCCCGGCACTCCGTTCACAGTCTTATATTCCTGGGCCGTGTCGTAGTCCCAGATGATTTTTCCGTCCACCGTAGAGTACCCGCGGAGATGCCCGTCCTCTGCGCCGGACCACACAACACCAGGGATCGCCGTGAGCGCGGCCGATTGCGCGGGACTGCAGGGCCGCCGCTCGCCGCAACCGGGCGGCGCGGTCTGCCACATGCGCTCGCCGTTATCGACACGAAAGGCGAAGATGCCGCCGCCCTTGGCCGGATCCAGGTCGTAGCTGCGATCGTTACTGCCCGGCTTGGTCTGGACGGCGAATCGAATATCCGAAAGCGCCACGTAAACGTTGCGCCCGTCGCTCGCCGAGCCCCATTCAATGCCGCCCACCGTGCCCCCTTCGCCGATGCGCGATTGCCACACGATTTGTCCGCGCCGATCCGGGTCAACCGCGTAGATGACCGCCGACTTTTGTCCCAGCAGCAGCGCCCGCCGGCCATTGGGAAGCGTCACCAGAATCGGGGAAGAAGCGAAATCGAAATCGGGGCCTTCGGAATCCGGGCAGTTCAACTTGCCGGTGAGTTGGCAGGAGCTATTCCAGGCGTCTTTAGCCGTGAACTGCTTCGACCACTGGATGTCACCGTTGGACAGGCGCAGGGCCACTAACGCGTCGCTGGTAGCGGTCGGCGGATCGGAGTAGTTGTCCCCTGTGGTCACGTACATGGTGTCATGTTCCGGGTCCAGTACGGGCGCGGTCCACACGCCCGCGCCGGAGGGGCCGTAAGCAGCGAGACCGCGCTTCGTCTTGGGACGTTGCTTAGCCACTTCTGCGATCATGTATCGTTTCCAAACTACTTTTCCAGTTGCGGCATCGAGTGCCATCTCGCTGCCCCGGAACGTGCAGCACAGGTATCCGGGCGCTACCGACAAAGCCTCCTCGCGCGAGGCAACTCCCACGTAAACGCGCCCCTGGTGATATACGGGAGTGGCGGTTATGGTGGAGGCCGGGTGCTCCTCCGGGCGTATCTTCCAAAGTTGTTTGCCGCTCGCCGCATCCAACGCGTACACGTATCCCGCCGAGTCGCCAAAAAAGATGGCGGGTTGTGCGGCAGCCTCGCCCACCGTGATCCCTGAGCGCACCTGCGATTGCACCGCCGTCGCCCAGTGCACGCAGCCCGTCGCGGCCTCGAGAGCGTAGACTGTGCCGTCCTGGCCGCCCGCGAAGACCCAGCCTCGATACAGCGCGGGCTGGGAGCGGAGCGTAGAAGCATCGGGAAACCCGAACGCCCATTTCAGTTTCAGGCGCGGCAGATCTTCCGCTGTCAGGCCCGCGTCTTTAGCCGATTGGAACCGCGTATTTTCCAGATTGCCGCCCCAACTTGCCCATGCCGCACCTTGGCCCCAGGCGGAGCCGGCACACAGGTTCGCGATCTCCTCGCGCTTCCGCTCGAGCGTGATCGCCTTCCCCAGGAAGCTTGCGATTCGTAACTTTTCGTCGGCGGACAGCGGCGCGGCCTGTGTCTTCATGACGCCGCTTTCGAGGGTCTTCTGAATCGTGAGGGGCGTCATGGTTTTAAGGACCGCAATTTGCGGAATCCGTCCACCCGCGCCGGCCGCTGAATCATGGCAGGAGGCACAATGCTTTTGGAAGAGCTGCGCGGCATACGAATCGTCGGCCGCATGCATTACCAGAGGGGCAAACACCAATAGACACCAGGATTTCATGACGTATGCTCCCGCGCCGTGTTGGCGTGTATGCGGCAGTATATCAAGCTGTAGCCGCGGTTTTCCGATATACTGGCTACCCCTCCCGGATGTGAGGAATGAGCATGCGCGCGCGTTGGCCCTACATACTGGCGAGTCTCGTGATTCTGTCGTTTCCGGCTAGTAGCCCGTCACAGAGTCAGGGCGTCTTCTATGAAGGCGCTCGTTTAATCATCGGCGACACTACTCCGCCTCTCGAAAACGGAGCGTTCCTGGTACAGAATGGGCGCATCGCCGCGATTGGTCAGAGAGGGACCATCAAAGCTCCCGCCGGAATAGCGCGAATGGATCTGACCGGAAAAACGGTCATGCCGGCCATGAACAATGCTCACATGCATATCGGCTATGAGGGCTATGTGAGCTGGGACGTCGAGAATCATTCGCCGGAGAATCTTCTGGATCATCTCGAGCGAGAGGCATTCTTTGGAATAGGCGCCGCGATGACCATGGGGGACCAACCCATCGCTTTCGCCCTCAAGTTCCAACACGACCAGACGGCAGGAAAATTTCCGCCCGCTGCCCGCTTCTTCTTCGCGGCGGGAATGGCTCCGCCGGGGGGCGGCCCCGACGCGCTGCTCATCCAAGGCACCGCGCCGCTGCACGCCGTTTACGAAGTATCGAGCCCGGACGAGGCGGTACGCGCAGTTCGGAAAATTGCCGCAGCCAAGATTGAGCAGCTCAAATTCTGGGTGGATAACCGCGACAACAACCGCGGCGCGCGGAAAAAAATGCCGCCCGAGGTGTATCGAGCGCTGATCGAGGAAGCGCACAAACACGGTATGACGGTGCATGCGCATGCCACGAACCTGCAGGATCAAAAGGGCGTCGTGCAAGCCGGTGTGGACGTGCTTGTCCACACTCTGGTGGCCGAAAAACTTGACGATGAGTTTCTCGCGATATTGCGAGAGAAGAAACCGTACTGGGTGCCCGTTATGGGCCTCGCCGACCGCGCGGAGTTCTGTGACGGAGACGTCCCGTTCATTGCGCAAGTGATGCCGGACAGTGTAGTCGCCGATATCAGGGCGGGAAAGACCTGGTTGCCTTCGCCGCCTTGCTCGGCTTCTCCGACCCCACAAGCAGCGCAACGCGACGAGAATCTCCGATACAATTTTCCGAAGTACCTCGCGAGCGGTGCCCGCCTTGTTTTCGGGACGGATGCCGGCGTCTCTCAGAAATACTCATACGGATTCGCGGAACATCATGAAATCGGGATGTATGTAAAGCTCGGGATGACACCCGCGGAGGCCATCATTGCTTCGACCTCGCGGCCTGCCGAGTTGTTGCGCCTCAAGGACACGGGATCGCTAGCCAAAGGCAAGCGAGCCGATTTCATTGTGCTACGCGCAAATCCTCTGGAAGATATTCGGAACACGCGAGAAATCGAGGATGTTTACCTCGCGGGAGTCAAGCTCGATCGCGCGCCGCTTCGCATGAAATTCAAACAGGCGTTAGTCGATCGCGATGCCATGCACGCCAAAGAGAAACAGGACTACGTTCCACATCCGCCATCGTCGCCCAAAAAACTCTAGGAGACTGCCATGACTCCCGCCCCGCAATCGGCCTTAGCCCCCGCGCCGCCCATTGCCGATGAACTCTTCCAGGAGATTCAGGAGTTCCGGCAGCGCTGTGATTCTCTGTATCACTTCAACTCCAAGTGGGATTCCGTCCTGAACGTGGTGGGAATCGGCGTTTCGCTGGTTATCGTAGCCTGCGGAGTGTACCGCTGGAGCGAAGCGGCCGCCATCCTGGGTGGAGTCATGACCGCCATAGTCTCCCTCCAGCGCGCCTTTCCATTCACGCAACGCTGGCAGTTTTATCGGCTCCTGCGCAGTCAAACCGAAAACCTGCTGACGGAAGTGAAAAATGGCGCGGTGCAGCCGGCGCAGGCGATCGGCATCCTGAAATCGTTGCGTCTCGATTATGCGCAACAGATCCCGCGCGGATCGAGCGTCCGTCCCGAGAGCGACCCGACCGACCACGGCGCACCGCACACCGGCGATGTGCCGCCGTCCGGATAATCACTTGAGCAGGAGTTCCGGCCATCGCGCCACGACAAGGGTGTTGTCGGTGGTGAGGCCGCGGGCCGTTTCGGCGGCGCTGCGATACCAGTAATCCGTCCCATAGAGGATTTGCGAGACAGGCACAACTTTGCGCAAAGCTCCCATGGCTACAGGATTGGTGGCCTGGGCGGTATCGTAGTACATTTTGCGGATCTCGTGGAGACGCCGTGGGGCACCTTCTGCGGGGGATTGTTGCTCTGGCCTTTGGTAACTATGCCGGGCACGATTTCGACTTGCGTTCCGGATACGAAGCGCTCAATGACGAAGGGCATCATGCCGCCGGCGTGAGAGAAGATCCATGTGACATCGGGATAACGAGTCGTGGTACCGCTGAAGATAAGACTGGCAATGGTGCGCGTGGTGTCGGCGCCATATTCGACGATGGTATCGGCCACATCAGGGACGAGGTTGCGGCAGCAATTGCCCTCGATGGGGTGCACGTAGACCACAGCTTTACGGCGGTTCAACTCCGCATGCACCGGCGCAAGCTTGGCGTCGCCCAGCCAGAGATCACCGTAGTTGGAGAAACGCACAATGCCGTCGGCTTTCAAGGTATCGAGGGCATATTCGATTTCGCGGAGGGATCCGTCGGGGTCGGTAGGCGGGATTGCAGCGAAGCTTCCGAAGCGGCCGGGATGATCGCTGCGTAGCCGGGCGGCGTACTCATTGCACTCGCGAACGATCTTGCGGACTTCCTGGGTTTCACCGAACCAAAAACCGGGGATCGTAATGGATAGGAGAGCAGTGGCCGTACCGCTCCAATCCATGTCTTCGAGATCCTCGGCGAGGGTCCAGCCAGATAGGCGCTGCCCAAAGCGGCCAACGGATTGGCGCCTGCGGGCCCCCGCCCGCCACGTCCACCCCCGCCGCCCAAGTTATGGGCGCGCTGAAAGTCGAGGTATGCGGGCGTGTGAAGTGGTGGTGGACATCGATACGGCGCGGAACGGATGATTGAGCTCGCGAGTGATTCGTACTGATGGCCGATGTAAGAGCGGCAGCCGCTAGTGCACTGAAAAAATCGCGGCGTGAGGGCGCATTCATGCGGCAGAAGTATGACGAACCAAGCAGAAAGTGTCAAGCAGTGTGCATACTGGGGGTCTGATAGTGTCTGATAGTGGGTGTTTCACAAACTGCTTTGCTTTTTCGCATAGCCCCCTACGCAACCGGATAGTTGCTCGCGAATGCTATCGTATGGCGAGGTCTTCATGACGGAATTGTGGTTGATTCGCCATGGTGAAACTGAGTGGAGCCGCTCTGGAGCGCATACCGGCAGAACCGATTTGCCGTTAACGGAAGCCGGGCGGACCCGAGCTGCCGCCTTGGGTCAATACCTCAAAGGCCACAACTTCGGCCTTGTGCTGACGAGCCCCCTTCAGCGTGCCGTAGAGACATGCCGCCTGGCGGGCCTGGGCGAGCACGCGCAAATCGAACCCGACCTGCGCGAGTGGGATTATGGCGATTACGAAGGCCGCAGTACAGAGGACATTCGCCGGCAGCGTCCCGACTGGTCACTCTGGACGGATGGTGTTCCCAATGGCGAAACGATAGAGAGGGTCGCTGAGCGGGCTCGCGCCGTCATTGAGCGTGCCCTCGAGAGCGCAGAGAGAAAAGTCGCCCTCTTTGCTCATGGGCACATTCTGCGAATCCTTGGCGCGTGCTGGATGGGACTCGCTCCCATCGATGCGAGACTTTTAGGCTTAACCACCGCTTCGGTCAGTACCCTGGGCCATGAGCGGGAAACGCGCGTGATCACGTTGTGGAACCTGGTGCCTGAAGGCTGCGGCTAGCCTGCGCAGGGCGCACTACAGTTCCGCGCGGGAACGCGCGCCGGCCCGAATAAACTCGCAAGAAGTTATGATTGGGAAAAGCTCGGCTACCCAACGCTCTATGGCCTATTTTCGAGCGCTCACGGTTACGCTCGCCTGCGCCGTTTTCGCGCATGCTGAGATCAGCAATCTTCAGTTTGCGGGCGCCACTCCTACCCAAACCATCATTACTTACACTGCGCCAGACGCAAAGCCCTGCGGAGTGGAAGTGAGCGAATCCGCGACGTTCGTACCCTTAGTTCCGGATGTGGACCCATCTCTGTTTCCAGGTTCCGACCAAGATCAAAGGCCGGGGAATCCCTGGTCAGGCCAACAGCGAACGATGGTCATCGGCAAGCGCTCCGCCGAAATTTCCACAACCGGACGCCGCTATTCACGGGCTCTTCAGGCTGCTACGCCGCACTTTTACCGGATCACCTGCGGGAACGTTCAGGCCACCGGTTCGTTCCAGACGGCTAACATTCCCATAGGAAAAACTTACGGCGAAGTTCTCCCCGCGGACCGCGCCCATCCGGGCCAGTATGCGTGGCCCGAGATGATTTGGACCAGCACGAATCCGAGAATGATAGATCCACTAACCGGATTACTATACATGCCGCTCACGCGCCCGGGGAGTGTCGAACAGCGGTTTGCCGATCCGAATTTCGTCAGTACACGGCAACCGAACCGGCGGCCCGAGCCACCTGTGACGAGGGCCATGACGCCCGCGAGAGTAGTGAACGCTGGCAATAATATGCTGTACTTACGAACCGGCGGTTTCAGGATCCCGGGTGGGACGGGTTGGACCGAGCCCGGCTATTCGTTGGACTACTTTCAGGTGCAGTGGCAGGCATCCGGCGGTGCCGTGAATGTCTGCCTCACCATTGATTCTGTGTCCTGCGCCTCTGCGACTCGGCAGGTCACGCTCCCAGCGAGCCGCAGCCGAATGACCGTAGGCAACCAGAGTCCGAATCTCAGCTTCTGGACGGATGCGACACACAAACTCAATCGTCCCGATGTAGTGAGCCGGAGCGGCACAGTGAATGTCGACGCGTCGGGCACAGTCACCTTTATCAGCGGTGATCAGTTCAATCCGCACTGGCGCGGCGGAAGCTATTTCGCGATCGGCAAATCGGAATGCCAGGTGGTTAATCTCTCGCACAGTCGCTTGCTCCACATTAATCCTGCGTCCTGCCGGCCGGCCTTGCAACTGCCTGTGAGTAATGCGCGATTTACAGCGGATAATTTCGGCGTTCTCGTGCAAGCCGAAAGCCGGGTCCGGTATTCGATCGATTCGGTCGCATTCCAATACGGAATCAGTACCGAACCCAATTGGCCCTCGGGGGCGCACACATTGTTCTGTGCCGACCAGATGGTAGCCGACACGAGCGTCCCTCCGCAGTACGGCTATCATTGCAATATCCAAGGCCCGATGTATTGGATCAATCCGATCACGGGCGAAGCGCGCTTCCTGGGGGTGCCCTACCTCCTGAACACAATGGTCGGCGGAGATCACGTTGAGAACTGCTGGACGGATGCCGCCGCATTCGATCCCACTAACCCCAACCGCTTTTATTGCATGTCCACCACTGCGGACAAAAATGTTTATGTAGTGCTCCAAGGCCTATATTCGGGCGATCATCACAATATCGGCCCCACGGACCCGAATGGGTCTCAGATCCAGGCGGCCTGGACCAATCTCACTCCCGCGTCAAAGGGCCGTGACTTGGGAACACTGATTCACGCGTTCGACCGAAGTTTTGATCCCGTCACTTTCTCGAGTTGTATTGCGCGCGGCGAGACTTCCGATGCCAAGCTCCTGATCACGTGCCAGCGCGGCACACAGGATAGCGTGGGTTGGGAGGTCCTCTTCGACACTGCAACGAAAAGCGTGATTGCGGCTTACCAAAGCTGGAACAAGCCACCCGCGCGCTGGTGTGCCCTGCACTCGTCGGCGCCCGTGATCGCAAGTGATCGCTGGATAAGGATCGAGTTCGCCGGTGCAAGCATATATCAGAGTCGGATAACGAGTGGGGTAGTTGCCAAATCGGACGTACAGGCATGTCCCCCGAACCCGTACGGCGCGGCCGGCAATGCGTGCGTCGCCGTGACTGTTCAGGGCGAGCCTTGCGGGTTGAGCCCGATGCCTGGAGATCCACGGAACTGCCCCTATGATTCCAGCGCCACCTTCTTACAAGCCGCGGCGCCGGGCGATCTGTTGATGCTGGATCGGGAATGGACCAGGTTGATCGCCAAAAACGGAACTCAGTGGGTGCTCCAACGCGATCTTCAGAGCGCCGGGCTTGCCGATCATGCGGCCGGCAGCAGCCTTCAGGCAGCATGTAGCACGACCCTCAACGCTGACCTTACCTTTTGGAACTTCATAGCGGACCCGCATGGCGCGAACGCCGGCGGCAACACAGTTATCGTAGATTCCACCTATACGGCGCACAGTTCGGTCGCCGTGGATTCGGTGCAGGGGTCGGCCTTCTGGAAGAGCTGTCCCGCGGGCGCAAACGGCAGCTGCCTCTCGGTGCGCACCGGCGCGGACGTGTCGGGCTGGGTGGCGCAGCCCGCCTCGAGCATGCCCTGGACGATGCCTACATTCTCCGGTCAAACAGGTGCGGGCCGAGAGAATTTCATTGAATCCTACTCAACGTTCCCGCCTACGTCATCGCAAGCGCCAGACCGGAGCTGGTTTCTATACAACCGCCCCCTGACCAGCGATTCAGGTCTGACCCAACTGACACCCGTAAGCGGGGAGCTTTATCAAGCAGCCACTCAGCGGCTGCACCGCAAGGTTCTGCCCACCTTAGCTACTTGTGGTGCGCATCCTTTGGCTGATGTGAGTGGTCCAAAATCTTCGATTCGTGACGACTCCACCGATGCCTACCGATACTGCCTGGCTTTGCGTGGGGGTGAGTGCACCGATCCCGACGGAGCCCGAACAACGCAGGCCGGTGCCGTTTACGTGAATTGCCCCAATGTAGGAGTGCCGCTGAATTCATCGTGCACGGGAGGCGCCGAAGACAACGGGGTGTGCATTGTGGACAACGGGACGTACGCCCAGTCGGTAGTTCAGGTAAGTAATCGGTTCCATCGAAGCAACGGTCAGGATGCGCGTGTGCTTACCAACGGATTCCGGCCATACCGGGCGGGCGAAACGTTCTGGAATTCGCGGGTGTTGCCCGACGGCTCGTGGGCGCTCATCTATACGCAGTGGTTCCATCTGCAACGCTACGAGGCGTTTCTTGCAAAGTTGCCGCCCTTTCCCGCGCCGGATGGCATTGATCGCTCGAACTTTGAGCAGGTCAGCTTATATGTGAAAGCGGCGGCCGGTGCAACCAGGGCAGTCCTGGAATTCGGGTATGCCGAACAGGGAGCGCCGGACCAATATTTCTGCACGTCCCGGCAGGAGACCTGTGTCCGCGGTACTCAGAGCGGGATGGATTTCGCCTATGCGAGCGAACCTGTGACACCGGTTGATTGCGAGAGCGGTTGCACCATTCAGGTGCCTGCGATTCCGGAGCGCGTACTGTACTACCGGCCGAAGTATCTCGACGCAGCTGGAAATATAGTGCTCCTGGGCCCCATGGGAGCAGCCCTGGTTCCGTGAAGCCACCCAGCGTTCAGGGCGCACTATGAGCCGGCCAGGCCTTCTTCTTGTATTCGGAACTCGGCCGGAGGCCATCAAGCTCTGTCCGCTGATACAGGAGTTGCGGCGGCGCGAGGAGTTTGCGGTGAGGGTCTGCGTGACCGCACAGCATCGGGCAATGCTTGACCAGGTGCTGGAAACGTTTCAGGTGGTCCCCGATTATGACCTCGACATCATGCGGCCGCACCAAAACCTGGCCGGGATAACTGCGCGCATTTTGGACTCATTGGACCCTGTGCTTTGCGAATGCTCGCCGCAGATGGTAATCGTGCAGGGCGATACAACCACCACGCTTGCTGGGGCACTCGCTGCTTTCTACCGGCGTATCTCCGTGGCCCACGTGGAAGCGGGCTTACGGACGGGAGATCCGGCGCATCCATTCCCCGAAGAGATGAACCGTGTATTGACCAGCCGGCTCGCGCAATTGCATTTCGCTCCTACACAAGCAGCCGCCAACAACCTGCGCGCAGAGGGGATTCGACCAGAGCATATCCACATCACGGGCAATACGGGCATCGATGCAGTGTTGTATGTGAGCCGGGCTCTCGAATCCGGCGCCTTACAAGTCTCCGAGTGGCCTTGGCTGGACACGAGGCGGCGCTTGATTGTGGTGACCAGCCACCGGCGCGAAAACTTCGGCGACGGCTTTCGGCGGGAGATGAACGCCCTTTTGCGAATTGCGCAGCGGGCCGACGTACAGTTGGTGTACCCGGTGCACCGGAACCCCAATGTGTTTGCGCCCGCTAATGAACTGCTGGGCGGCCGGCCTAACATTCACCTCGTCGAACCGTTGTCCTACGTGCCCTTCATAGACCTGCTGCGCCGGGCCTATTTTCTGATCACGGACTCCGGCGGCATCCAGGAGGAGGCGCCTTCGTTGGGCAAGCCTGTACTCGTAATGCGGGAGAAGACCGAGCGGCCGGAAGCCGTCGAGGCCGGTACAGTAAAGCTGGTAGGAACAGACGAGGAACGAATTGTAGGCGAAGCGACCCGGCTGCTGGATGATACCGGCGAATACCTGCGCATGACACGGGTCCACAATCCTTATGGCGACGGGGAGGCCAGCCGGAGAATCGGCGGCATTCTGCAGCAATACCTGGCCGGATCTGCTTGAGACCTTACGATACTAGGGCCTTGGCCACGCGCGTAGCCAGTTGATCAAACGTCAGAATCTCGTAAAGCGAAGGATCCGACATGATACGCGCTACTACGGCGGTGTGCATGGCGTGGCCCGCCCGTTCGGCAATCACATGGCCCAATAGCGGCCGTCCGAGCAGCGCCAGGTCACCAATCAAGTCCAGCGCCTTGTGCCGGCAGCACTCATCCGCCGCCCGCATGCCTTCCGGATTCAATACACCGGTTCGCGTAAAGCAGACGGCGTTTTCGAGAGATGCTCCGCGAATCAGGCCCATGGTGCGCATCTGATCCAGTTCGTATTCGAACCCGAAGGTGCGCGCGGGCGCGATCTCCGCCGCATAACTGCGCGGCGTGACTTCGAGCTCGAGCGACTGCCGGCCGACTAATGGATGCGGGAAGTCTATATCGCACGTAAGGCGGAAGCTCTCCGCCGGCAAAATGCTGATGCATTTGCCGCGATCTTCCACCGATACCGGGCGTCGGATCCTGAGGTAGCGGCGCTTGCGCCGGTATTCGCGTATGCCGGCGCGCTCGACTAGTTCCACGAAAGGCCGGCCGCTGCCGTCGAGAATGGGCACCTCAAGGTTATCGATTTCCACGTATGCGTTATCGACGCCCATCGAGTAGAAGACGCTCAACAGGTGCTCGGTAGTGGAGATCAAAACGCCCTGGCGCATCAGGCTCGTGGCGTAGCTGACCCGCGCCACGTGACGCCAACTGGCGGGAATGGGAAAATTCTCGAGATCGGTCCGAATGAAAACGATCCCCGTGGAGACGGGAGCGGGGGCAATGCGAATGCGAACCGGTACGCCGCTATGTAATCCCACGCCCGCGGCTTCTACGGGGCGTTGTAAAGTGGTCTCAAATCGCAATCGGCGTCTCCAGCTTAGCCCAGCCCATGGAGCAACTGCAAAACCTTGCTGTAAACTATTGATAGCAAGTTAAATGTGGCCTGACAAGTGTGGCTGAAATGCGACACTTTGGCTTGGCCTGTAGCGGAAAAGCGGCGATCCGCTATGATGGGCCGAGTGGCTAACAAGCGGCTCTTTCTGATCGATAGCTTCGGCTTTATTTTCCGCGCGTACCATGCGCGTGCGCGCAGCGGGGCGCCGCCGATGCGCACCACCACCGGGCTCTCCACCGAAGCCGTTTACATTTTTAACAACATGCTGCGGAAGCTGACCAAAGAGCACCAGCCGGAATACATCGCCGCGGTCTTCGAAAGCAGCGAGCCCACCCATCGCGTTCAGGAATTCGCCGAATACAAGGCCAATCGGACCGAGATGCCGCCGGATCTGGGCGATCAGATTCCGTATGTGCGCCGCGTGCTCGAGGCGATGCGTATCCCGATTCTCGAGTATCGCGGCTTTGAGGCCGACGACGTGATCGGGACCCTCGCCCGGCGCGTCGAGCGCGAGGGAGTGGCTGTGGTGATTGTCTCAAGCGATAAGGACATGCTGCAGCTCGTGAGCGATCGCATTTCGATGTTGAATCCGGCCAAAGACGACGAATGGTACGACCCCGGCAAGGTAAAAAGCTTCATGGGCGTAAAGCCCGAACAGGTGGCGGATCTGTTAGCGCTTAAGGGCGACGCCATCGACAATATTCCGGGTGCGCCGGGGATCGGCGATAAGGGCGCGAAGGACCTGATTGAGCGGTTCGGCTCTGTAGAGGCCGCGATCGAGCGTGCCGCCCAAGTAGAGCGCAAGATGTACCGCGAAAGCTTGCAGAACAATGCCGAGCGAATTCGTATGAGCAAGCGGCTGGCGACGATTGCGACCGAAGTACCTATCGAATTCGCGCTCGAATCGGTCAAACTTCAACCCGGCGATACCACGCTGCTCAAATCCATTTATAAAGAGCTGGAGTTTCACAGCCTGCTCAAGGAATTGGGACCGAGTGAGGATAGCCGTGTTCGCGATTACCGCGTAATCGGCGGGCGTGAGGAGTTGGCCGCTTGGCTGCCGGCCGACCAGCCGGTAGCGGTCGCCATCTCCGAATCGGCGGCAGGCGAGTTTGCGCTCGATACCGTGGGCCTCGCCTGGCAGCCGGGAATAGCGCGCGCGGTAACGGCCGAAACCATCCCTGAGCTGAAGCCCTGGCTCGAAACTGCGAGTGCGGTCAAAATTACCTGCGACGTGAAAAGCGCATTATTGAAGCTGAGCCGCTTGGGAATCGAGGCGCAGGGCTTCGACCATGACGTAATGCTGTACGCGTTTCTGTTGGACGCCGATCCTTCCGGGTGTCCGCTCGAGGAGCAGGCGCGGCGGCGATTGGACCTGAAACTGGGGTCGTCGCCCGAACAGCATGCGGATCTTACGCTCGAAGTGTGGAAAGAGCTCTCGCCGGCGGTAGATGCCCGCGGACTGCGCCCGCTGTATTCGCAAATCGAGCTGCCTCTGGCCGGGGTGCTGGCGCGCATGGAGCGCCACGGCGTGCGCATCGACTGCGCCGAACTCGAGCGCTTGTCACACATGATGGAACGGGATATCGCGGCGCTCACCGCGGAGATCCACGCACTTGCGGGAAAGCCGTTCAACATCAGCTCGCCGCAACAACTGGGACGAGTGCTGTTCGAAGATTTGAAGCTGCCCGCGCCCGTCAAATACGGGAAGGGCAAAGTCATTTCGACCGCCGCCGATGTGCTCGAGGAACTGGCGGAAGACCACGAGATTGTGAGAAAGGTGCTCGAATACCGCCAGCTCACCAAGCTCAAAGGCACGTATGTCGATGCGCTGCCGGCGCTGCTCGATCCGGCTACGGGCCGCCTGCACACCAGCTTTAATCAGACGGGCGCGGCCACCGGAAGGCTGTCGTCTTCCAATCCGAACCTGCAAAACATTCCCATACGCACCGAACTCGGACGCGAAATCCGCGCGGCCTTCATTCCCCGCGATGGGTGGAAGCTGCTGGTCGCCGACTATTCGCAGATCGAACTGCGGCTGCTGGCGCATTTTTCGGGAGACCCGCTACTGGTGGAAGCGTTTCGCACGGGTGAAGATATTCATACGCGCACAGCCGCGGAAGTTATGGACATTCCGCCCTTGATGGTCACTCCCGAGGCGCGCCGCGCGGCCAAAGCGGTCAATTTTGGAATCGTGTACGGCATCAGCGGCTTCGGCCTCGCGGCCCAGTTAGGTATTTCGCGGGCCGAGGCCGAAAGATACATCCGGAACTATTTTGAGCGGTACGCAGGGGTGCGGCAGTTTATCGATGAAACCATTGCGCAGGTTCGACACACTGGTGTAACCAAGACTCTATTTGGCCGCGAGAGGCCTATTCCCGATATCAACAGCCGCAACCCCAATTCCCGCGGATTCGCCGAGCGTACGGCGGTGAATTCCCCGCTCCAGGGTACGGCAGCGGATATGATCAAACTGGCCATGGTACGGATCGACGCCATTCTCCAGTCCAGCGCCAATAAGTCCGCGATGCTGCTTCAAGTGCACGATGAGCTTGTTTTCGAATGTCCTCCAGAGGAACTGGAGCTGGTTTCCGCAATGGTGAAACATGAGATGGAAAACGTGTGCGAATTGAAGGTGCCGATGGTGGTAGATGTTGGGATCGGCGCCAATTGGCGGGACGCCAAATAGATGAGTGCGGTATCCTTTTTTCAAGGCTACATGAAGCTGCGCAAGGCTATTCTGTTGGGCGTTGCCGGGGTCGCGCTAGTGGGCGTCCTCTGGGGATTTCAGCCACATGCGTTCCGTCAATATCCCGGCGTTGAGTACGAGGACTTTCCGCTTCCCCCGGATTGGAGCGAAAAGACCGAATGGGCGTTCGCCCGCCTCATGTATCCACCGATTCCCGGCTTCGGTTACCGCTATGGGCGTGACTGGAAGCAAGGCTCTTCGAATTGGACGATCGACTATCCGCGCTCGGACCGTCATCTTTCCGCGGCCGTGCGCCGGCTGACGCGCCTGCATGCGCGTTCCGTCGAACAGCCGGTCGATTTAGATGAGAACGAGCAGTACGATTGGCCGTGGCTCTACGGCGTAGAGGTAGGGCACTGGGACCTCACGGATTCGCAGGCACAGGCCCTGCGCGAGTTTCTGCTGCGCGGCGGTTTCTTCATGTGCGACGATTTCCACGGCACTCAGGAATGGGCAGTGTTCCTGGCCGGCATGAGCCGTGTCTTTCCGGACCGCCCCATTGTGGAGATTCCGAATCCCGACCCCATCTTCCATACCGTTTACGATCTTGATGACCGGTACCAGGTCCCGGGAGCTCAGTATCTGTTTTCCGGCCGAGTCGCTGAAAAAGACGGCACGGTAGCGCACTGGCGCGGAATCTATGACGATAACGGCCGTCTGATGGCTGCGATGACCTTCAACATGGATCTGGGCGATTCCTGGGAGCACGCGGACAATCCGCAGTACCCCGAACGGTTCTCGGCTCTGGGGCTGCGCATCG
>JAFAWA010000464.1 GCA_019242155.1 Terriglobia bacterium | reverse complement strand
CGGCAAGTCGCGCATCTGCCGCGATTCCACCAGCGCCCCGACCGCGGTGGACTGCGTGTCCACCACCGAAACATCACCTTGAACGGTAACTGTCTGCTGCGATTGCCCGACCGGCAGACTGAAGTCCACCACCAGTTGGCTGCCGATGGTGAGCGTGATTCCCTTATGCACCACGCTTTGAAATCCGGGCCGCGATGCCTGGATCTCATAATCGCCGATCTGCAAATCCGGCGCGCGATAGCGGCCCTGTTCATCCGACATCAGAGAAACGCTGACGCCGGTACCCACATTTCGAACTTCCACCGCGGCGCCCGCCAAAACCGCGCCGGTCGCATCCGTTACTATCCCCGAGACAGCGGCATTCTGAGCTTGCGCGGACAACCGCATCTCCAAGACACCGGAGAGCAGCAGACCACACACAACGAACTTCACAGGCCGAGCCAACATCCCAGCACCCCCTTTAATACAGGTTCGGTACGACTTCCGTCCCCTTACTGTGGCGGTATTCTATGGCAAACGGGTGCCGCAGGCTTACAGAAAAATCGCAACCATGAACAGAAAACTTACTTCCAGGAGTAAATTCTGACTTGTGATCTGCGCGTCAATATTCTGCTCACGGCCGCATTATTTCTGAAAGCCGCCGCTAAACGCGTTCCGATAGTTTGAGCGAGGCTCGGAAATCAGTATCCTGTCAGAGTAAGAGGTACGCACATGAACTCGGTTCCATTCAGACTGCCCGCACTGTTGGCCGCGGCGAGCTATTTGACGATGCCGGCAATTCTCTCCGCGCAGCAAGGGCGGGGGCAGCCGGCCGCGCCTGTCTCCCCACGCGCCGGCGCTCGGGTCGATCTGACGGGCTACTGGGTATCTGTGGTCACTGAGGACTGGCGCTTTCGCATGATCACTCCTCCCAAAGGCGATTACGCCAGCGTCCCTTTAAATGCCGAGGGACGAAAAGTCGCGGACGCGTGGGACCCGGCCAAGGATGAGGCTGCCGGTCTGCAATGCAAATCATACGGCGCGGCGGCCGTGATGCGCGTGCCCGGCCGGCTCCACGTCACTTGGCAGGACGACAACACTTTGAAAATCGAAACCGACGCCGGCACACAGACGCGGCTCTTCCATTTCAATACCACGCAGGCACCCGCGGGCGAAGCCGGTTGGCAAGGCTACTCGGTGGCTACTTGGGAAGGCGCGCCGGCGGGGCGCGGTGGGCAAGGGCCGGCCGGAGCCGGGCGTGGGGCGCAACCGCGCCCGGGCTCGCTAAAAGTAATCACGACACACATGCGTCCCGGTTACTTGCGAAAAAACGGAGTCCCCTATAGCGCCAACGCCACGCTGACGGAGTATTACGACCGCACCAAAGAAGACAACGGCGATTCATGGCTCATCGTCACTACCATCGTCGACGACCCGCAATATCTACAGCAGCCGTTCATCACCAGCACCCATTTCAAACTAGAGCCGGACGGCTCGAAGTGGAGCCCCTCTCCGTGCACGTCGCGGTGAGCCGTTATTCGCGCGGCTGATAGCTGCCCTTCTGTTTCGCAATCGGGATGAGCGTCGGGTAAAACTGAACGAAGGTCGTCTCCACGGCCCCTTTGGGCTCGTGACAGGTGTAACACGAAGCGTCGTCTTGAGCGCGTGCTTCGGAGGCCTTAGCGCCGTTTTGGAACCCGAAAAACGCCCACTTCCGCGGAAACCGCTGCTCGTCCTTGACGTGGGTTTCGACCCCGGCGACATCGGCCTGAAAATGGCCGCCCCGATTGATCGAACCTTTGGATTGCGCCTGGCGGACCTCCAGCACAAACACCGTCTTATCCGGCCAATGGCCCGTTTCGAGGAACGAGCGATACGCGGATGGATTCACAAAAACGTTGTCGAACCTCGGTTCGCCCGACGCCAGCGGACCATAGGTCATGCCCAGGCCTGAACTGAGAAATACCCATTCGCGATAGTGCTCCGGAAACATCAACCGGCCCTCGCTCGTGTATTTCGGCCCATCGGAAGGAGCGGGGCTAGCGGCCAGAAATAGGACCGCCACAGGCAGGACAGCCGCCGCGGCCACGAGTAATCTGCTCTTTTTCGTCACGTTTGCCTCCTCCAAGGACGCCGGTCTGAATAAACGCTATTCACTATCTTTCCAGATGACGCGCAGTTCGCCAACTGGTTAGGCAATGCGAAAATGGAAAGCTGTGACCAGCGCCGATTTCCGGCGGATCGCCCTAAGCCTGCCGGAAGCCACCGAGGGTTCTCACTTCGGTAATGCAGATTTTCGAGTGGGCGGACGAATCTTCGCCACGCTTAGCTTGGAAAAACAAGGCTACGGCGTGCTGCTGCTCAGTCCTGAACAGCAAGCAGGCATGGCCGGAGAGGAACCCGAGATCTTTTCGCCGGTTCCCGGCGGTTGGGGGCGAAACGGCTCCACGCGAGTGTGCCTCGCCAAAGTAGCACCCGATATTTTAGAAGCCGCCCTGCGCACCGCGTGGCGGCGGCGAGTGGATATGAACACACGCACACGCCGCAAAGCCGGGCACAAAAAGAAATAAACCGGCTGTCACTCCCGGTAGAATAACTTGCATAAGAAATGGAAATTTACCTTCTACGTCACGCCATTGCCGAAAATGGACGCCCCGGCCTGAAGGATTCGGATCGCGCGCTGACCGATCAGGGACGCGAGAAGCTCCGCCGCGTTCTCAAACGGGCGAAAGCTGCCGACGTCAATCCAAGCGTGATGCTCTCCAGCCCATACCGGCGCGCCATAGAAACCGCCGAAATCGCGGCCGAG
Organism: Terriglobia bacterium; assembly: GCA_019242155.1. GTDB lineage: Bacteria > Acidobacteriota > Terriglobia > Bryobacterales > Bryobacteraceae > PSRJ01. The sequence goes on along the minus strand of JAFAWA010000464.1, from coordinate 3,890 downwards.
TCACTCGGGTACCGCGGGAAGATCGTCCAGACCCCGGCGTTGGTTCCCAATGCAGCGCCCCAGCAGGTTTGGGACGAGATTCGCAATCGCCGCGACGAAACGGCCATTCTGCTTTCGAGCCACGAACCGCTGACGAGCGCTACTTTGGCGCTGCTATTGGCCAATCCGGCCCTGCTGGTCGACATGAAGAAAGCAGGGCTCGCGCGGGTGGATTGTGATCGCTTCGGCCCTGAGCCGCGCGCGACGCTAAAGTGGTTCTTGACCCCGGCGATCGCCGGTGATTGAAGAGCGCGCTCGCCGTCGCGATTCCGACTCTGCCGCGCGTCATGAAAATCGTTAAAGCTACCGAGAAATACGAGGCCTGGTTGAGACGCCGCCTCCGGATAGTCGAGCCGGATCTCGCTTTGAAACACGAGCAGATGCGGTCCGCCCCTTTTCCCTTCCTGCGCGCCACGTATTACCGGTGGGCGCAAATCTGGGCGGAGAAATGCCCGGAAGCCGCGGCCGCTCCCAAAGTCCTCGCGGTGGGTGATCTGCACGTCGAGAACTTTGGCACCTGGCGCGACAGCGAAGGCCGCCTGATTTGGGGCATCAACGATTTCGATGAAGCCTGGCCGCTGCCCTATACGAATGACCTGATCCGTCTCGCCACCAGCGTCCTCTTATCCGAGATGAGCGGCAGCGCAGCGGAAGGAATCTTCGCGATTCTCAAGGGCTACCGGGACTGTTTAGAAGCGGGCGGCCGTCCTTTCGCTCTCGCCGAAAATCACCCGTCTCTCAGAGAAATGGCTACCGCCCGCCTTCACCAGCCGGAAAGGTATTGGGAGAAGTTGCATGCGTTAGCCGACGTTGTGAGCGAACCGCCCGCGGACGCACTGAAGGCCATCGCGAGCCTCATGCCCGAAAGCGGGCTCCATTGGCGGGTGGTGCACCGCGTCGCCGGCTTAGGAAGCCTGGGGCGCGAGCGCTACGTGGCCCTTGCAGACTGGCGCGGCGGCTCGATCGCGCGTGAAGCCAAAGCCCTCACCTGCTCAGCCTCTGCCTGGGCCGCGCGCCGCAAGGGCAACAATGCGATTCACTATCAGGATATCCTCGATCGGGCCGTACGCTGCCGCGATCCCTTTGTCCGCCTCCGTGGTACGTGGATCGTCCGACGCCTCGCCCCGGACTGCTCCCGCATTGAACTCGCCGCCCTCCCCGAAGGACGTGACGAAGTCCATTTGCTGCACGCTATGGGATGGGAGACGGCCAATGTTCACCTGGGCAGCCGCAAACCGCGCACCTTGGGCGAAGACCTGCAGAGCCGCCCCCGCGGCTGGCTTTTGCAAGCCGCGCGCCGCATGGAGAAGGCCATTCTAGCGGACTTCGCGGAATATAATTAGATTTGGCTGCATCCTCTGTCTCACCGATGCCGCGCGCCTCAGCCGTACCGTGGTACGTCTGGTGTTCCGTCGCGGCGGTCACATCGGCCATCATCGGAGTGCACTGGGATATCTCCTGGCACCAGTCCATCGGGCGAGACACCTTCTGGACCCCGGCGCACCTGGCCATCCACTTCTGCGGCGTCCTGGCGGGTATTGCCTGCGGATACCTGATCCTTTCGACTACACTCGCACCCAATTCGCCGCTGCGTGCCGCCTCCGTGCGGATATGGGGTTTCCGAGGGCCGCTAGGAGCATTCATTGCGGCCTGGGGCGGAATCGCGATGCTTACTTCCGCGCCCTTCGACAACTGGTGGCATGACGCCTACGGGCTCGACGTGAAGATTCTCAGCCCGCCTCACATGGTTTTGGCCGCGGGCATGATAGGCGTGGTCCTGGGCTCGCTGACTCTCATCCTGAGTTACATGAACCGCGCCGGCGTCGAAGACCGCGGGCCGCTACTGGCGCTCTTTTTATACGTGGGGGGCATGGTCCTCATTCAGGCATTGCTCGTCGAAATGGAACTCACGGTTCGCGTTCTGATGCACACCGCCTCCTTCTACCGGGCCGTCGCCACCGGAGTACCGCTCGTGCTGGCGTTTGTGGCACGGGCCTCCCGTTATAAGTGGGCCACCACGGTCATTACCGCCATCTACACCGTTTTCCTCCTGTTGACCGGCTGGATTCTACCTTTATTTCCTGCCGAACCCAAGCTAGGCCCCGTGTACTTTCCGGTCCGCCAATTCATCCCGCCCGAATTTCCGCTGCTGCTGATCGTCCCCGCGATCTTGCTCGATCTGTTTTGGCAGCGCACCGAACACTGGGGCGCATGGAAACAGGCCGCCGTATCGGGAGTTTTGTTTCTTGTCTCGTTCGCCGCCGTCCAGTGGCCTTTCGGTTCTTTCCTAAACTCTCCGGCTGCGCGCAACGCATTCTTCGGAGCGAAATATTTTGCGTACTTCACGAACCCCCTTTCCTTCTATGCTCGCTACCGCTTTGTGCCTACCGAAGCTCCCGCCGCTTTCCTGCGGGAGACGTGCCTTTCATTCGCGATTGCCATAGTGTCGTTCCGCTTGGGCCGCGCTCTCGGCGATTTCCTGCGGCTGGTCCGGAGATAGTATGAGGCTGCTCACGGCGCTTCTTCTGGCCGTTCCGCTGTGGGCACACGTAGGCAGTCCCGATGTCTTTTATGAGGCGATGGCCGGCCCGTATCGTCTGCTGGTCACTATTCGGCCGCCACAAGTCATACCGGGAGTAGCCGGCATTGAAATCCGCAGCGCGACTCCCAATGTGCGCCGCCTGCGCGTCACCCCTCTCACCCTGACCGGTCCTGCCGCCAAACTGGCTCCCGTGCCCGATGATCTCGAACCGTCGAAGGACGATCCCCAATTCTTCACCGGCTCTTTGTGGTTCATGGCCGTGGGTTCCTGGCAGGTTCGCGTTCAGGCGGATGGTACCGAAGGTCCCGCGACGTTGGCTGTGCCTGTGCCCGCCGCTTCTACACGGGTGCTGGGAATGCAAAGAGGGTTGGGCGGAATCCTGATGGCCCTCGGCGCTGTTCTGTTCCTAGGGCTGGTAACAATTATTGGAGCAGCCTCAGGCGAGGCTCAACTCGCCCCCGGTCTCGAAACCAATCCGGGCTTGCGCCGGCGTGCCCGCATCACCATGGCGGTCACTGCGATGATTCTTGCCGGTGTGGTGTGGCTAGGCAGCAGGTGGTGGCACTCTGAGGCGGGCAACTACGCCCATCGCATCTTCAAGCCGCTAACACTTAAAGCGGAACTCCAGCCCCGAAATCGCCTGGCGCTCACACTCGAAGACCCCGGCTGGCTTACCCGCCGCACAGACGATCTATTGCCCGACCACGGTCACTTGATGCATCTATATTTGATCCGCATCCCGGAAATGGACCTGGTCTGGCATCTCCATCCGGAGCGCGGCGGCGATAGCAGCTTTACCCAAGCTCTGCCCGCAATGCCGGCCGGCCGCTACGCGCTCTACGGCGATATCGTCCATGCCAACGGTTTTCCTGAAACTGCCACAGCCGTAGTCGATCTGCCCCAACTTTCCGGAGAGCCTCTGGCGGGCGATGATGCCGGTGGAAGCGGTCCGCCCATCACCAAGGCAGATTACAATTCGGTTGTGGCGCCGCTATCCGGCGGTTACAAAATGGTCTGGGAACGCGACAGTCAGCCGCTACACGCCCGAAGGCCCTACGAGTTTCGCTTCCGCGTCGAAGATCCCTCCGGCCGGCCCGCCGGAAACATGGAACTCTATATGGGCATGACGGGCCACGCTGCTTTTGTCAGTGCCGATCGCAGTGTGTTTGCTCATGTGCACCCGTCAGGGTCTGTGCCGATGGCTGCCCTGGACCTGGCAGCCGAGGCCGATCCACACCGAGGGCACATGATGCATGCCGAATTACCTGCTCAGGTGGTCTTTCCTTATGGCTTGCCCCGACCCGGCAAC
>JAFAWA010000177.1 GCA_019242155.1 Terriglobia bacterium | reverse complement strand
AATCAAAACGCGCCTGGTAGTTTTGGGATTGAGTCGGTTCAGAACTCGGGGGTGATCGAACCCGGGAACCGCTTTTTTCGCCTCGGAGGGAACCGAGGTGGCGGGCGGGATTGTTGGCTGAGGCGGCGGTTTCAGAACCTGCCCTTTCTCAACTTCAACTACGGGTGAGGAGGGCTGGCACTTGTGCATCGGCGCAGTACGGAAAAAAGTCGCATCGTCGAGGTTAACCGAGTTGTAGGCTACCCCTGTGGCGACTTGGGTAACTGGCGCCACGGCCCCCGCGGCAGGAGGCACCTCGATGGCTCGGGCAACCGGAGATGTTGGAGCTGGGCTCTCGATTTCCGCTAGGCGCGACCGGCATAAGCGCATGGCCTCGGCGAAACGGATATCACCTGCCAGGCGGCTCTCCAAATCTGCAACGATGGTACGAGCGCGCCCGCCATCACGATCATTGATGGCGTCTTCGAATTCCGGCATCAGGCGCAATGCTTCCGAGAGGCGCCACTCATGAGGATCCACACCGGCCGGCACCTCTGTTGGAGCGAAAATTTGTAGCGGCAGAACCTGAACCGGTAGGGCGCGCTGGGAAGGCAGTTCGACGCGGGAGAAGCTGGGAGAGGCATTCTGGCGAAGAGCGTCCAGAACGGCATTGAGGTCGGCGGCAAACTCATCTCCAGTTTGATAGCGCCGGTCGGGGTCTTTGGCTAGACCACGGCTTATTACCCGTTCCAAAACGAGCGGAAGAGTGGAATCGTAATCGAATAGGGAGTCCGGATCGCCTTGCACGATTCGCCGCGGAATGAGCGCGCCTTGGAACGGATGAGAGTACGTAAGGAGTTCAAAAAAGATCACGGCCACCGAAAACAGGTCAGAGCGTCCGTCCGTCGGGCGCGCAAGAATCTGTTCGGGCGCCATATAATTGGGGGTGCCCAGGATCTGGCCGGCGACCGTAAGCCTGGAACTAGGCAGCCGGGCGATGCCAAAATCCAGAACTTTCGCGCGGCCTTCTTCCGTAATAAAAAGATTACTGGGCTTAATATCCCGATGTACTACGCCGTGGCGGTGGGCGTGAGCAAGTGCTTCACAGATCTGAGCGACGGCTCCTATTTTCTGCTCTGTGGGAAAAGCCTTACGCTCCTGAATTATGCGGCGGAAGTCAGAACCGTGGAGGAGTTCCATCGCAATGAAGGCCGTGTTATTGACTTCACCCAGGTCGTAAACAGTGATGATGCTGGAATGCTGCAAGCGGGCGCAGGCTCTCGCCTCCGTATAGAAGCGTTGCCGGACTTCCGGATCCACGTCGGTGCCGGTACGGATGGTCTTCAGTGCAACTTCGCGCTCCAGGGTGGTATCCCGGGCCCGATAAACATTCCCCATCGCCCCGGCACCCAGTTGCTCGATGATTTCGTACCTACCGAGAACCGTCATCGCGCCCAATCAGTTTACAACAACGGCTATTTGAAGGCCCTTATGAAACCCAGCGGATTTTGGCACCAGGACGGGCAAGCGGTACGGTACCGGATTTAGGGTGCGCCCTTATTAGAGCCGGATGTTTTACACTGCTTAAGATCAAGCTCGCTAATAGATTTGGTTATGAGCAGCCGGATCGGCAAGTACGAGATCCTCTCCGAAATCGGGCATGGAGACTTCGGGCGCGTATACCGCGCTTACGATCCGCAAATGCGGCGCAACGTCGCCATCAAAGTGCTGATCGCCGATACTGACCCGGAGTTACTCGCACGATTCCACGCAGAAGCAGCCGCAGCCGGAAATCTGAGACACAAAAACATTGTCACTGTTTACGAGTACAGCACCTACGAAGGCAAGCCTTACATCGTAATGGAACTAGTGGAGGGCGAGAGCCTCCAACAGATACTCTCGCGGCACGCGCAGTTTCCGATTTTGCAGAAGGTCCGATTTCTGTCTCAGGCGGCTGAAGGGCTGGCTTGTGCGCACGAGAACCGGATCGTGCACCGGGATATCAAACCGGCCAACATCATGATCCAGCCGCATGGCGAAGTGAAGCTGATGGATTTCGGTATCGCGCTGGTGAGCGGGCAAAACGAGACAAGGCGGACGCGCCAGGGCGATCTGATCGGAACTATTCTGTACATGTCACCGGAGCGGATACACGGCATGGATGCGGACCCCTGCGCGGATATCTTTGCTTTTGGCGTTGTGTGTTACGAGTTTTTAACGGGCAAGCATCCCTTTGAGGCAAAGGACTATGGCGCGGTGTTCTACAACATCACGTCGGTAGAGCCGCCTCCGCTACGGCAGGTTGCGGAAGATTGCCCCGAGAACCTGGAGTTGCTGGTGCAGCGCGCGCTGGCTAAGGATCGCGACACCCGCTACCAGAGCATGGAGGAACTACTTTTCGACCTCAAGCCTGTGGAGCTGGAATTATCGCAGCGGGAAGCGGCTTTGCTGCTGGAGCGAGTGAAGGCGCTATCCCAGAGCGGAGAGATCGCGAAAGCCCAGGAAAACATTCGCGAGGTATTGCGCCTTGACCCGGGAAATCGCGAAGCGCGGCGCTTACTTGACGGTCTGATCGAAGGCCAGCGGAAGCAGGCGGTTCGCAAGCGAGTCGACACGCTGTTACGAGACGGACGCGAGCAGCTTGGGCAACGACAGTTTACGAAAGCGATCCAGTTTTTCGAGTCGGCGCTGCGGCTGGATTCGTCCGATCCATCCGTGCGCGATTGGCTGGCGCGAGCGAAAGATGGGTTGGAGGCCAACCGGCGCGCTGGTCGGCTTTTGTCCGAGGCGCGGCGGGAAATGCTGGCGGGGGAATTGGAGGCGGCGCTTCGTTACGCCGAGGAGGCCCGCGCGGCCGATGCGGAGAATCGGGATGCAGCGGTACTGAGCGAACGGCTGCGACAGCAGATCGAAGAGCAGAACAAGGCGCTACTGGTGGAGGATGCGTTTAACCGGCTGGAGGAACTGCTGCTTCGGAAGGAGTTCGGAAAAGCGCGCGCAGTTTTGGCCGAGGTGGAGCAGGACGCTGATAAGGACATAATTGCGGACCTGCGGTCGCGCCTGGCGTCGGAGGAAGCAGAAGAAGAGCGCCGCACCCGCGATAGGCGCATGCAGGAGAGGATGGCGAAGGCTCGGCAGCAACTACAGGCCAACCAATTGGCGGAAGCGGGGGAGACCTTACGTACGATCCTGGATGAGTTCCCCGATTCGACGGCCCCAAAGCAACTGTGGACGATGCTTCAGGAGCAAATCGCGGCGCAACAGCGGGCGGACGCGATTGCCGATGTCAGCCAAGAGGCGCTGCGGCTGATTCAGGAGCAACGCTACACAGAAGCCCGGCAAAGGTTGGCGAAGGGGTTAGAGGCGCATCCTAGGGCAGCGGCGCTAGAGCGGCTGCTGGACCGCGCGGCCGCTCTGGACAATGCGCGCGAACGCGCGAGCGCCATCGACCGCGTTTCGCAGCAAGCGCAGGAACTTAGGGTAGCAGGAAGGATTGAAGAGGCGCTGTCGTTGGTAAGCGCGGCTCTAAACGAAATGGGCCGGGATGCGGGTCTGATGGATCTGAGGCGACAGCTCGAGTTTGAGCGCGAGCAGCAGCAGTACGCGGCGGGTGTGGAGCGGGCACTAGCGGAAGGCCGCACATTGTTGGACGCTGGACGGTTTGCCGAAGCATTGGCTGTACTGGAAGGGGCCGCTATGGATTATCCGGGCGAGCCCAAACTGGGCGCCCAATTGAATGCGGCGCGGCAGGCGAAATTAGATGATGAGGAACAGCGCTATGTAGCGGACATCACTACGCAAGCCCGGGAGTTGACGAGCCGGCAGAATTGGGAGCAAGCACTGGAGTGCGTGGATGCGGCTTTCCAGCGGTATCCGTATAACACCAGTCTTTTCGACCTGCTGGCGCGCACGCGGGAAAACTGGCGGGAGCACAAACGGCGGGACGACCTCGGAAAGCGTTGCGCGGCCATCAACCAGGCTTTATCGGTGGGGGATTGGACTCGCGCGGGAACCTTGCTGCGAGCAGCCCGGCACGATTTTCCAAGTGAGCCGGAGCTGGATCAATTAGATCGGAAACTCCGCGAAGCACAACTGGAAGCGCAACTCCGTAGTTTGGAAGAGGAGATCAAGTCGGATTTCGCGTCGGACGATCTGGAGCGGGCGGCGCGGCACCTGGCCGCGAACCAGGCGCTTGCCGGGCAACCCCGCTGGCAGGCGCTGGACGGGGAATTGGAAAGAAGACGGGCCTACCAGTATTCTCTGTGGCGCGCCCGTGAGTTCGAAGAGCGTGGGGACCTGGCGAACGCAGCGGCAGTACTGGACGCATTGGTGAAAGAGGGCGCCGCGGATGACGAGCCGGCACGCAGTCTGGCGAGAATCCGCGGGGCGATTCGAGCCAAGGAGCGCGACGCAGCGCTTGGCCGGGAGATCCAAGAGGCGGACGAACAGATCCGTAAACATAATTTTACCGAAGTGGCGCGCATCGCCGATCAGATGGCCCGGGAATTTCCCGGCCATAAGCTCGTAACGGGCCTCAGAGCGCGACTCGAAAACGCACGCCAGCGCTGGGAACGCGAGCGCGTATACGGAGAGACACTGGCGGAAGCGGAGCGGAAGCGCGCGGCCGGGGAGTACGACCGGGCAACGGAGCTACTCGCAAACGCAATGCGGGACGCTCCGGATGCGAGGGCAACCGTGCTGCTCGAGACCGTAGTCGCCGAACGCAAGGCCAAAGAGCGAAAGATCACATTGGCCGAAGGGAAGGATCGGGCGCGTGAGCTGCTGCGGAATGGGCAATTTGCCGCGGCCTCGGCCGCAGCCGCCGAACTTGCCAATGAATTCGGGGCGGACGCGGAATTGACCGAACTGCAAGACCGAGCCGAGAGGGAGTCCGTGGCCGCGCAAGCATTGAGTGAAATCCGGAATCTGGAGCAGCAAGGGGCACTCGAAGCGGCGTTGGACAGGGCAGAAGCGGCTGCACGCAATTGGGCCGGCGACCAGAAGATCTGGGCGGTGGCCGAGCGCTTGCGGCAGGCAGTCCGGGATAAGTTTTTCGGCAGGGTCCGCGCATTGCTGGACACAAACGATGCGCGGCAAGCGCTGGATGTACTGCATGCAGGCGAAGCGCGGTGGAGAAACGAGCCGCTTTGGCAAGAACTGGCTGCCGACTCGCGTAAGCTGGTGGAACGTGAAGAGCAACTCCGGCAAGCGCAGCACCATTATGAACAGGGTCTTTACGACGAGGCCGAAAGAACGTTGCGCGCGCTGGTGGACCTTGACACCGACCCCCGGGCGATAGCGTTGGTTGAAGCTATCGCCGGGGCACGTGAGCGAACACAGAAGGAGGAAGCGATTCGGCAGGGACGGCAGCAGATCCAGGTTCTAGCTACGCAAGGCAATCTGGAAGCCGCCCTGGGAATTGCGCAAGCTTTGTCTCGCCGGTATCCGGGGGAGGCCCAACTAGCGCGCGACCGCGACCTCCTGGCGAAGAGTGCCGAGGCGGATTTCGTAAATCGGGCATTGGCCCGCTTAGCTACTCTTCAGAATGAGCAGCAGTGGGATCGCGCGCTAGAGGAAGGGAACGAAGCCCTGGCGCGTTACCCCGTGAACCGGGAATTGCTCGCGGCGATCGAACAACTGCGGGAATCTGCCGCGCGGGAGCGGCGGCGCATCCAGCTGGCCGCGGCCGTGCAGCGGGTGAGAGACGCAATACAGGCCGGCAACTTCCAGTCCGCTGGGCCAAGATTGACACAAGCGGCAGAGCAGTTCCCGAACGAAGCGATCTTAGAGCAACTGCGGAAGGAACTGGCGTACGCCCTTCGGCAGCGTGCGCTCGAGACTTTGGGGGAAGCGGTTACTCAACTTTTTTCACAGGGCAAGCTGGAGGAAGCCGCACAGCAGCTTGAGGACCGGAAGAAGGAGTTCGCGGCGGAGTCGCTTTGGCAGCAACTTTCGCGCGAGTTGGAAACGCGGCGGGCTTACGAACAGCTCCTGAAGCAAGCACAAGAGCGGCGGCGTAACGCTCAGTTCGAGCAAGCGGAGGGTTTGCTGCGTGCCGCGATCGCGAAGGGGTTACCAGATACGCGGGCCGCGGTGCTGCTTCAGGCTGTCGTCACCGAGCGCCTGGAAAAGGCACGCAGGGAAGAAATCCGGAGGGCTATGCAGGAATCCGACCGGCTGATCGGAGCAGGCAAGCTATCGGAGGCCTTAGGAGTGCTGGACCGGATTTGCGGCGAGTATCCGAATGAGGCCACGCTGAATGAGAGGCGGAAGGCGCTCGAAACGCGCGTAGCGCAAGAGCGCCAACTGGCGGAAACCCTGCAAAACCTGGAAGCGGCTGTAAGGCCCCGCCTGGAAAAATGGGACCTGGATGAGGCAGCGAGGCATCTGGCATGCTGCGAGCCGAAGCTTTCCGAAGATGCCCGCTGGAAAGCCCTGGATGCGGATCTGAAACGGCGGCGCTCTTATTTGGAATTGCTCGCGGAAGCCGAACGGTTCTCAATCGCAGGCGAACAGACCGCTGCACAGGAAAAGCTGCAGAGCGCGTTGGCTATTGGCTTGGAGGACACACGCGCACAAATGCTGCTGGATGAGATTACGGCAGGAAAGAAGAGCAGGGTACGGCCTCATAGAACGGTTGACCAGCATCGGTGGCGCCGCCCGCGGCCGCTTTGGTTGGCCGCGGCGGTGCTGGGTATGGCCGCTGCCGCCGCAATCGTTTGGTATTTGTTGTTGGCTAAGCCTCCCGGACAAGCCAAGGCAATCAGTCAGCCAATAATCAGTGAACCAGCGATCAGTCAACCTAAGATCACGGTGAAAGCAGCGCCTTTAGAATTGTATTTCTCTTACCGCTTGGGGGACTCATTGCCACTGCCTACACAGCGCGTGCGCCTGGAGCCGCCAAACGTCGCATTCGATGTCAAGCGAGACGACGATTGGGTTCGAGTGACGCGCATAAAAGGCGGCGGACTTCAAGTTGGAATAGACGTGAACAAGATCGGTCAGGGAAAATTTACGACCGGCGTACAACTCACTGCACGCGAACCTGTGTCAAACCCGGCGATTACGATTCGCGTGCATTTGGAAGTCGAGGGTAAGCCTCCACTGACTCCAATCCCGATCCAGATTGCGCCGCCGGGGCCTGTCACATTTGAGTACACTATCGGTGGAACGGCTTCTCCGTCTGAGCAATCGGTGGAGATCGTGCAAGGGGAAATCGGCGAGATTAGGCGGCCTACAACTTTTCCCTTAGAAGTACAAAGGAGAGGGAAGACCATAACTTTATCGGTGAGCCCGCAAGGTGTCTCTGAGGGACCCCACGAAGGTGTCGTACTAGTAAAATCGTCAGATAGCCGGGTTGATCCGTACGAGCTGAGAGTACTATTAAGCGTTCACCCGAAGGTCGAGGAGAAGCCGAAACCGAAAGAGCAGAAGCAGCCGGACCAAGAGGATACGAGGATCACATCGCCCTCCCCACCGCCTACCGGTTCCGGATGCTCGAGTGGCACTTATACAGGAGATCCGTATGACACCGTCGAGTGGCAAGGAAAGCTCGATCCAGGAGCAAGTCTCGTCATCAAAGATACAACGTTGGGCTTAACGGGCGGTAGGTTGCCCCCCCCGGATCATCCAATCATTATCACCATGCAGACTCCCGGCCGCTCGGATCTCGATGTGCAAGCGCCAGAGTTAGCGAACAAATGTGCTCCTCTTTGGGTGACGAACAAGATGACGAAACCCATAACGTACATCTCGATCAGTTGGAGACAAGATGAGAAGGCCGGATTGACGGCAAAACCGCAAATGAATTAATCGAAACACTTCCGGACGCGCCAGGAAGTGTCGATTAGCCGAAACAGCGGAACAGTTCGCTCAGCAAGACCATCATTGTCCAATCTCAGGAGTGGATTTAACTCTGTCCTTTCGCAAATTTCCGCCCGGCTGCACCTTCATCACCGATCCGTAGCACCGTACGAAGAGCCTCGAGAGGCTACCCAGTGTGTCCACGGCACCTTCCGCTACCCGCGGTTATTGCCGAGGCTGGGGAAGTCACCGAAGCCTTCCGTGTCCATATTGCCGTGCTCATCCTGAACCACTGACGGCTCGTCTCCCTCGATAAAGAACTCGAAACTATCGGCATTCTTCAGAGCCAAGGAGGCATGGTCTACGGCCAGTCGAGTCCCGCGCGTGCCACCATACGTCGCGTATGAGATGTCTCTTTTGGGGTTTACCTCTTTCCCCGGAAAATCCGTCGCGGCACGGTCTTTCCGCTCAACTCCGACATCGTCCGTGCCGCCAACCGTGACAAAGTGCGAGAGTTCGTGAATCAGTGTTCCAGCACGCGTTTTATCGTCTGCACTCCAGAATTCTTTTCCAAGGTGGACAGTCCGTTCGTATTTGCCGTGATCTATGACGTTTGGGTACACGTAGGCGTATGCTTCTTCCTTCACTTCATTCACGAAATCGGAGTCACGGAGCATTTTGAGCTTTCGCATAGCTCTCAAAATTCGCTTGCGGATCTTGTCTCTCGCGGCAGCGCTCACGGTACCAAACCATCCGAAGAAAAGCTTTCTCGTAGTCTCGCCGCGTAGCGACAAGGGCTTAATCAGTTCATCCATCGCGCGAGTCTGCGGGTCTGCCGTAAGAGCCTTCATCTCGACCTCCCACTGGTTGAGGTCATCCAGTCGCTTGAGCAACAGGTTGACGGCATCCGCGCGCGCCTTCTCAATGACCTGTCGTTGGGCTGAACCAGCGCCAGTGTTTCGGCGCGACGCCTTATGCATGGGACTTCCCCGTGACGCACACAGGGGACCCGGCGTTGGGGAAAACGTTAAGGAACTGGTCCCTTCGTCAAGCGCTGGGTAGGTGGTGACGCATAACGGTCCAGGCAGTCTGTAGCCAGGCATTTGTCGTTACCTCGTCCGGAATTTTGGGTAAATCATATCAAAAATGTGTGCCGGTTTTGCTTTCCGAGGAGGCCCTTTCTGGGTATTTGAGAAAGCGTCTGCCTGGCCGCAGACGATCCTTTTGGGCCGGGAGACCTCACCATCCTGCAGGTCGCCGCCGCGTGTCGCGATAGTCCATGGCATTCACTCCAATGGCGGCGTACTATAATCCATCTGATGTCGCAGTGCGGTAGCTTCTTATTCTGGCGTCTAGTTATCGGAGTGATACTGTGCGGTGCTCTTTACGGACAGAGCCCCGCTGCGGTTGAAGTTGTCCCCAGGCGCGCATTGATCCTCAGCAATACCGCTTACCGGCAGTTACCTGCCAAAGCACTGGCGGGAGTACTTCGGGATGCAAAGTTCGAAGTAGAGGTACAGTTTAACCTGACATCAGATTCTCTTACGGGCATTCTGGAGCAGTTCCTATCGACGGCAAGAGCGGGAGGCGTGTACTGCGTCTATTACTCCGGGTATCTGGAGCGGCGGGGCGATGACTACCTGCTGCCTATAGATTACGATCCCGCATCCAACGAGAACATCTATAACGTTGCATTCTCCGTTTCCCGCTTGCAGAAGGGCCTGGCATCGAAGCAGCCTCCTGTAAAGTTGAGTCTGATCATCCTAGATGCGAATTGGGAAGTTTCTGGGCGTGAGGGGCGAATGGGTTTAGGGCAGCCGACACCAGCGGCGCGCACCTGGCTGTTATCCTCAAACACTCCCAATCGCGTTACTACTCAGATCCGGGAGCATATGGGTCTCTTCACTGCAGCGCTTGTGCGGTTCATACCGCAACCGGGGCTGGATGTCACCGATTTGGTGGCGAAAGTGAGGGACGACGTGGAGGCTACCTCGAATGGCGGGCAGCATCTACAGGCGTGGAGCGCCGATGTGCCTCGTTTCTATTTCCACGAACCAGTTCCGATCGGTAAACCACAAGTCAATAGCAAGGATCGGATGCAGTACGTTTATATTCCTGAGGGGAAGTTTTGGATGGGATGCGCACCGGCCTCCGAAAAGCAGTGCGAACCCGCGGAGAAACCGCAACACCTCGTGGAGATTACACAGCCATTCTGGTTGGGCCAGACCGAAGTGACTTACGGCGCTTGGCAGCGCTATCTCAATTTGACAAAAACCAAGTGGAAACATTCGGGCGGTCCGACAAATTGCTTCAAGGCGGACGATTTACCAGTGTGCTATGTTTCCTGGGCGGATGCACAGCGGTATTGTCATTGGGCGGGAGGAAGGTTGCCAACCGAAGCGGAGTGGGAAAGGGCAGCGCGCGACGGTAGAGATCACGAGGTCTATCCGTACCCCGATGTCACCACTAGTCGGGATAAGGCAAACTTTCAGGGCAACTCCGGGAATGACCAGTACGCGGAGTTAGCTCCAGTTGGAAAGTTTGACCCGACGCCGAATTATAAACTGTTCGATATGGCCGGCAACGTGTGGGAATGGGTTCAGGATCTATATAATCCTACATATTACGAAAAGGTTGCCAAGCAATCTCCGGCTCAAGATCCCCAGGGGCCGGACAAGGCCGACAAGGGAATCAGGCATGTGGTGCGCGGCGGGTCATGGGCCAGCGCTCCACAAAAACACCTGCGAATCTCTTACCGGGAAGGCCAGGGCGGTTCCTCAAATAACGTGGGCTTCCGATGCATGTTGCGAGACACGCCGGAAGTGAAACAAGCGCTCAGATAATTCCAAACGCGTGCTACAAGCGTTCTCCGGCGCCCGCGACCTTCATGACCGCCGCTGGGATAGGGGCGAGCAGTTTCCATTGCGGTGCACCAAGTCCCGGAGGCCATTTGTCGCCGTCTTTGTATCTTTCTCCTCCCGGCGTTTGGGTGTAGCCCCGTAATTCGAACTCATCGGGCAGCGGAAGGCGAGTGAGGCGCACCAGGACTGCGCCATTATTCAATTCTCCCGGTAACAACCCCAGGATATTTTGCGCAAGATCGAGTGGCCGGCCGCGCACGAATTTTTCGGAAGTGATATAACCCTTGACCGAAACCACTCGGCCGGCCAGTGCTCCCATCGAGGAGGCAGAGCTTGCCGATATTACCTTCACCGGCCAGTTCCAGGGCTCCTCCGCCCAATACTGAATTACATTACTCTTGATTCGATCCACATCTAACCCGGCGGTGTTCATGCTCCCTCCTTCGACTGCAAAACGACCAAGACTTCTGGTTGCGCCTCGGCGATATCCGGCGGAATGAAAACGCCGATGTTGCGCGATTGCATGACACGGTCCCAGACACGGCCCGTCTGGCTTATGGTGAAGTACTGGTTGTTCATTTTGAACGTGATTGCGCCCGGCAGGTTCTGTGTATGGCGCAAGGCAAGGCCAGGCAAAGCTAGGCGGATCAGGTCCTGCAATTCGTTGGGGTCGGCGATTTTGACGCGTTCGGGGACTTTACTGATCAGTTGGTCGACACTGATACGCGAACTGAGTACCAGGAAGAAGGTTCCCTTGAGGTATTCGTCGTTTGTGACAGTTCCGGTCCAAATGGATTTCTCAACCAGGCGCAGTGGAATGGAGATGCAGTTCGGTTTGATTAGAACATCCAGCAGTTCGCGGATCTTTTCCGATAAGGCGGTGAAGCAGGGGCCAAGATTATCGTGATCATATCGCGGCAGCTCGCCGGCCTTTCCCTCGGGCGAGAAGGTGCTAAGACTTCCGGCCAGGCTTAGCAACGTGACCCAAACGGGTTCCGGATGGCCGTGGCGCACGTTCCAGATGTGTTGCAATTCCGGCACGTATGAGTTGATGGTGTGCAGTAACCAAAATGCGACAGCTTCGGTAGCATTAAATGAGAGCGATGCGCCGCGGCTTCCCAGCGATTCCGCTTTTGAAATCAGCACCTCGATCTGCCGGCGAAGGAGGTTCATTAAGTACTCGCTGGAGGCAATATTCAGGCACGGCGCAATAAACTGCGGATCGAGAATGTAAAGACCAGCCTGATCCCTGACTATGCGGGCAATCCGCTGGGCGACAAAACCATCGAGGCTTTCGCTTCCAAAGAGCAGGCGCAAATTCCTGGTTGCGAGCTGGACCGCCTTTCCCTCCCCATAGCCGTTTTCATCCACGATCTCCAGAGTGTCAGCCGTGTAGCGGGCGGTGGATGCTTCGGAGTTCTGCTCGGTCCGTTGTCGGAAATTCTTACCCCCCTCATGTCGTTCAGGCAAGGCCAAGAACACGTCCAGGGCCTCCTGGCTTGGAGGGAAATGACCGGCAATCTGGCGGCCGCCGGGCAATGGGTCCGCATCGGGAACACTGACGGGCGTTCCGTCGGGCAAAATGCCCGAGAAGCGACGGAGCGATAGGAGGCCGTTCGCCAAGGCTTCTTCGTCAGTTCGCAGTTCAATCGCACCCCAATTAGCAAACTCAGACGCCCTAAAACGGAACTGGAGGCTATTCTCGACCCAATTGTCCGCTGCCTGAAAATGCTGGGGCGTTAAGAACATGCCCCGAGACCATACTACTCTGCGGAGATCTCTCATACTGATGATTCCGAGGCCAGGGACGGAACGGCCACGACGAGGTCAGATGCATCCTCCTCGAAGGCATCTGTTTTGAGCCAGGAGGACAGGCCGAGCCGCGGAGAACCCGCATCGCCTGTGGTTGTACACCAGGGGACTTCGTTCGCAAGCAGAACTAATTGCACGTTGAACTCCAGAGATTGATTCACGAAGAAGCGCGTTAGGCAGACGAGTTCCCGGAACGCCGGGCCATCGGGCAAGAAGGAATTGAAGCGTTCCCAGGAAAGTGGTCCCATGCGGATTAGAAACCGCGCCTGACGGTTCCACACGTGGTCGCCGGCCAGGGCGCCTTGGCCGAGTTGATTGTGGAAGCCGTTAGGTTCTAGGAAAGATAACGTTTCCGGTTCGAGGCGGCACCATTTACCAACGAACTGCTTAATTTCGACCGGAAGCTGAAAGTAATCCGCCAGTAAGCCCCGCAGCGCAACCGCGGAACGCGGGCGCTGGGCAATCAAACCGGCATAAGAGAGCAGGACGAAATCGTTGATGCCGCTGCATCCCAAAAGACCGGGAGTGCCCATCCCGATGTAGTCGAACAAGTATTGAGTGAACCGCCCAGAACTGTCCGGAGAAAGAGGACAAAACGGGCCGGAGGCGAATGACTTACCTTCGAAACCGACCGCGAAATGGTGCTTCTCCCAGGCAAGATAAAAAAATGAGATCAGCCGGTGATTGAATAGATCGAAAAACGCCGCTGCTGCCGAATCGTGAGCCTGCGCACGAGCTATGAGGTATTCGGTATAGTGCGTGGGCAGTACACCCTGCGTCCCTGTAAGTCCGAGGAAGTTTACAACTGCGTGCGCCGGACCGGCTTCTGTCGCGGGCCGGCCGATAGATTGGATCATGCTTGCGGGAAACTCGACGGAAAGATGAGCGTGGAAGCGGACCTGTTCTTCGAAGCTCTGCCGAAACCCGGAAATCAATCTCGGGCGCGGGCAGATGCGGGCCAGCAGGCGCATTGCCTGGAAGAAATCAAATTCCCACGCGCGCTCGGTGAGCAGTTGAGCTAGAGAAGGATCTGTTCGCCCGACCGGGGTGGCCATTGATTTAAAACTCCTCTCCGCTGGTTGGTTCTCGCGGTAAGTTGTGTGAAGGAATTGATCGCTGTGTAGAGCCCCAGGAACCTCTCAAGAACCGCGGCAAACAGGAAGACGCCGATACCAACGAAGGCGTCCTCATCGAATTCCAGATCGACTTTTAGGCCCTGCGCGAAGACAACGCCGTGCTCGGAAACCATCCGCGCCAGGTGCGGTCTACTGGAAACCGCCAGAATTCCCGCGATCTGACGCTGTATGGTCTGGTCGTCGCTGAAGTCATACAGCTTCAAGATCTCCTGTAATGCCTCACAGCCGCTATCGGCGATCGAAAGATGGTTCAGGGCTAGATGGGAGATCAGACGCCACTGCAGAGCGCGCCGAAGAGGCGGGCGGACCGGTTTGGTGGGGGAAAGGAGAAGCCGCGCCCGCACCAGGGATCCGGCCTCGAGCGAAAGGTCTCCAAAATTGAAACTGGGCGGCAACTCACCGGCCAGGTCGCGATTGGTGGAGGTGATGTGGACCGTAACGGTCTCTTCCGGCGGGAGACAAGGGTCGAAGCCTGGATTCACAAATGAGAGATACACCTCAGTTCCTTTGTCCCCCTTTCTTTCCGAGAGGCGCCGGCTGGCATACCAATACGCCTGACCGGAATTCTGACTGTATACGTGCCGCGTCGAATAGAAAGGCTCATAAATGACCGGCCGCTCGAGATAGGGGACCGTAGAGGTCACACGATCAACTGAATATACTTCGGTTGTGGCCTGCCGGTGCACATCCGGAACAATCCGGTATTCAGTCTTGGCGTGCGTAAGGCGGATCGGCTCCGCGAGTCTCTCAAACAGGTTGATAATAGGGGTGCAGCCGAGTTGAAAGGTCTCGCGATTGACGTTCTGCTCCAGTTCTTGCAGGCGCTCCTTGCGCTCGAATTGGCTGAGGTGGAGCAAAATCTGGAAAGTTTCGCCGAAGCGCGTACGCTCTAATCGATCGAAGCCGCAAAGGTCGAAAAACAGATACTTGGCGGGAAAACTGAAATACTCCTGAATCAGCCGGTACCCCAGAAAACTCCGATCGGGATAGGGCAATAGTCCTTCTTCCCGGCCAAAGCCCACGGCCTGCACGGAATCCTCCGGCAGATCGGCAAAGGCCACTATACCGGCACCCGGACCGCGAATCGTCGCCCGAATCACATTATGGAACAACAGTTCATAAAGGGTATGTATGATGCGGGGTTCACCATGTAGACAAAAGCGGAGCCGGTCGAGTTTCAGCGCGCTCATTCTGCCTCCGCCGATGCACTTCAACTCGATGCGGATGACCGCGGCGGCGCGGTCGCTGACGGAGCCTTCAGCGATGCCTCCGGCCTGGAGCAGCGCGGCCGAGGTCACTTGGATGGGCCAGAGAGTCACCGGGTAACAAGTCCGGAAGCTACAAGCTGTAGCCTTGCCGGCGATCGGTCGGGTGTAGAGTGCGGTACCTCTAGCCACTACATGTCCACTGGAAAGCAGCGCTTGTTCGGGGTCCACCCGGAATTGGGCGATGGACATCGAGGGGATAGGTCTGAGATAGTGCGGATAAAGGACGTTAAGCAGGGACTCCGTGATCTCCGGGAACTCGTCATCGATCTTGTGATGGATGCGGCCGGCGATTAGAGCGAAAGCTTCGATTAAGCGCTCGATATGAGGGTCTTCGGACTTACCGGTGCCCGGCTCAATCAGCAGCCGTCCAGCCACTTTGCCGTAACTGCCGGCGAACTCTTGAGCCAGGTGACGGATGAAGCTGAGTTCGTTTTCATAATAGGGAAGGAGATCCTGCTTCATCGGCTCTCTCCCAAAACGACAAAGTGCCCGATATCGGGCTGCAACAGAGTCTCGAAGGAAACGGGTTCGGGCGCGGGGTCGATTCGAAGCAAGGCATCTACCCGGAAGTGCAACGCAGAGTCTGTGTCGCTTGGGTCGCGAGGCTCGCCTTTCGCATTGACCAGTGCCACCGAGACTTTTTCCAGTCGCGGCTCGAATTTGCGAATGGTGGTCTCGATAGCGCGGCGCAGCTTTTGTTGGTCATAGATACTCCTCAAGCTGTAGGAGAGAAAGTCAGGCAGACCGTAAGTGAGAAGGGATTGGTTGGTTTCCGGAAAACCTTCCGGAAGCTCTTCTTCGCGCCTTTTAGTGTTAAGCAGCGTCGTAAGGTCGCGCCAAAGGGAGGCTTTTAGCGCACGGAGCGCTTGGGAACGGTTGAGAGGGTTCTCGGTGTGAGACGCCGGGGCATAGTCAGTCAGGCGGTCCAGCAAAGAGGGAACTACGCGCGCTTCAAAAGGTTGCACTACGAGTCCCACCTGAGGGCCTGCCAGGGATTCAGGCGGCAAAGCCGGTCGAATAATGCGGCGGCCCTAACCCCCTGCTCGGTTCCTGGTTCGGCCGATTTATAAGATTCGTAGAGTCTTCCCCAAACCCGGCCTAGAAGCTCGGGGGATTCCCACTGCTCCAGCTTGAACTCATCGATGGTCCTCGCGAGCTCTTCCAATATCATGATCCCGAGGCGTCGCCGGTCGATGCCGAGACAAATCTCCGCAAGCCGCAATCTGTGCTGAAAGTTGGCGCGGCCATATTGCTGGGCCGCCAAACTTGTCATTTCCACGAGGCCTTCCGGGATGCGCCCGCTCCGGACCAGTTCCTCGGCTCTGGCCCAGGAACCGCCGCCATCGAAGGCTTCGGGAAGAGGTAGCGCCGGCGCAAGTGCGGGAATCGGGGCCTCAGTTTGAAGTGATGCTGTCAGTGTGGACGGAGCCGGATCCGGTTCTTCCTGCCGCTTGCGCTTGAGAAGATCTTCCAAAAAACGGCGGCAGTCTTCCAACGCTTCTTTGGCCTCACTGGTGGCCGGCGCTTGCGGCCCGAACTTTTCTTCTATTGTCTGGTCTAATCGCTGGAACTCTTCCAAGCTTTCATTTAAAGCGGTGCCGGTAGTCTCCAGAGCGGCGCGGCGAGTGGACTGGACGGCTTCTTCAAAGGCTTCCGCGGAGACACCTCCACGCTCAATCGCAGCGCGCCGCCTGGCCTCTTTTTCTGAGTCGATATCCCCTAACGAATTACGGACGTCCTTTTCCCAGCCGATCTGGCGGGATTGCCGGTAGTCGAGATAGGAGTAATCGCGGCCGCCGCCGGCGCGCGCAGTAAGAGGGATCTGGCGGATTGCCCGCGGCAGGTTGTCACCGCCCAGCCATTGGAGAGGCTTGGCGCGGTACTCCAGATTGCCGTCTTCGGCTTCTGGAAACAGGCCCTTATCCCAGAATTCAGTGAGGAGGCCGCGGAGCATGCGAAAGCCATCGCGCAGACCGGAAAAACCTTCTAATTTGATCTTGGCTTCCGTAAGCCAGACGGCCAGCAGGAGATCCTTGGATTTGTGGGAGAGAGCGTCGCTAAGAAGTTGCCGGATGAGCGGCCAGTCGGCATTTTCCCGCCCGAGCAGTTTGTCGGACCTGCGTGCCTCCTTGATCGCCAGCCATTCGGGCGCGAGTGTTATGTCCTCACCCGCGGGAAGCTCATCCGAAATCGGGGCGAGCAGAGCGTCAATTATGGGCGCCGCTGCCGACATAGTTTTCGGATGCTGGTTGTATTTCCAATTGGCGGATATTGAGGAGGGGCCACTCTTGCTCGTCGGCCATTAGGAGTTTCTGGCCAACTGCCAGGGCCAGCCCGGGAACATCAGACCGCCATTCCGTCATCCGGCCCAGTTTCACCCCGGTATCTGCGTGTAGGTAGGAGTTGGTGTAGAGGGCGGGGAGGAAAACGTCGCCCAAAGGCCCCAGAACCAATTCCACATTTGCGGGAAGCCAGATCAGGTCGCGGAGATTTCGCGGCGGCGCGGTAGTGACCGAGCGAACCGCCTCCCACGGCACCCAGGAGTAGGTACCCGATACAATCAGTTCCAGGAAAGGCCCGATCAAATCATCGGCGTCGCTGAGATTATCGAAGTGGGTATCGTTAATCGAGCCGCTGGTAGCCGGCGTGGCTGCAGCTGCTTCCTCCAAAACGTTGAGCGCCTCATCATACCGGCCTTCCCGGACGCGGTTAATGGCTTCGAGGTGCAGCCGTGTGTACGGGGGAACGCTCTTTGGCAGTCCGGGAATCAAACCTTCAGTGAAGAGTTTTCTGCGTTTGCGTTCCCCTTCCAGCAGGTTTCGATAAGGCTGCACGGCAATGGCGCGGTCCGTATTTTCGGCAGCGATCACTTCCAGATGTTTGGCTGCGCGGTCCAGATCGCCAGCACAGCATAACAACTCGAACAAAGCGGTTCTGTTCGCGGAATCGACCGGGTTGGTGCGTACCTCCTGGGCCACTTGAGCGATCGCCGAATTAAGGTCGCCGGAATCCAGCAGTTGGTTTACAGTCATGGCAGCGCCGATAAGGGCCGAAGATAATCAGGAATACACTTGGTTTGGGGTCAGATCCCAGCCTCGAGTCACATCCCGCCGCCGCTGCCGTCCGACCGCTTCTGTTAGCGATTTTCAAAGAGATTTCGTTTGACCGGCGATAAGGATCGACCATGGGACTATCCTTTCGGCGCGGGCAGCTTTGCTACCAGCCGCAATGAAATATTCATTTCGTCAAGCTGGAAGTGAGGCCGAAGATAAGCAACGGCGGTGTACGCTCCCGGCTTGCCGGGCTGTTCGCTCACTTCAATCCGCGCTTCGCGTAACGGGAACTTCGCTTTGTGCTCCTGGGGAGCAGAGTCGTCCAACAGAACATAGTGAGCGATCCAGTTGTTGAGATCGGTCTGCAGCTTTTCCTGTGAGGTAAAAGAACCGATCTTGTCGCGCATGATAGCTTTGAGAAAATGCGCAAACCGGGAGATGGCCATTATGTACGGGAGTTGCGCGGAGAGGCGGGCGTTGGCATTGGCATCATCCTCAAGGTACTGAGTAGGTTTTTGGGCTGATTGCGCGCCGAAGAAGACGGCTCTATCCGATCCTTTGTGGTGACAAAGAGGAATAAAGCCGAGTTTGGATAATTCGAATTCGCGGCGGTCCGTGATGCGGATCTCGGTCGGACACTTCAGCGCGATATCGCCGTCGTCAGTCTTGAACGTGTGAGTGGGAAGACCTTCGACCAAGCCCCCACCTTCCACTCCGCGGATAGCCGCGCACCATTCGTACTGCGCAAAAGCGTTGGTCAAACGGGCGGCAAAAGCATAAGCGGCGTTACCCCAGAGATACTTTTTGTGATCGCTGCCGTCCACTTCCTCTTCGTAATTGAAATCCTCGACCGTGATGGAGTCTGTTCCGTAAGGAAGGCGAAGCAAAATATGCGGCATCACCAGACCCACATACCGGGAATCCTCGCTCTCGCGGAACGATTTCCAGCGGGCGAAGAGTTCGTTATCGAAAATCTTAGCGAGGTCGCGAGGGCCGCTCAGGTCTGTGAAACTGCTCCAGCCGAACAGTTCCGGGCTTGGTGCCGTGATGAAGGGCGCGTGAGCAGCGGCGGCGATGTTGGACATCTTTTCCAGAATCTCTAAGTCCTCAGGGCCGCGGCCGAAATAATAGTCGCCTACCAGCGCGCCAAAAGGGGCTCCGCCGAGCGTGCCGTACTCCTCTTCGTACACCTTCTTGAACATCTCGCTTTGGTCGAATTCGGACGCGCTCTTCAGATCTTTCAGCAGTTCCCTCCGCGCGACGTTCATTACTTTAATCTTCAGGCTGGTAGAAGTCTCGGTCTGATCCACTAAGTAGTGCAGACCGCGCCAGCTAGCTTCGAGCGATTGAAACTCGGGTGCGTGAACGATTTCATTTAACTGATCGGAGAGGATTGCATCTAGCTGGGCGATCCTTTCACTCAGCAGGTGCTCCAGGTCTTTCGAAACCACGGCCTGGGATTTCATGATGTCATCCAGGAATGCCTGGACCCACTCTCTACCCTGTCGGCGCTCAGCCTCGCTTTGGCCGAGCCGCCCCTCCTCGACAATCCGGTCGAGTAGACTTGCCGGAACCAAGCTCTCCGTTCGCGTTTGTAACTCTTGCTGTTGCCCTTCTGCCGGCATGGCTAACCTTTCTCTTCCTCAGATTCCCCGGAGCTTTCCGGCTCGGCGGCTTTGCCGCGGAGGCTCTCTGTCTCGGTGACAGCGTCCTGTAATAACTCCCCGAGTCTGTCGTTGCTGGTGACGCTACTTCGGAGATTGGAAAGTTTTGTCCGCAGATCGAGCAACTGTTTCAGCGGTTCGACCTGCCTCGCCACATTCTGCGGCTCGAAGTCGTCGAGCTTCTTGAAGTTCAGCTCGACTCCCATGCGGCCGCGCTCCGTGCTTAGTTTGTTGTCTACCTTGAATGCAATCCGTGGCTGCTGTTTGGCTAACACATCATCGAAATTGTCGCGGTCGATTTCAATGAATTTGCGCTCTCTTACTTTTGGAAGATTCTTATTGGAATCAGCGGAAAGATCGGCCAGCACTCCGACTACAAACGGAATTTCCCGTTTCTCCCAAGCGCCGCCGGTTTCCACATCGTAAGTGATATGAACCCGGGGTGGACGCACCCGGCCCAGCTTTTTGGTTATGCTCGCTTTGGTGGCCATACTGTAATGCCTTTAACCTCAATAGCTTTGCTATCCAACACTCCAATTGGGAGTATACGTTAACACAAACGGAACACACGCGTCCATAGACAGGGCGGCTGAAGGGTACCAATTGAATATGCGTTCCAAGCTCAATCCGTTGCACGCCCTGGACAGGAAATCGGGAAAAAATTCGAATCGAACATCTTTTCGTTTCCGTTGGGAAACTGAGTAACTTCTAAAACAATGGGGCTTCCATCCGTCAAAATGGGTTGAGAGTTCCCTCCGCCGCCCTGCAAGTAGATCATCTGGAACTGGTGGCCAAAGTTTTTGTCGGCGCTCGAGAGCAACCGAAAGATCGCCCAGGGACCCGTAAAACGGCGCAAAGCGGAGTTACCGCCATCGGACGGGATCACGCGCAAGTTGATTTCCGCCGTTGCTTGAGGCCAGCTAAACTCTTTCCCCGCCGTCGAAAGTTCAACGCCGCCGATCGCGCCGGTCACCTGTTTAACACCCGGATTCGGCTGCACGAGTAGTTTATAATGCAT
This sequence comes from Terriglobia bacterium, assembly GCA_019242155.1. Lineage (GTDB taxonomy): Bacteria > Acidobacteriota > Terriglobia > Bryobacterales > Bryobacteraceae > PSRJ01. The sequence continues at coordinate 28,565 of JAFAWA010000177.1, read as the reverse complement.
GCCTGGGGAGCCGCCCTGGAATAGGGTGTCTGAAATAGCGGATGCCTGATTGAAAAATCTGAGAAACCCTGGTAAGAGCTTGACGGTAGCATCGGGTTTGGCCACCCATTCGGCGCCCGATTTGAGGATGTTGTCCGCCAGGGCTTGCCTCAGAGTAGCCAACGAAGAGTTTTGTGGCGCGAAAACCTTGGCGACTTCCTCAGGCGAAGAGTCGTCTTCGGCTTTGCGATTGAAGGGATACCTCCGGCTCAACCCAGCGAATGTGGCGCAGAATGTGCGGAGCGCGCTCTCAACCCCACGCTTGGCTTGTACCTCGGGATTTGCAATCCAGTGCCGGGCGTCTTTAATAGGCGATTCCAGCAGCGCTGTGACGGCGCCCTCGCCGCCGGTTCCATCGAAATTGCGAGCGAGCTGATTCACTATGGCTTCAGCCTTTTCGGCCTGCTCCATGGCGCGGCTGTTGGCGCTCGCATCGGAACTGCATCTTTCGCCTTCGCCCAGCATTTGCATCCCGACTTGCAGACCGGCCAGCGCATCGAGGTAGGGCATATTACGCGCGTCCGGCCAGTGCGCCGGATTGGGCGGCAAGACTTGGAAAACTGCGTGGACCGGCTGAAATGTGTTCGTGATACTGTCTTCCGTCAATCCCGGCCCGCCTTCGCCCGTGTTAAGTATGTTCACTTTTGTCTGAGCGGGTATACGAGAACGGTTCAAAAAATCTGTCGCTCGCTTGGCAACGGCTTGAACGGCCTGCTCGCCACGCGTGGCAGTGTGCTTCGGAAAATTCGTGTTCTGGGTCGCGAGTACCAGCACAGCGAGTATCGGAGAAGTATTGCTTTTCAAAACGTTCAGCTTTCCGGCCGAATCCCCGCAACCGGTGGAAGGAATGACGGCGGTTTGGGAGAGGAACTGTTGCCACCTCTGAATGTAATCTCGCACGTACCTTTCGCGTAGTTGATCTTTGTCGCTAACGGACGTGAACAAACCAGCCGTCCGTGCGCTCCCGGAGCCCAAAACACAGGCATCCTGCCCGGCGGAGCGCGAGGCGTCTTCTATCAATTTCTGCACATGGTCCCAGCCCGCGCGGGTGAATGCCGCCGGCACTTCTGAGGCGCGCAGGACAGAGCGGAACACGGAGTCATGCAGCAAATTCTCCAACCGCGCCGGATTACCGGCCTCCTGATTAACCTGTTCAATAATGCGTTGGTACTGCGGCTCGACACCACGAAACTTAAGGAGGTAGGCGCGCGCGTGCGCCACCACCATGTCATCCTTCGAGGCGATCTCCAAATCTGCCGGCATGTGCTGGGCCTTGAGACTCTGGACATAAAAGGTGAAGTTGGCGCGGGCCAGCCTTTCTGCTTCGAGATTCCCCGGCCGTTCCTGCGACCAGAGCGCCAGAAGCTTTCCGGCCAATGCGGAATCGGGTGCGCACGCACCCTCGGCCGGTGACTTGGAAATCGTGCGGTAGGTCCTTAACGCGGCATATTCGCTCTCATAAGGATGAGCGGCGTCTGGGTCGCCCGGCAGAGAAGACAGCTCGGTTTCGAGCCGCGCGACTGTCTGATTTAGAAAGTATTCGCGAAAGCGGGTGAAATAGAGATGAAGCGCTGGATCCTTCACGAGATCGCCTTCGTAGAAGCCCAGTCGCCGGAAGATTCCCGGGTCCGAGTTTATAAGAGCCTCAACCTGAGTGCGCAGTGTATCGATGGCTCGAAGATTCTCCAACGAAGGGGCCGCGCCGGGCGCGATCGCCTCCGCACTCATACCCGCCGTACGGACATCCCGCAGCAGAGACCGGTTTTGAAAAAACGAATAGATGAATAGAATTGCCGCGATGCTGCACACTGTGGCCGCGGCCGCTAGTACTCCCTTGCGCCATATCTGCTGTTCCACACCGGAATAGACCATAGCGGGGCGCCGCGACATCAGGATTTGCCGCCACAGATGCGAGACGAAGCTCCATCGAGTGACCTCTGGTTCATGCTGCCCCCCGGCGACCGACTGCCCCCCGGCGACCGACTGCCCGCGCAGTCTCTGTAAGTCTTCAGCGCGCAATATCCGGGTGACGTCACCCACTTTATAGATAGTCGTGCGATCCAATTCGGCGGGCGCCGCCTTGGCCGAAGACGCGGCTACTTTGCGGATTCCCGTAAAGTAGAAGGCTTCGAGCCGCGGATTGGGTTGCAGCGGATTGGGCCGGAACACTTGCACCAGGAAGTCCACCAGCACCCCACGAATTCGCTTGAACTCCCGCGGGAACTCGTAGATGCCGGGCTTGCGGGTACGGTCCGTTTCCCGCGCTAGGAACTCAAGCCGCTTGTCTGCCAGCGAGAGATAAAGCTTGTTCAATGCCGCCGAAATCCGCCCCGATTCGGTTTCCGCATACACGCCGGTTTCCGCGGGAGTCGTACTCACCAGCGAACATCCGAGCGGCTCCTGGTCCTCCGTATCCCGCATTCGGCCGAAGTAATCGGCAAAGTACTTGATCCCGTCCGACTTCGTAAACACCACATAAACCGGGAAATCGGAACCGAAGACTTCTCCCACCGCCCGCAGCCGCTCCTGTGCTCGGCGAACCAGCGCTCCCAGCCGCGCAGCATCGGGTGCACCTATGAAGGACGATGCGTCGCAGCAGAGTACAACGCCGGTCAGATTGGATTCGGCGGCGGGTGCGAAAGCATTCATGAAGCGGAATCTACTGCCTGGCCGGCGGAATCCGCTCAGAAACCGGCCCCAGACAGAGCCATCCCCGGAGAAGAGACTCCCGCCTGCTTCCACCAATACAGATCCGTCGGCGAACCAGATATTTCCCAGGCGGGTGGGGACAACCGCCGAATCCCGGTACACCTGGCCGGCGAGTAACTCGGGTTCAAACCCGGAAGAAAGAAACAGACTGGATTTCCCAGCACCCTCCGCTCCTATCAGGAAGTACAGCGGCCAGTCCGTGAGCGAGCGCTTTCGTTGTTTGGCGGCCAGTTTGGGAGACTTGGCCAAGCGCTCGTTGGCTTCGCGGATCAGGCTTGAGACCAAGTCGCCTTGGTCGTCTCGAATAGCTGCGGCGGGCGCAAGTTGAGGCGAAGCAGCGGAGGGTTCCGCGGGCGCTTGCGCGCTCGACGGTTGCGCCAAGCGGCTGACAAGCATGTAGACCAGCAAAAGCGTTAACCCGCAGACCGTGAGAACAAAGGCGGGCAGAAGATAATTCGATTCGAGCAGAAAGATGCAGCCCGTCCACACCAGCACTTCGTACAGCAGAAAGACGAGGACTACAACCAGCTTGCGTTTCGTCATAGCGTCTCGCGCTTAATAGCCCAAATCACCGGCCACTCCTTGAGCGTAGGCCTTTATGACGAGTCTCAACACGACCCAGCTTACTACTGCGAAACCCGCGCAGATAATAAACGCGATTTGCCAGATACGATCGGAGTTGCCTGAAGGCCGCTCCGACGCGGGCCGCACGGGTAATGCGGCTTCGGGAGACAGAGCGGTTTGGCGACCGCGAATTCGTTCGATCTGATCTCTGAGGTCTTCCATAAGCCCGTCGAGTTCGGCCCGGCCGCCGACGCCGTACCGCCCCTCATAGCCGAGCAAAAAGCAGAGGTAAAACAGTTCCAGCAAATCGGCTAGCTCGGGTGAATCGCGGCGCGCGCGGATAGAGTTAAGCCGCTCGAAGACCTGCTCGCCCGCCACCGCTTGGGGGAAGGCCTTCGCAGTGAGCGGCAGGAACTGGCTTCGGTTTGGGTCGTTAGAACGTTGAATTACCTCATTGAGAAAAGCGATCGCTAAGTAGTGAGAGTCCTGTATATCCGCGTTCCGGTATCCCACTTTGATGCCTTCGCGCTCGATTTCACTCAGCAGAGTTTCCATCTGGCGGCGGAACGCGGCCACATCCGCGATTGGTTGCTTGCCGGACTGGATGCGGACGATAGCGGTTAGAATGCCTTGATACAGAAGCGCGAGTCTCTCTCCCCGGGAGGCTAGGGTACGTGCCGGTTGTTCCCGTTCGTCGCTGAAGTCTCTAGGAGTCACGTCTGGCATATTCTAACCAAGTAAATGGATTCGGGTTCGCTCACTTCAGTGGCTAAAGCTGATGAGTACTGCCGATATATTATCCGGGCCTCCCTCAGCGAGCGCAGCATTGCGCAGACGCACGGCTATCTCTTCCAGCGTTGCGCCGGTGCTCAGAATGGAGCGGACGGCGGCATTGCCGATCACCCCGTAGACGCCGTCGCAGCAGATCAGATACAGGTCGCCGCTTTCGAGCACCTGCTCGATAATGTGAACATCCAAGTGGTCCTGCGTTCCAGCGGCCTGCGTGAGCACATTGTGCATGGGATGGTGGGTCATGGTGTCCGGATCGGCGCCGTCTTGCAGCGCCACCGTATTCACGAACGTGTCATCGAAGCTGATCTGCTTCAACTGTTCCCCACGCCAAAGGTAGACACGGCTATCGCCCACGTTGCCTATGACGGCGCTGGCTCCTTCGCTCAAAAGAATCGCGGCCACAGTGGTGCCCATCCCCGAGCACTCGGGCGATTGCAGCGCATAGTTCCAGACCTGCCGGTTCGCAAGCTGAATGGCGGTAGCCAAACGGTTGGCATCGACCGATAGTTCGAAGTTATACCCGAACGGCCACGTGACATCGAACCGGTCTTGCGAAGACTCGATGTAGTAGCGCATCGTGCTGATGGCGAGTTCCGCCGCGACCTCCCCATGCTGATGCCCGCCCATTCCATCCGCAACCACAAACAGACTTAGAGAGTGGTCCGTCAGGATACGGTCCTGATTCTCCTGACGGACGCAGCCGGTATCGGTTAGGGCGAAGGATTCAATCATCGACCGTCCGGTGGAACCTAAACCGTGAAACTGGATTGAGGGGGTTCCTCTGTGAATTTCATCTGTACGTGAGCGACATCCCGCTGGTCTCTGTATCCGCCGTTTTTCAGCTTTTTTGGCTTCCAGTCACCTCCCCATTCACAGGAGTTTGCCCGGGCAGCCGTGCCCAAGTCATTCCAAAACTGGAAGCCTTTATTCGCTGCGGGCCCGCCCCATGCGTAGCGACGGTCCACGATGTCGACCGCGTTGCCCCTGACCACTTGGACGAAGCCTTTGCTGGCGGCGCTAACCCCGATGGTACTCGGAACATGCCAACTGGTCTTAGTGTGAGAAGCGCCCCTCGCAATGGCTTCTGTCTGTTGCGCTTCTGTTCGTTTCGCAAAAACGATTTTGGGCTGCCATCCCATAGCGCTCAGAGTTGATAGGATAGTTTCGACTCGCCAGCGGAAGATGGGGTGGAGCTCATTTAGCAAATCCTGTTGAGTTTTCTTACTCTGCTCTTTCTCTTCCATACGGAACTGCCCTTCTCTTCGTTGGATGGCCGGCGCCGCCAGTCAAGCCGACTCACCCGGCCTGTCCCTTTCCTACGCATACACCTTATTCGTCGTCAGATCCCAGCCGCCAGTCACATTGCCGCCGCCGGTGCCGTCCGACCGTTTCTGCTGCGTATAGGTCCATTTGATCTTGCCGAAATTGAAGCTCACGTGCTCAGTGGGGAGTGTGTCGGTACCGCCCGCAGCGCCGCCCGGCTGCACGCCCGAAATGATGACTTGCTCCATCTTCACTTCCAAGTACTTCTGCTTGTCGCCGCCGGCCCTGCATAGTTCCAGCGTCACGTTGGCGATGTGCTTCCCGCCGCAGCACAGTTCGTGCAGTTTGGGCGTGGATTTGTCCAGGTGCTTCACTACCGAGAAATCGGAGACATTGACCCGCTCCGTGGTGCCCCCACCAGCGGAACTCGCTGTCGCAGAGGAAGGTTGAGAGAGGCCGTGGCTGAAGGACAGAACCTCAATCCAGTCCTTGTGCTTGTCGTCGGTGCTTTCACCGGGAACTCCGTCGATTTTGAGGAAGGCGTCGAATGCCATTTGGCTTGTTCCTTTCGCCGGCGACTAGAAGCAACAGTGGTGCCACTCTCGCTCGCGCTGCTTGTCCATCTTCGGTTTCATTTAAGTCTCTGAGCCGCAGACCCAAAGCACACTCCGGGACTCACCGAAACGCGGCACCTAGGTGATTCCCGCATATCTAAAGTGATAGCCCATGGTCCGAACTGACAGGCAGCCGTTTCATCTCTTCAACTCCTCGCGCAGCTTCAGGCTGCGGATGAGCCGGTGCAGGTTGCTGGGATGAAGCCGTAACCGTCTCGCAGCCTCCGAGTAATTCCCTTCGGACATTTCCAACGTCCGCAGAACGATCTGCCGTTTCGCGTCCCGCACCATCTCATGAAAGCCGCCTGCACCGGGCGCCTCCGGAACCTCGGTTTCCACGATACTGTCCGGTAGATCCTCGGGAAGAATCAGCTCTGTCGAACCCAGCACTATCGCCCGTTCCATAGCGTTCTCCAGTTCCCTAACATTGCCCGGCCAATCGTAGTTTCGAAGGTAAACTTGAGCCTCTTCCGAAATGCCGACTACATGCCTGGTCGCGTTCCTCGCATGTTTCTGGACGAAGTAATTGGCGAGCTGGGGAATATCGCCGCGCCGTTCGCGGAGCGGAGGGAGCACCACCGAGACAACATTCAGCCGGTAATACAGGTCGCGGCGGAAGGTCCCCGCTCGAACCGCCTCTTCCAGATCGCGGTTGGTTGCCGCGATAAGGCGGATGTCGGTCTTAATCGCCCGCGTGCCCCCAACCCTCTCGAACTCGCGTTCCTGCAAAACCCGGAGCAACTTCGCCTGCAAGCCCGAAGCAAGCTCGCCCAATTCATCGAGGAAAACAGAGCCGCCGCTGGCCTCTTCGAGTTTGCCCTTTTTTAGGAAAACCGCTCCCGTAAAGGCGCCTTTTTCATGACCGAACAATTCGCTTTCGAGCAGCGATTCCGTCAGTGCGGCGCAGTTGATGGCGACACAAGGTTTGCTGGATCGCGGGCTGTTGCGATGAATCGCGCGCGCCACCAGTTCCTTACCAGTGCCGCTTTCACCTCGCAGTAGAACCGTCGAACTCGAACTCGCCACTTTGCCGATGAAATCCAAAACCTGGCGCATCCTCGGGCTGTCGCCCACCATATCATGGTTGATATTTATTTCCGCCTTCAGGCGGCGGTTCTCGCCCTGAAGAGTCTCGAAACGCAGGGCGGTTTCGAGCGCCGAGGCAGCAGTGTGGGCGATCCCCGTGAGCAGTTGCAGATGATCGTCATCGAAACACGTACCGCTGTTTCGCGTATCTACATAAATGGCCCCGAGGGCTTTGTCCGGGCCGACCAGCGGGGCTGCCAGCACCGAACCGGCTCGGGCACGCAGAATGCTTTCCGTCAAGTTGACGGCAGTATCCTGTAAAACATTATTGCTTAGTAAGCCGACTTTCTCGCGGATTACACGCTCGATGATGCTGCGCGGCACCGGCAGCGGCCGGTCCGCCGGATTGGGAGTCCAGTGATAGACGGATGCGAAATCCTCGCCTGCCCTACCTCCCAAAAAAATAGCTCCCCGTTCGCCTGGGATGACTTCCAGAATGAGGTGCAATAACTTGGCCTGCAGAGACTCCAAACCGCGAATCGAGGAGATTGTGGAACCTATCTGTAACAGCGCCTCCACGTTCCGTAGAGTGCGGTCAGTTTGCGGAAGCTGGCGGCTCCGCACGTAGAGTGCGTCTTCTGCCTTCAGCATCAGGGTTGATTCGGAGATCGGAGCGCGGTGATCGAGTTCCAGTGCCGGCTGCCCCGGTTCGCGCCCGTTTTCCAGAAACACAAATACCGACTGTCCGATGCTGATTTGATCCCCATGATGCAGTACTCGGGTATCCACCGGCAGTCCGTTTACATAGGTGCCATTACTGCTATGCAAGTCGCGGATAGTGAATTTGTCATTGCTAGGGCCAATGGCGCAATGTTTGCGCGAGAGTACTCGGTCGTCAATACAGAGTGCGTTGGTCTTTTCGCGCCCAATCGAAAAGTCCTCCGTAAGTTCGACCATGGATCCTTCCAGAGGACCGGAAACGGCCATGAGACGGGCTTGCATCGAAATTGCAGTCTTGGTCCCCGGCATTATAACCTGATACGGCCGGATTTGAATTAGTATTTTGGGAAGCAACGGTCGCGCATGGAACTGCACTGTGCGCCCATCCCGGTCCGGCCGCCACTGGGCAATCGCCGGGGGAACATGGATGGGAGTCACTATTGACACTGACTAATGTCGTGAACGATATTGAATTTCGAATTGTGCGGACTTCAATTGAGGTTCGGCCCAAGTCTATGTTGCAAGCCACAAATGAAAACGACGCCGCCCTACCTGCCGGTCGAGCGTATGGTCCACGGCGTGCCTTCTGCGGATTGCGCCGTTGTCTTAAGCAGGCCGGTTATTAGCCATGACTTACACGCAAGAGAACCGGTTGATGGCGATTGCCACCCCTCTGGGGGACGACGCTGTGCTGCTCGCCGGCCTCTCCGGCGAGGAAGGCATTTCCCGTCTCTTCCGATTTGATCTGGAGCTACTCTCCAGCAACGAATCCATTGACTTCGATGCAATCGTTGGCGGCAACGTTACCGTTCGTCTGACTCTCGCTGACGGCAACGACCGGTATTTCAACGGCTACATCAGCCGCTTCTCGCAGGGTGAGCGGCAACGCGATTTGATTTCCTATCACGCCGAAGTGGTGCCATGGCTGTGGTTTCTCACCCGTACGTCCGACTGCCGCATCTTTCAGCAGAAGAAAGTCCCGGATATCGTTAAACAGATTTTTGACGAGATGGGCTTTCAGGATTACAAGCTCCAGTTATACGGTGATTTCGTGGAACGCGAATACTGCGTGCAATACCGCGAAACCGACTTTAACTTTGTTTCACGGTTGCTCGAAGAAGAAGGTATCTTTTATTTCTTTCAGCATGACGATGGTGTCCACACACTGGTGTTGGCCAACGACCCGAGCGCGCACCAGCCGTGTTCCGGCCAGTCGCAAGCCCGATACGAAGTTGGCTCTGGCGCAGCCCAGGAAGACGACGTAATCCAGGAGTGGCGAGTACAAAGCGAGCTTCGGCCGGGTGTCTACGCGCAAGCCGATTACAACTTCGAGCAGCCCAGCCAGGCGCTGAAATCCAGCGTTACCGGGAAAAACCCGTATGAGATTTACGATTATCACCCCGGAGAGTATCGAAAACCTCCGGATGGTGATGACTTGGTGCGGACCCGGCTGCAGGAACTGGAAGGCGGCGGACTGGTCGCGCGCGGGTCGAGCGATTGCCGGGCGTTCCTCAGCGGCTACCGCTTCGAACTGACCGGCCACTTTCGCAGCGACATGAATCAAACTTGGCTTTTGACTGCCGTGCGGCACGTTGCCAGTCAACCCGGTGATTTCCGAAGCCAAGGTTCTTTGAGCGGTGGAGACTTACATTACCAGAACCAATTCGAGTGCATCCCCTACTCCACCCCGTTCCGGCCGCCTCGAGTAACGCCTCATCCGGTCGTGCAGGGCTCGCAGACCGCTATCGTGGTGGGACCATCCGATGAAGAGATCTTCGTGGATAAGTACGGCCGTGTAAAAGTGCAGTTCCATTGGGATCGCGAGGGGAAAAGTGACGAGAACAGCTCCTGCTGGATTCGTGTTGCTCAAAACTGGGCAGGAAAAAAGTGGGGCGTAATGTTCATTCCGCGGATCGGTCAGGAGGTAATCGTCGACTTTCTCGAAGGAGATCCGGATCAGCCGATCATCACCGGTCGGGTTTATAACGCGGAGCAGATACCCCCTTACACGCTGCCCGATGAGAAAACCAAAAGTACGATTAAGAGCTTGTCTTCAAAAGGGGGCGGCGGTTTCAATGAGATTCGGTTCGAGGACAAAAAAGGCAGCGAGCAGATCTTTATTCACGCGGAGAAGGATCTGCACCAGCGCGTGAAAGACAGCCGTTTCGAGACAATCCTCGGTTCCGCCCATCTCATAGTCCAGCAAGATCAGTTTGAAAAAATCGGAGGCGACACTCACCTTCAGGTGGTCGGCGACCAAAACGAAAAGGTCAGCGGCACGGCTTCCCTGAACGCCGGCATGGACGTGGAACATAAGGCCGGCCAGAACTACGCCATGGACGCCGGTCAGGAAATTCATCTGAAGTCCGGAATGAACCTGGTGATGGAATCCGGAACTACCCTTACTCTGAAGGTCGGCGGGAATTTTATCAGTATTAATCCCAGCGGTGTATACATAAGCGGAACCATGGTGTTTATCAATAGCGGCGGTTCGGCGGGATCGGGCGCGGGTTCTTCCCCTCAAAGTCCTACGGACCCAACTGAGGCAGATAAGGCCGAACCAGGCGAGGCGGCGACCGTCTCCCCTGGGGACACTATCACACACACGAAGCGGGATTACGGTTCCACGCCGATTAGTCCGGCAGCTGCCGTTTTGATAGCAGCGGCGCAGTCCGGAGTACCCTTCTGTGAATATTGCGAGCAGTAACGAACGGGCTCGTGCGGCCCAAAGATTACATGAGGAAATCTTCCAGGATGGGGCGCAGACTTTTGCGGTCCTCGATGGCGCCAGTGCCCCGGGATTATTAGACAGGCTTGAGCAGTGGAAGCCCGAGTTCATCTGCCTGTATCGCGGCGAATTGAAACCCGATCTCGCGCAGGTTGCGCCCTACCTGATCCGGCTGGAGCCGGAAACTGAGTTGACGGCGTGGATCTTGTCCAAAGGATGGGGCAACCACTGGGGCATCTTCGCCATCGCCAATGCAGACCTGAGGACCATGCGCCAGCATTTCCGCAGACTGCTAACGGTTTACGACGAGAATGGGAAGCCCCTGCTGTTCCGGTTTTACGACCCGAGAGTGCTACGAACCTATTTGCCGACGTGCAATGCGAACGAGCGCGCCACGTTCTTCGGCCCGATTCGTGAATACTTGCTCGAAGCAGAGCAGCCCGCCGAAGTCGTGAGTTACAAAGCGCCGGCGATTTCATCGGTATAGCCGGCCGTCGACGGATACCCAACAAATCTGGCCTGCTTCAATGCTCAATCACTTTTAGCTTCTGTGCCCGGTCTGCGGCTTCCCGGAGCGATGGAATCCGGAGCATCAGTTATTTCTTCTTGAGCGCACCCTGCGCCTGAGCGCATCCGGCACCGATGATGCATCACGGCACGTCCACCGTCTCTTCTCCCGCATCGGCAAACTGAATTATTCCTCCCCACACGCACATTAGTTGTGACACATTATCCAGGGTCGGGAAGTTGCCCAGCATGACTGTCGGCGCCCCAGTTACCCATGGAGCCGGGGTGTTCGGAATGCACGGCATCGGCGTCAATACTCCCAGTGCTGCTGCCGTAGCTGCAGCCACCTCCGGATTTGCCAGGGAAGTACACATTCCGAACGGCATGATGTTTACCATCGGAACGTGATCCATAATGTTCGCGTCCGGCACCTGATCGGTGAAGGTCTTGTTCTTGGGCAAGACGACAAGCGAACTCGGAGCCATACCAAAACTACACTGCATCGTCGCCCCCATACAAACCTGGATCGGCATGATCCTCCTCCGCATTCGACACTATTTCACCAATACTGGCGCCATTGACCAGCAAATTTCCTGCCACGCCGAAGGTTCCTATTTAGTGAAACGCCACTTCCCTGAAGGACACTAGCGGCGGCCGAATTTGGTGTTTGCTGTTATCTAACGAGGTTCGGCTCATGTGCAGCGACGCCGGCCAATCGCGTGTCTTGGGTGCAAGTACCACATCTGGCTGGCACGTTCTGGGGCAGGTGATGCGGAGATTTCTGCTCATTGGACCAGATGTACTGCCATCCAAAGTATTTTGGGTAGACTTTATCGATCCGGGTCGTTTTGGCGGCACGTGTTATCGCGCGGCGAACTGAAGGTTGCTCAGGAGTGGGCGGCAGTTGGTGGGTGTAGCGCAACGGGTTTCCCGCCGGTGCCTACTTCAGGATAAGATCGGGTTCTGTACTTGGCCAAGAGGGAGAGATGTCGGCCAGACCGCATTTGTACCTCGGTCCGCCGGGCACATCAAGAGCTTGACCAAACCTATGGCAATCAATCCTGATCCCGATCTCGACAAACTCATCCGGAAGGCAATTCGACACAAGCATCTCATCCGGCTGGTTTATCAAAACAAGGATCGGGTAGTCGAACCGCACGATTATGGCATTCACAAAGGCGCTATAAAGTTTTTGGCTTATCAAGTTCGCGGTTCCAGCACTGGCAAAGTCCCGGGATGGCGCTGGTTCGAGGTGGGCGGAATCTCCGACGCCCATCTGATAAATGAGACTTTTCCAGGCAATCGTCCTGCACCTTCTGGTCAACATCATCAGTGGGACGAGATCTTCATGCGAGTCGACCCGCCCGCGTAATAATAGATCCTTGCGAAGAGCAGCTGCGATCAATGCGTTAGGTCGTAGATGAAGTAGTTGACCGCGATCTGGTACGCCAGCGTCGCCCACTTCTCCGGATACCGTGGATCGTCAGACCACTCCCAGGCATCTCCCAGGTCCATGTTATGGCAGATCGCGACCATTGCACGGCCTTTATCGTCGAAGATTGCCCGCCAATGCGGCGTCTTTCCTGTTTCGCCGGCTTCGTATGTTCGCCGGCTGCGGTACCACTGCCAGCCAGGCACTTGGAACCGGTCGCCCAGATCGTACACTGTGTGGAAGATCGCGTCGGAATCCGCAATATCCTCGATGGGGCGGTCGGGGAAGACTTTCGTCATACTGGCCAGAAAGACTCGCCATTCGCTACGCACGTTGTGATATGGTTCGTCGCCGTGAAAGTCGTCCACCATTAAGAATCCGCCGCGCAGCAGGAATTCCCGTAATTGGGCAGCCTGGGCATCGGGAAGCGCCCAGTGTCCCACCTCGACGGCATACATCATGGGCCAGTTATATACGTCGCCGGTGCCGTCGAGATCGACCACCTGCTCTACCGAGCGCGAGTCGATTCGTGTCAACCGGCGCACGCCCTGGAGAAGATGCCGGTCCGAGCGCGGGTAGTCAATCGTCCAGTTCAGATCTTCCCCGCCGAATCCCCCGTAAACGCTGGGGTAGCGTAGCCGCGCGCGTGTCCACTCAGTTTTGGCATTCCAATCGGGCGGTAATGGAAAGTCGACGTATTCGGCGGCGTTGTATTGCTGAAACGGCCGCTGTGCGTACAGCACTCCCCAGACACCGAGAACAACGCCGATAACTAACAACACCCAACGGCAGCGCATTAGCTTCGATTCGCTACCCTATTATAATCGCGAGCGCCGGCGGTTCGGATGTCTACAGAGCGTGGACAGAATGCAAGGCTCTGGTTCAGGCTAGGCGAATCCACCGCGAGTTCACGCCCTGTGCCTTACACTTGAGGTGATGACCCAGGGTTATGAAGCCTTGCGGCATGGCGCGGCATGCCTCGACCTGTCCACGAGAGGACGCATCATCGCGCGAGGACGAGACCGCGCCCGCCTGCTCCACAATGTTACGAGCAATGACGTAAAGAGGATGACGCCGGGCTCCGGTGCGTACGCGTTTCTACTCACTCCACAGGGACGGGTGCAGGCCGATCTCAACCTGCTGTGCTTCTCCGATCATTTCCTGATCGATACCGAACCGGAGTTGCGCGAGAAGGTGCAGCAATTGATTTTGAAGTACAAAGTAGCCGACCAGGTGGAATTGGAAGACATTACGGGGGGCAGCGCCGAAATCGGTATTGAAGGTCCCGGCGCGGCGGCGCTGCTCGAATCGCGAGGCGCGCTGGTTCCAGCCGAGCCGTATGCTCACACGCCCTGGGGCGACTCCTTGGTGGCGAATCTCAGCGTAACCGGCCAGCCGGGCTTTCGCATCTTCGGTCCTGCGGCAGAAGCCGGTAGTTTCTTAAACGCGGGCGCAAGACTCGCAAGCGAGTCCGACATTCGTCTGGTGCGGATCGAGAACGGCCGTCCCCGCTTCGGCGAAGACATCCGCGAAACGTCATTGCCGCAAGAGACGCAACAGATGCACGCCGTGAGCTTCCAGAAGGGCTGCTATATCGGGCAGGAGATCGTGGAGCGCATTCGCGCGCAAGGTCACGTGAACAAGAAACTGGTGCGCCTCGCGATCGACGGTGCCGTTGCGCCGCCGCCGGGAACTAAATTGGGCGTGGAGGGCAAAGATGCGGGCGAACTCACGAGCGCGGTTTACTCCCCCGCTCTCGGACAGGTAGCGGCGTTAGCGTACGCGCGCATTCCGTTCACGGAACCGGGCACCATTTTCGAAGCGGGCGAGTTTCGTGGGCACGTGGTCTAACCTATTCGGAGAGCGCCGGCGCATCGCGCTACCGGGCAGGCGGTTCGGCTGCTCCGGCGCGCAGACGATGGAGCAGGTCTGACGGGATATTCAAGTTCCCTTTGTAGCCGGTACCAAGTTGCACACCGGGTTTGGCGGCGCCGTGAAAGTCCGATCCGCCGGTAACCAGCAGGCCATAGCGGCGCGCCAGGTTTAAATATTGCTCGGTGTCTTCCGGTGTGTGGTCGCTGTGATAGGCTTCGATGGCATTCATACCACCGGCGCATAACTCAGGCAGTAGCGAAGGTACGTCTTCGCGCACCCGTACCGGATGTGCCAGCGACGCAATGCCGCCGGCATTGCGAATCTTCTCGACGCCTTCTGCAAACTGCGGCTCGCGGCGATACACGTAGCCTTTGGCCGATTCGTCCAGGTAATCGTCGAAAGCCTGTTTCAGGCTCGATACGTAACCTTTCTCGACCATGAGTTGCGCAAAGTGCGGCCGCCCCGTCAGGCCGTGGCCCCGCGCCTCGGCCTCCTCGAGGGTGATGTTCATGCCCAGTTCCTGAAGCCGCGCGACGAGGCGAATATTGCGGTCGCGCCGCGAAGCCTGCATATCCACAACCCAGTTACGAAACTCGACAAGACCGTGGTCCTCGTCCAGAAAGTAACCGAGCAGGTGGACCGATTGTCCATGCAGCTTGGTCGAAAGCTCGATGCCGCAGATCAGTTCCAGACCCGCCTGGCGCGCCAGGGGAAGCGCTCTATCGTAGCCGCGCAGTGTATCGTGATCCGTAATGCCGAGAATCCGAATTCCGGAACGAACGGCCTCTCCGACGAGTTGATCGGGCGAACACGTACCGTCGGATTCGTTAGTGTGCGAGTGCAGATCGATCAAAGGAGATTAAACCTAAGTTTTCCAGTGTAGCCCAGATTCGATCGAGGCTCTGCTCGGGCGTTTCTCTACTCGAGTTGACTGTCACAGCGGGTGCGAGCGGTGGCTCATACGGATCAGAAACACCGGTGAAGTTGGAGATTTCCCCCGCCAGAGCTTTCCTATAAAGCCCCTTGACATCGCGTTCCGCAAGGACCTCAATAGGGCATTCCACATAGATCTCCACGAAGTTGGCGACGCTGCGGCGTACTTCATCGCGCAGCGCGCGGTAGGGAGAGATCGCGGCCGCGATTGCAATCACGCCGTGGTTGGAGAGCAGTTCGCAAACGAATCCAATGCGGCGGATGTTCTCGTCGCGATCCTCTTTACTGAATCCGAGCCCTTTCGAAAGGCGCGTGCGAACCACGTCGCCATCGAGCAGTTCCACCTCCGCGCCACACTCCCGTAGACGTCGGGCCACCATTTGCGAAAGCGTGCTCTTACCCGCGCCCGAGAGGCCGGTAAACCACAACGTAAAGCCCTTATGCATAAAGTTACCGAGGTCCTGTTCCTCGTTCTGCTTAGCTGTTACATTGCGGCGTACGGAGCCGTCATCGGCGAAATGAATGCCACACTCCTTGTTGCTCTGTTCCCACCACCAACGGCCTGCGCGTTCATCCTCGCCAGGCTGGATGGCGCGTGTACAGGGAGCGCAGCCGATCGAGGGGAACCCGCGAGAATACAGGGGGTGCACCGGCAGCCGGTTCTCACGGGTATATTCCTCTACCTGCGAGGCCGTCCAGTCGGCAAGGGGACTTATTTTAACGACCCCGTCGACCTCTTCTACTTTGGGGATGTGTGCACGGGTGGAGGATTGCTCGCGGCGGAGACCCGTCGCCCACGCGCGCAGTTCCCGGAGCTTGCGGCCTAGCGGGCGGGTCTTGCGGAGATCGCAGCAGAGATGCCGTTTCTCGGCACTTTCATAGAAGAGATTTGGGCCGTGTAGCGTGACCATCCGTTCCACTTCCTCGCGGTCGGGAAAGCAGGGTTCGATCACAACTCCGTAACGGCTCCGTACCTCCTCCATCATTTGGTAGGTTTCTTCGTGTAAGCGGCCCGTGTCGAGAGTGAAGACGCGAACCTTCGGGTTTACGCGCGCGGCGATATCTAGGATGACGAGGTCTTCCTTCTGAAAGCTGCAAGCGAGTGCGAACGAATCGCCGTAAGTATTCAGAGCCCAAGCGAGGAGGCTTGAAGCGGGTTGTAATTCGTAGGCGCGGAAGTCCGTCAATCTCTCAGTCTAAAGACACACAGCCACCCTGTCAAACGGGAGCGTACCGGGGAAGCAGGCGGCAGAACCGTCGCGCCGCCCACTCCTGTGTGTATGAAGCCGGATTTTGGTTTAGCGAACGCGGTAAGTGAATTCCGCCCGTTCTTCGCGTAGCTTCTCGAGGTCGAGCTCTTCCGCGACGGAGAGATCCAATACCCGTACTCGTTGTCCTTCTCGCAACTCCTGTAGCCGCACTTCGCGCCCGTTGAGGAACCGGACGGCATCGCGGTAACTGTTCACGGCAGCGGTGATCTGGGTGAACGTAACTTGCTCGGCGGCGCACACTCCCAACTCGTGCTGCAGGCGCGCAGGGATATCTTGCAGTTCCAGGCGGGCACCCGGCGGAATGCAAACGGCCGGGACGGGCTCGGTTTTGGGCGGGTTAAAAAACTCTACTACGGTGCGCCATAAATTCTTGCGCACCGGAGCAGGCGGATCGGCCGCACGTTTCAGGTCCGCTGGAGAGGCCAACCCCAGCGATCCTGTGGGAAACCGGTGGGCTACCAGTTCTTCCCCCTCCCGCGCCAATCGATTCGGCACGGCCATTAGCGAATAATCACACATAACCTTCCTCCTTCTCGAGTTCGCTACCTGGCGGACTTCGCTTCTTCGTTAATATACGACTCCGCTAAACTAGTCAACTGCCGGTCTGTTTCCGTCTCCTCATCGAGCGTCTGCTGTAACAGTTGGACGTGATCCTCGAGGCCGAGACGCCGGGCGTACGCGCGCACAGATCCATACGCGGCGATTTCGTAGTGTTCCACCCGCTGCGCGGCCGAGATCAAGGCGGCATCGGCTACCGCCGGAGGCGCGTCCTTATCCATCATGTCTTCGCCTTCATCGATGATCCCTTCGAGGCCCTTGCACTTTTGACCCTTCGGGGTCTCATCGAGTTTCTGAAAAATTTGCTCCAGGCGCGCGACATGTTGACGAGTCTGGTTGAGGTGTGCCTCGAAGGCGTTGCGGAGGTCCGAGGAGTTTGCATTCTCCGCCATTTTCGGCAGAGCCTTTATGATGCGCTGTTCGCCATCGTATAGATCTTTGATCTCTGCCAAATATAAGTCTTGTAGGTCGTTGAGCTTCATTCTCTCCTCCTAATTTGAGTTTCGGTTTGCGGGCAGCGAATAGCAAGAACGGGAGGAGGCGCGAGGTCTGATTGATAACCTTTGCGCTCATGCTATGCTTGGCCCTTCATGTTCCGACGGCCAAGGAAATGGCCCCCGCCGTGGTTATTCCTGGTCCTGATTCTTCCAGGTGGAATCTTTGCAGGATTCACGAGCACGCCGCTTCCATTCCTGCTGAGCAGGCAGGGCGTTTCTGTGGAACGGATCGCCGCCATCTCATCGCTTTTGCAGCTTCCCAATATCTTCTACTTTCTCTGGGCGCCCCTGGTCGACATGAGGCTTCGGCGCCGCACCTGGCTGGTGCTGGCCGCATTTTTAAGCGCCGTCGCGATAGCTGTCGCCATCCCGCTAATCGGACCGCAGCGCGTCGTACTGGTAACGGGTTTACTCCTGGCCGGGCTAGTCGTCAACGATCTGGTCACCGCGGCACAGGGAGGTCTGATGGTGAGTTCCCTCGCGCCCGCCGGCCAAGCCAAAGCCTCGGGTTGGACTCAGGCAGGCAATTTGGGAGGTGGCGCGGTGGGAGCCGGTATCACACTCTGGGTTCTAGAGAAACTGCCGTTGGCCGCGGCCGCTTGGACCACCGCCATCATGACCGCGGTGCCGTCGCTCGCCGCGCTCACGATCCGCGAGCCGCCGCCGGTAAAAACGGCCGGGCCCGGCGATCACGTTCTGAAAATCGGAAAGGAACTGATCGCTGTTTTGCGCTCCCGGCGGACACTTTGGGGCGCGCTGTTGCTTGCGTCGCCCGTAGGTTCGGGCGCAGCGCAATCACTGCTGCCGGCAGTCGCCTCCTACTATGGAGTGGGTGCTCGCGGTGTGTTGTGGGTGAACGGGGTGGGCGGAGGATTAGTATTGGCGGCCGGCTCTCTTCTCGCCACCTTAGTTCCCGGGACCTGGGACCGGCGTTTGACGTATGCGGGAGCCGGCCTCTTGAACGGGCTGGCCTCTCTGACTCTGCTTGCCGGGCATAGGCCTCCGGTCTATTTTGCCGGCACAGGGCTTTATCTCCTCACCACCGGCTTTGCCTATGCCCGCTTTCTCGCTCTGGTGGTGGATGTGTTGGGGGAGGGCGCACATGGGACCAGCACGCGCTATAGCCTGTTCCTCGCCTTGGGAAATTTTCCGATCATGTACGTACTCGCGCTCGACGGCGCGGGATTTCATCGCTTCGGAACGGCCGGCCTGTTCGGCGCCGATGCCGCCGGCAACCTGATGGTGTTCGCGGTGGTCGGAACTGCATGGCTCATCGGCCGCTCCCACCGTCGCCACGACGTGCCCGATCCCCAAAAACTGTCGCGGTAGAGACGGCTTGGTGCAAGCCTTCGGGCATGGCAGGAGGCGTGCAAAAATGCCGCGCGTGCTTCTGGAGGTTTCACTGGATCCCAAAGATTTGGCGTTGGAAGCAGAGCCCGAAGCGTGCCGCAGGCTCACGGGTGTATCATCCGGATCACGCGATGGTTTGGCGTAAGCCCTTGTTATACTTGAGGATTCAACCGTCTTACGCCGTTTCGATATCGAGAATGAAGTGCATTCCATTTTTCCTCTTCGCGGCCGTTACCGCCCTCGGCCAGAGCTTTACTAGCGGACAGGCGGCCAGGTTGGTGATCGGGCAGGAAACGTTCACCTCTCAGGACCAGAATTCGAGCGACATCATCCTGGGCGCGGTCAGCGGAGTTGCGTATGCTGCCGACACGCTGTTTGTCGCGGATTCGAACTACGTCCAGGCCCTGCCGGTAAATCACCGGGTGCTGCTGTTCCGCAATCTCTCAAGCCAGTTACCGTCACCCACCGCGACGCTCACCTATAACCGAAAGTGCCCGGTGTGCCTGGGGCAGGCCAATGTTGTTCTGGGGCAGCCCAACATGACCACCACGGTGGAAAACGATCCGGCGACCCAAAGCGACCTGCGCACTCCGGTGGGCGTAGCTTCGGATGGAGTTCACGTGGTGGTCGCAGATACCGATCACAACCGGGTGCTGATTTGGAACAGCATTCCCGCATTCAACGATCAGCCCGCGGATGTCGTCGTAGGCCAACAGGATTTTCAAAGCTCGAGCATTCCCGGCTTTACGCCAAACGCGAAGGTGATGCGCTCACCACAGGGCGTGTGGATCCTGAACGGAAAGTTATACGTGGCCGACACAGGATACAACCGCATATTGATCTTCAACCATATTCCGAACGCGAACGGCACCGCCGCGGACGTGGTGCTCGGCGCCCCCAATATGACCACCTTCGTACAGCCGGATCTCAGCCAGCAAGCGACTTCGGCGACCGCATCGAACATGCTCAATCCGGTCTCGGTGACTTCGGACGGGGCGCGCCTTTTCGTAACGGATTTGGGCTACAACCGCGTTTTGATCTGGAACCGTGTTCCAACGAGCAACGGCGTACCGGCCGATGTGGTGGTGGGCCAGCCCGACATGGTAAGCTCCGCTGCCAACAACGCCTTCAGCGGTATGGACGACAGCACCACGAGCCCCGAGCAGCCCGTGCTCTGCCCGGTTTCGAACGGAACGGATATCAACGGCAACCCCACGTATCCGAACTCCTGCAACGCGACTTTGAGTTTTCCGCGGTTTGCGCTCTCGGACGGAACGCGGCTCTTCATCGCCGACGGCGGCAATGACCGCGTGTTGATGTTCCAACAGATTCCTACGCAAAACGGAGTGTCGGCAGACGTGATCATCGGGCAACAAGGAGGCGATATCAATCAGGCCTCCGACGCCGCTGATTCGCTCCGCTCCCCCATGTCCCTGGCGTGGGACGGCACCAACCTTTACGTGGGCGATCCATACAACCGGCGCGTTACGGTGTACTCTCCGGGAGCTAACACGGTCCAATACTCCGGCGCGCGCAACGCAGCAAGTATGGAGATCTTTGCCGCGGGGAGTGTGACTGTTACGGGAACCATCACGGCCAACGATACGGTGGCCGTCACTGTCGGTAACCAGACAACCAACACGGGAACGGGCTGCGGCGGAGCCGGCACCACGACCACCGGCTCCTCGAGCACGCCGGCAACGACCGGTACGGCCAACGCGCCCACCGGCTGTGGTACGACCTACACGTACACCGTCAAATCCGGCGACACGGCCGTAGATATCGTGAACGCGCTGGTATCGGCCATTAATGCCGGGAACGGCGATGCCAACGTATTCGCGTTCCCGGACGCAGCCACCAATGCGATCCTGCTTACGGCCAAGCAGGAGGGTAACAACGGCAACGAGGTCACCTATGTTACGTCGGTTTCTACAAGTGCGACGGAGGTATTGACTGCCGCGAGTTCGACGCTGACCGGCGGCGGCGACGCTTCCCAACTTGGGCCGGGCACCCTGATCGCGGTTCAGGGAACCAATCTTTCGGCGAACACCATGTCGGCCGATTTCACCCAGCCCTCTTTGCCTACGACCCTGGGCGGCACACAAGTTTACATCAACGGCATCCGTTCGCCGGTGCTCTTTGTTTCGCCGGGTCAGGTGAATGCGCAAATTCCATGGGAAGTGCAGGACACCACGAGCGTCAACATTTACATCCGCTCGGTAATGAATGACGGCAGCATCATGGTAACGACGCCGATCGCTATCACGATTGTGACCCAAAACCCCGGGATCTTCACGCAGCCGAGTAACGCTCCGGGTCCGAAACCGGGTGTCATTCTTCATGGTTCGAGTTCGGCGAGCGGCGCTGTGCTGGTAGACGGCAGCATCAACACGGATGACGTCGCTACCATTAAAATCGAAAACCGCTCTTATAGTTACACGGTGCAGACTACCGATACGCTTGAATCCATACGTGATGCATTGGTAGCCGAGATCAACCAGGACCCGAGGGTATATGCAGTTGCGGGCGTCGCCTTCGCGGTGAACTTTCAGATATACGCCCGCGTTCCGGGTCCGGACGGCAACGGCATTGCGATCAGCGCGATAACCACGAACGCCAACGGCTCGCCGCAACTAGTGCTCACGGCCACCAATACCGTGCTTTGCTGCGCAAATATCGCCGGCACTCCGGTGACGCAGGCCAATCCAGCGGTGCCCGGCGAAACTCTGCTGGTATACGCAACCGGCCTTGGTCTGCCGGTGGTGAACGCGAACACGCAACCGCTCATCAACACGGGGCAGCAATATCCGATCGGCAGCCCGGTAACTCAGCCGGTTAACTTTGTTTCCTCACTCGCGGGCGGCAAAACGGCGAACGTATTGTCTGCCGGCCTGCTGCCCGGAACGGTGGGGATCTTCGAAGTGATCCTGCAACTGAATTCGAGCATGCCGAGCGACCCTCTGACCCAACTTACGATTGCCCAGGCAATATTCGTGAGCAATATCGTTACGCTGCCCATCGTCAGCCCTTAGAGGCGGTCGTGCTGGGATCGAACTCCAGCCGGGCGAAATCCACGCCGTGAAGAGCGGCCTCGAATCGAACTGGGTGACATGCGCGTGTTATAGGGCCGGCCGCTCTATGAAGGGTCAGCGCCGGTGCGGTCCCGGCGCTGATTCCCTCAGAACAAGAGGGTTCCGATGGACGTCAGGTTTGCGGGCCGTGGTTCGGCATCGGAGGCTGAGTTGCGATCAGACTCGTCTACAGCCTCGGCTGGAGCCATGTTCTGCTGCGAATCTTGCAGATGCTCCAGTTCGCGCTGGGCCCTGGCGAAGGACCGCTCGAGGCGGCACTGGGCCTGCCACATGCGATCGAGAAGCGGCAGCTGGACCTGCGCGGTAGCTGCGCCGCGGAAAATATCGGCTTCGCCGGTCTCCATGCGGATCAGTTTCCACTGAGAGACGGCCATCTGCTCGACATAGAACTGTTCGGTTCTGGTCTGCGGCTGCCACTCGACTTCGAGATCGCGGCAGAGTTCCTCAAAGCTGAGGTGATCCTCGCCGGGCAAGACGACGGTGCGGGCGCGGAGCCCATTGCGAAGAGAGTTCAGCCGCACGGCGGCTTTCCCCTCCGGAGTTTTAGGGCCGCAAGACTTAAGCGCATTGCGGCGATTTGCTTCGATCTGCTTCGGAGTTGCCATTAATATTTTTTCTGACGAGCAAAGCCAATTTCGGTCAGTGCCGTTCTCAACCTCAAGATATCGCGGCGGGGGGATACAGTTGCGGCCGGCGCGGGGGGAGAACGGGGGAAATCGCTTTGTTATGAGCGAAGACATAAAATCACGTGCGACGTGAATCAAGTTTTCCGGCGCGGGGTGTGAGCGCGGTTGTTTCCGGTGCTTGGGGCTGATGGTTGGGGCCGCTGGTGGGGGCCGATGAAAAGACGGTTCGCGGGAATGCGGGGCGCCGCACAATCAGCGGGGCGCCGCAAAAATCAGCAAGGGCGTTCTACGTCGGGCGGTTTATGGGCAATCAATGTATAATCACTCCCACAGCGAGGTTGACAATGAGAAACCTAGGACAATGTGCTACTAGTTTTTGGGTGGCTCCGGCAACGATCCTGATGATTTGCCCGCTGTCGCTTATCGCGGACACTGTCATTTCAGTCACAGCGCCACCTGCACTCAGTACAGGAATCGGAGGCCTAACTCCCGTGGTGACGACCTCGTGGTCAGAATCACAGGCCTACACCGATGTCACCATTACGGCATTGGTGGATTCCTTCGATGTCGGCCAATCACTCACTGCTACCGCCTATCTCACGACCGGGATTGGACCTGGAACGACAGTCGCGGATGAGATCGCAGCGGCGGAGTTTTCAGTCCCTGTAGATCTCCCTGTGTGCTCCATGGCGTCTTGCGGCGCGTTTGTCACCCTGTTTTCGGGCCTGAGTTTGGGGCCGGGCGATTATTTCCTCACCATGGGTCCACCAACAGGGGGCGGCACCGTTGGTTGGTTTCCGGCGCTCAATCCAACGGTGATCGTGGACGCTGGGGTTATCCAGGGTCCTTGCTTAGCCGCTTCAACAGCCGCTCCTTTTGCTCCTGCGAGTGCCTTCGGTCCTTCGGGACTCTGTGGACCGAATGACGTAATGAATTTTACCGTCACAGGAACAGCGGCGACCCCCGTTCCCGAACCGGCTGCAGCGACATTGATTGGATTGGGATCCCTCTTTCTCATCCTTGCTAAAGGCAAATCGTCTAGGGCGGCCGACACCCTCCGGAAAACCGGAATTTCAAGCACGCTGTTGCGTGCCAGGAATCTCTAAGGGGAAGCGACGATTCGGTACGAGCCTGCGACTGGGTAGACGCGGGCGAGGAGGCGAATGAAGAACGGGCAAGTTCGAAACTGAGGCTGCGACGGCTTCGTACCGATTCGACCGCTCCCTGCGCTCGCGGCTCAGAAAGGCGTACCGTATAGGCTCAGACTCGACGTATCGGCATGACTTTCGCCCAGTCTATCGCTCTCATGTCGCGCACCCGCCGCCCAGCACTTGGTTATGATGCGGAACATAAGCTGTTAGACTGGCCGTGTGTTCGACCGAATCACGTTTGATCCTGCGTTGATGGGAGGACGCGCGTGTATTCGCGGGATGCGGATGACTGTGTCGCTCGTGGTCAATCTGGTGGCCAATGGGATGTCCGTCGCGGAGATGATTCACGAATATCCCGAACTGGAGGCTGAAGACATACGGCAAGCATTACAATATGGCGCAACATCATGGCGCGGGTGGTAGAACGGAACTGACTGGACCGTTGCCGGGAAGCAGAACCGTTACGTCAACTCTGCGTGTGCCCGAGAAAAACGCGACTTAAACACCGGCCAGGGGACCGCGGATGATGCCAAGTGATGCGGCGGTCATAATCAGACCGACGCACACGATGACTGCCGCGGAAGCTACGGGCAGAAGCCGGAATAAAGGATGCGTGGCGGTTCGTTGGCTGTTGGGCAATAAGTGCTTGGCATAGAGGACGACTAATCCGATCGCCATGAGGACTCCGGCAAGACCCAGGCTGAATGCCGCAAGCAGGCCTAGACCCAGTCCAATTCTCCCCAGCGCGATCGCGCTGAGGAGCAGCACCATAGCCGTAGGGCATGGCACAAGGCCGCCGCTTGCGCCCAGAGCAATTAAGCCGGCGAGGCTGACATCGTCTGGAACGTGGCTGTGCACGTGTCCGTCGCCGTGATCGTGAATCATCTCGCCATGATGATGATCATGAGTGTGCTCGTGTGTATGTAAGTGATCGTGCGCGTGACTATGCGAGTGGGCGTGAGCATGCGCATGCACATGATCGTGCGAATGCACGTGATCATGCGCGTGCTCGTGGGTGTGCTCATGATGGGGAGCGGCGGCTCGGCGCGCGGTGCGAATCCGCTGGTAGAGCAGGATTGCGCCGATCCACACGATGGAAACTCCGGAGATCACTCCTAATACCGGATAGATTCTTTCCGGCAGCACGTACCGGGAAAGAAATAGAGTCGCCAAGCCCAACAGAAACACGCTGACCGTGTGGGTGAACGTCACCATTGCCCCGAGGAAAAGCGCGTGCCGGGGAGTTCCGCGCGTTCCGACCAGATAAGCCGCGACGATAGTCTTGCCGTGGCCTGGAGAAAGAGCATGGATGGCACCTAAGCCGAACGCCACAGCCAAACCGATGAGGATTGTCACGCCGCTCAGTTGGCCCTGATGTAACAGGCGCGATAGATAGTCGGTCTGCGCAAGCGAGGCTGCTGCCGAAGTCTGCGCCTTCAGGCAAGCTGACAAAAACACGGACAGCACAAAATACCGCTTCATTGGGATGATCCCTATTGTACAGCCCTATTTTTGGAGTGGTGATGATCGCTAGGGCTGAAGATACTTGGCCGGTTCGCGCATGGCTTCGGCGAGATCGTTAAGAAACAGGGCGGCCTGCGCGCCGTCGACTACGCGATGATCGCTTGAGAGCGTGATCGACAGGATGGGGCGAATGCCCGGCTGGCCATTGACGGGGACGACGCGATCGGTAATGCGTCCCACGGCCAGAACGGCGGCCTGGGGAGGCGTTATGATGGCGGTAAAGGCGTCGATGCCGTACATGCCGAGATTGCTGATGGTGAACGTACCGCCGGTGACGTCCTGAGGGCGCAGTTTGCCGGTGCGGGCTCGGCCGGTAAGTTCGCCGCGGGCGGAGGCGATCTCCGCGAGTGAAGCTGAATCGGCGTTCGGGATGACGGCCCCGACCACACCGTCGGGTACGGCCATGGCCACGCTGATGTTGACGGCAGGGTTGAGTTGAATGTGGTCGGTGTGCCAGGAGGCATTCATCTTAGGATGCTTTCCAAGAGTCCTGGCCACTAAGGCTACGAGCAGGTCGGTATGAGTCAGTTTGACGCCGCGATCGCGTTCGACGGCGGAGCCAAGTTGATTGCGCGCGTTGACCAGCGCGGCGGCGTCCACTTCGCGCACCAAGAAGAAGTGAGGCGTGGTGGTCCAGCTATGCGTGGTGCGCTCGGCCATGAGACGGGCGATGGCGGCCAGGGCCGGAGTGGATTCGGCCGGCGCTTTGGCCGCGGCTTCCACGTCTTCGCCGGTGATGGCGCCGTCAGGGCCGGTGCCGCGAACTTTGGCGAGGTCGACGCCGAGTTCTTTTGCGAGGCGCCTGGCTTTGGGAGAGACCTTGCCGGCGGCAGGTGCTGCAGCGGGCTTAGCCGCGGGCTCGGCGGTGGTTGGCGCTGCTGTATGAGGCTGTTCGGCGGAGTGCCTGGCCTGTTCGACCATGGCAGCGGCTGCGCCGGTTTCCGATTCGGCAGGCGCTTCTTCGCCGGCGGCTACGATCCAGGCAATGGTCTTGCCGACCGGGACATCCTCACCCTCTTTGGACCGGACACCGGCGAGAACACCATCCGCGGGCGCCTCCACTTCGAAGGTGATTTTGTCGGTTTCGATTTCGACGAGCGGCTCGCCTTTGGTGATCGAGTCGCCTTCTTTTTTGATCCAGGACAGGATCTTACCGGTTTCCTGCGCCAGCTCCAGGGCCGGCATGACGACGCTGACGGCCATGGTTAGCTGGAGACTCCTACTTGTTCGGCGCGCGCACTGGCTTCGACCATTTCTACAATGCGCTGGCTGGGCGCCGGATCGTGCTCTCGCACCGTGGGCAATGGTCCGTTTACGGTGAAGTATTGCGTGCCGGCTACCAATAGTGCTTCGGCGGGGAAACGCGTGATCACTTCGTGACCGGTCTCGGTAACAACGATCTCCTCTTCGATACGCGCCGCGCTCCACCCGTCTTTGGAGGGCCAGAAGGTTTCGAGCGCGAACACCATCCCGGGCTTGATCTCGTGCGGATGATCGAGTGAAACCAGGCGGCTGATCACCGGCTTTTCCCAAATGGCGAGGCCGATGCCGTGGCCGAACTGCAAGGCAAACGCCGCTTCTTCATTGGGGAAGCCGAACTCTTGCGCCCTGGGCCAAACAGACGCGATTTGCGCGGTGGTGCATCCGGGGCGGACCAAAGAGATTGCCGCATCGAGATATTCGCGGCAGCGTTTATATGCGTCGACAAGCGCGTGCGAGGCGTAACCGATGGAGAAGCACCGGTAATAGCAGGTGCGATAGCCCATGTAGGAGTGCAGGATGTCGTAGTAGACGGGGTCGCCCGGGCGCAGCACGCGATCGGAGAAGACGTGCGGATGCGGGTTGCAGCGCTCGCCCGAAATGGCGTTAACGCCCTCGACATACTCGGAGCCGAGGTCGTAAAGCACTTTGCTCGCCAGGCCCACGGCCTCGTTTTCGCTGAAGCCCGGCTTCATGGCACGGTAGAGCTCTTCGTAAGCGGCGTCGACCATCATGGCCGACGTGTTGAGCAGGCTGATTTCGTCCTGGGTCTTGATGGCGCGCGCGTCGGAGAGAAGCTGCTGGCCATCGACCACCGTGATTCCCTCGCGCTGCAAAGCGAAGAGGATGGGCGGCTCGACCACGTCGATGCCGAGAGGTTCCTTGAGCAGGCCGCGGCTTTCGAGTTCGATGCGGATTTTGCGGGCGACATCTTCGGCGCGGCCCATCTCGGGCGACATTGCGCCGCGGAGCAAGGGAATACCGGCGCGCGAGCGCTCACCGAGCCACGGACAGTTAAGCTGATGGTGCTTGGCGGCAGAACCGAAATCCCACAGGATCGGTTCATCGCCTTGGGGCAGCAGAGTGAACCGGCTGATCTTATCCTGGGCCCACGTGCCGATGTGCGTGGCGGTAATGTAACGCACATTGTTCATGTCGAAGCACAGCAGGGCACCGATTTCCGATTTGGCGAGCAGCGATTTGACACGGGCGAGCCGTTCGCGCCGGAGGCGGTCGAAATCGATGCGCTGCTCCCAATCGACGGCCATGGTGCCGTGAGTTTTTAGTGCCATAACAGTTCCTTTCTTGCCCGGCGGGCGGTTTTAGGCCGAGCCTACCATTGCCCGCGCGGCCTCGAATACCGTTTTTTCGGTGGGCACGGTGGCGTCTTCGAGCGGCGGTGAAAACGGGATGGGCACGTGCATGGCGCCCATTCGCTTCACCGGCGCCTCAAGATCAAAGAACGCGCCTTCGGCGATGGTGGAGGCGAGTTCCGCGGTGGCTCCGTAGCGCCCGTAGCCTTCGTCCAGAACAATCACGCGCGAGGTCTTTTTGGCGGATTCGATCAGGGTCTTCTCATCCAAAGGCCACAGCGTGCGCGGGTCGACCACTTCCGCGCTGATATCCGACTCTTCGAGAAGTTTCGCAGCGCCTAGCGCGACCTGTACCATGCTGCTGGTGGCGACAATCGTGATGTCGGTGCCTTCACGCTTGATATCGGCGACGCCCAGGGGAACGGTGTAGTCGCCGGCCGGCACGGGGCCCTTCAAGCGGAACATCATTTTGTCTTCGAAGACGACGACCGGATTGTCGTCGCGGATGGCTGATTTCATCAGTCCTTTGGCATCGTAGGGTGTGGAAGGCAGCACGACCTTCAATCCCGGGACGTGGCAGAACCAGGCGTGCAGCGATTGCGAGTGCTGCGCGGCGGAGCGCCTTGTGGCGCCCAAGGTGGTTCTCATGACCATAGGGACCTTCCACTTGCCGCCCGACATGTAGTGAACCTTGGCCGCCTGATTCACCATTTGATCCATG
>JAFAWA010000137.1 GCA_019242155.1 Terriglobia bacterium | reverse complement strand
GGGCTGGAGCCCCAGGGCTTGGGAGCGCTGCAACTGGCGTTCGAACAACTTAAAAAGAAACTGGCTGCGGAGGGCCTATTTCTAGCGGAGCGGAAACGCCCGCTGCCGCGGTTTCCGCGCCGCATCGGCGTCGTCACCTCTCCCCGCGGAGCCGTGATTGCCGACCTGATTCACATCCTCTGCCGACGGTTTCCGGGACTGCACATTCGCCTATTTCCGGCGCTGGTACAAGGCGAGGGCTCGGCCGAGGAGGTCCGCCGCGGAATCGAATATTTCAGCCGGACGCGCTGGGCCGATCTGGTCATTGTGGGGTGCGGCGGGGGTTCGCTCGAAGACCTGTGGACGTTCAATGAGGAGGCGGTGGCGCGCGCCATCGCGGGAAGCCTTGTACCTACTGTTTCAGCCGTAGGGCACGAGACCGATTTCACCATCGCGGATTTTGTAGCCGATCTGCGCGCGCCCACTCCCTCAGCCGCCGCGGAACTGGTAGTGCCGCTCCGCGAAGAGTTACTTGAGCGAATCAGAGTGGCACACGGCAAAGTTACGCAAGGGCTTCGCTACCGCCTGGCGATATTGGAACGGCAGCTTCGGCAGCAGGGTATCGAACGGGCGATGAACGTGCTACATAGGCGTATCGGCCGCAGCCTGCAGCGCATAGATGAACAGGAGTACCGCATGCGGGAACTTCTGCGGGCGACGACTGCCGAACGGGAGCGAACCCGCCGCGGTCTGGAGGTGAGGCTGCGGCGCTTCGATGTCCGGCCTCGCCTCGCTCGCGACCGGCGCCGGATGGACACCATTCACAATGCCGCGCTCTTCGTTATACGCGGACAGTTGGAGCGCCGCCGAAGCAAGTGGGAACGGCTGGCGGCGAAGCTCTCGCAGCTCAGTCCGCTACGAATTTTGGAGCGCGGGTATGCGATTGTCTCGAAAGAGAGGCAGATTCTCAAGGATGCAGCCGACGCACCCGCGGGCACGATGATTCACGTCCGCCTGGCCAATGGGGAACTGGATGCGAGCGTGCGTTAAAGACTGTTCCGCATGTACCCCTATCCGCCGTCTGCGTAGGGCGTTATAATTTCTGATCTACCGTGAGGATGCCAATGAAATTAGCCGCCCTAAGTGTCGCGTTCGGCCTGTTAGCCGGTCCGGTGTGCGTATTCGCCGATGATTTGGACGACGCGTACGATGCTTTGAAGCAAGCCCAATCGTCGAAAGACACCGCCAAGATTAAGACGCTAGCCGCCGCCGCGCACGCCGCCGCGAAGAAATACGACGCGCCGGCTCCGGCCGATACGGAGAAGGAGGCGTACGAAGCTCGCGTCAAATACGCCAAAGAAGTCGATGCCTATTCCGAGTACGCGCTCTACACCGGCGCCATCCAGACGCGGTCGGCCGACCTGATCAACGCGCTCGAGCAGCAGAATCCGAAAAGCCAGTATCTGGATATGCCGGAAGCGATCGTAATCGAGCTCGATACCGCTCTCAGCCGGAAGCAGACCGACCGTGCCGTAACCCTGGCCAACCGCCTGATTGCGGCCGCCAATAAGAAAGCGCCCGAAGGCGTGTCCGCGGCCGATTGGGACAAGGCGAAGGATTCGTACCTGGGCCGCGGCTATTACGTGGCAGGAGTGAGCGCGGCCGAGCGTAATAAGTACGCCGAAGCGGACCGCAATCTGCGTTCGGCTTTGCCGTTGATCAAAGGCAACAACGCGATGATGGGGCCTGCCCTGTTCTACCTGGGCGTGGTGAATTATAACCTGGCGAATATGACCGCCAATAAGGCGAAGATGCAGGAGGCCGCCAAGTTCAGCGAGCAGGCCGCCGCTATCCCAGGCCCGACTCAGGACCAGGCGTACAAGAACTCAATGGCCATGAAAGCTGCTGCCGATAAGATGAGATAGTACTGATTCTCGAAGCGTGATTCCCGGGCACTTCTGCTGCAAGATTGCGCTTCTCGACCGCGGTCTCCCAGAGTACTTTTTTACAAGGAGCTGATTGCTTTTACCGCTCCGTTTGATTTAGAATCGCGATGCCGTGGCCGCCCATGGTCGAGTGAGTCATCAGAAAGAGAACCCCTAATGAGGATCGCGCCCTTCCTTGCCTCATTCCTTCTTACCTTTCCCCGGTTTCTGCATGCCCAGAGTCTGGATTCGATTCGCAAGCTGGAAGCTGCAGGTGATGTAGGAGGGGCCCGAGCGGCCCTTCGGAGAGTTGCGGAGAGCCGGCCCAACGATGGCGCGGCCCTCCAGTCATATGCGGAGTTTTTAGAGCGCTACAACGATCCGGGCAGCCGGGCTTTATATGCGCGTGCTTTGCCTCTGTTGCGGCAAAGCAACGATTTACCAAACGCGGCCGCCGCGGCAAGGAGGCTCGCGATCCTGGACCTGGAAGCCGGTGATCGGGATGGCGCCGGCCGCGACCTCGAGACGTACCGGGCAATTACCGGAAAGACTCTGCAGCTTGAGTCCTCCCGGACTGAGGAGCCCAGGCGCTTCATCACGATACCCGGACCTTTGCGCTCCTTCGCGCGCATGGCGGCAATGCCGCCCGAGACTGCTCCGGACGAGATTCTGGCCGCGCTCGCTCGCAACATTGTCACCAACGGCTATCAGGCTTCGCACAGTAACGAAGAGCTCGAGCAGACCGAGTATCTCAAGCTTGTGCACCGCTACATTGCCGAAGCCCGCGAACTGCAGGCCTTAGCCGGGGAGCGCGAAGTAATTGAGGTGCCAGCGTGTGAATCGCCCAAGGGAGCGGAACTGTTACGGGTTCTCGGGTATCGGATGCGCGGAGGCTGCGGTTCGGACGTGGTACTCGAGACGGTGAATGCGACGCGGGCATTTGTCACTGCCGATTCGGGGTTTCCGATAAATGAACTCGAGCAGTCGCTCCGTACGAACCGGCCGTTCACCTTCGCCTATTCCCGGACGAAGGTGCCGGTTTTATTTGGTCCCGAGTACTGGCTCGGTCCGCCGGAGAAGGGTAAGGCCGATCCGGATTTTCTGGATGCGTTTCTGGCCGATCCTGCGATCTGCCGCCTCTACCTAGGCTTTTCCAAACTCGATAGCGAAACCTCCGAGGCGCTGCGAAAGGCCGCCCCGGTGACCCGCCTGCGCGTCTACTCGCACGTGCTGGACTTTTTCGGCGGAATGTTCGAAGTCCGCCGGGGAAGAGCAATTGTTCCCGGTGGCGATCGTTCGGCTGCTGCATGGTCGGAGCTCGCCGGGGCCTCCCCGCAACAGGGCGGAGTCTTCTTTGACAAACTCCTCTCCAAGGATGACGGATGGCTCGCCAGTCTTTACGATGCGCTGGCCCGCATACACGGCCCTGTCCGCGACTACTTCACAGATCCGGCGCGCATGAAACGGTACTATACGGCGCTGCGGGGGCGCATTACGAGTCCCGGTCCGGCGCGGCCTGTGTTCCGGTCGAATACCGATCTCATGCTGCTCACCACGCGGCTGAGGCTCGATAGTAATGGGAAAGCGCATGTCCCGGGCAACCTCGAAATCTGGAAGGCGCTGTTTACGAGTAGCCCACAAGCCAAGACGGATGCGAAAATTCAGCGCTTGGCGGCAACGTGGAAGGATTCGGATGACCTAGTCGAGGCGCTTGTGGCGCTCTGCCGGAAGATGGCAGAAAATGAGCCGCTGAAAATCTTCATGGCGTTAAGCGATCTGGATCGCAACCGCCCCCGGCCGCTTGAGCCACAGACAGTCGAGCGCCTGATACGAAACTACAAGATCTACGGGAATCAATACGCGATTTTCAGTGAGTCTCGGGAGCTAAGCGATAAGTCGATTACGCAGTACCTGGACACAGCAGAGGCGATTTCGCGCATGCGCGATCCGGAATTTCGCTCCGACCTGGCCGGCATCTTCGATTCACTGATCGGGATGTGGCAGATCTTCGTGCGCCAGCAATCGCTCCCGGCAGCTCAGGCGGATCCTATGTTCTCAACCTTGGCGGCATCTTTCGCGCAGATCCGAAACAGCCGCGAACTGTTCGATGCGGGACGGAGCGGCGTGAAGCTGTTGCTGGGTTCGGTTCCACGAGGTCAAAGCACGGCTAAAGACAATGAGCCTCAAGAGCGGATTATTGATCTTCTGGCGGGCGCTTCCTCCTCTCAGGATTCCGAGGCACGCGATCAGGTTGCCCAGGACATTATGCGAGTGCTCGAGGCGCAGCGCATGGTGTCGCTCGACACACTGTTTCAGCTTGGCGATCAACTCGAAAGCGTAGCTCGCGGCGAGAAGCTGAACGGCTCTTTGGTGGCGAAACTGAGCGGGCGCATTTCGGAGATCCAGCTTCCGCGGGCATCCCTGTCCAGCGCCGAGAAGACCTCGATCACGTTTGGCTACTGGGTAGAAAAGCATATTGAAGAGCAGCGCCGTATGAATCTCCGGGCCGCCGTGGATAAAGCTGCGAATGACCCGGAACGATTGAAAGATGTGCGCGGCCTGTTGACGCCGATACTCCGCGATACCTTGCTCGCCTACAACTACGCCTATTACGCGCCTCCCGGATCGCAGCTGCTTTACACCAATCCGGTATTTGTGCGAAGCCACGACTTTGTGGGCGCACAGGGCGCCAATCACCTCTGGCGGTCGACCGAGGTTTTGGGATCCGGGTGGCCGTCGAGCGCGGGGGGGCGGCTGGTGGGGTCGCTTTCGAGCTTGCCTTATGCGTTAGCCGAGGCCGAACAGAATTTTCTGGTGCCGGCGCAGACGCAGGCGCTGATATGGACTGACCTGGTGCCGCAGATGATTCTCAGCGCCAAGATTCCGCGCTGGTGGAGTGTGACACCGTCACAGCTGCACTGGGTGGGTCTTCACCTGCGCTACGGGCGCGAACTGCTGGCCTCTTCCGCCTTTGACTCGGGGTTGCGGACGCAGGTGCTCGAAGAGCTGTCGAACCTGGCCTCCCCTGTCCGCACGCACGAGATCGGCGCTTTGATTGAACAGGCGAAGGTCAAAGAGGCGTTGGATCGGGCCACGCCCTCCGAGCTGTTCCTGTTAGCGCGGGAAATGGCTCCTAAAGCCGAGGGAACATCTTCGCTCGCCGCCGAAATCCGGCAACTCAGCCAAGAGGCGCCCGACCAGATCAACTACGAAGTAATCTCGCGTGCGTTCGGCTCACCAAAACCGACGCTGGCCAACTCCTATGAACCGGAACTCATGAACCTCAGAACGTTCCCCACACTGATGGGCTACTCCAGCCGCATCATGGCCGAAAGCTGGGAATCGAACACACTGTTCTGGGCCGCTCTGGCTGATGAACTGGCACTCCGGCCGGCTGAGTTGAATGTGCGCATACCGGAGTGGACCGGTAAGCTGGTGGAACAGATTTTTGCCTCACATCTGGAAGATTGGCCGGCATTGTTGAAATCGCTCCGGCTGGTGGGCGAAGATGTCCGGGCAAAGAGCCGCGCGGCCGCGGTGATCGATCAGAAGGCAGCGCTGTAAGAAGATTTCTATCCGGTATAACGACCATGGTCATTTCGCGAAGAGAAGTGTTCGGGTTTGCCGCTGGCGCAATGGTTTCCAGATTATGCGGCCAGGAGGCCGGCCAACGCCCGGTCTTTCGAATCAAAGTGGATATGGTGGTGTTGTCCTTCACGGTGACGGACAGCAAGAACCACTACATAAACGGGTTGAACCCTTCCGATGTGCGCGTTTATGAAGACGGCATATTACAAAAACTGAACACGTTCGGAGAAGGCAGCAAGCCGCCAGTAGCCATCTCGGAGGACGGCAAAGCGCGGCCGCTGGTTGCGCCAGACCAGGATACGGGGACAGGCGGCACGGCCGCCCCGGGAATTGACCGGCCGGATGCCTTTGTCGGCACGAACGTCTTCATACTGTTCGATACGAGTAACTTCATGTACCGGGGATTCGTGTACGCGGAGGACGCAATCGCGGACTTCGTGCGCGGGCTGGACCGCGCCGATTCGGTTGCTCTGTACACATTCAGCCGCAATCTTTCGCGGGCCTCCAGCCTCACGCGCGACCATAACAGCGCCATCACCGGCTTACGCACCTCGGTGGCGGGAGACGACACCGCGCTTTATAACGCACTGCTCTTAACACTTCGTGATGCGGCCAAGGTGCCGGGACGGAAAGTGGTAATCGTCTTTTCGAACGGCCCAGATAATGCGAGCATGGTGGCCCCGGATGATGTGCGCGCCGTGGCTGAAGATGAAGGCATTGCCATCTACACGATCTCCACCAACGAGGTAACTAAGGATGCCGTGTCGAGCGGTGTGCTTCGCCGCATCGCCCAACGTACCGGCGGCAAGGCGTATTGGGCGCGAACCTGGCAGAAGCAGGTGGAGGCCTTCGAAGACATTCGCGAGGATCTGGGGAACTCTTACACGATCACATACTACCCGGCTCCCAACCCAAACGAGGGCTTCCGAAAGATTGCAGTGGAAATTGTGAGCGACCCCGGCAAGAAACTGCGGGTCCACACGCGCCCCGGGTACCGGCCGAGCCGAACGCTATAGGCTTTTGACAGGCCGCCAGAAGCGGACGGTGGCGGCCACGCGCAGTGACCGCGGAGTCCAGCGCTGTAGCGCAACCAGCAGCTTGTATGCTCTTCCAGGAACCACGAAGAGCCGGCCTCGAGCGAGCCCCTTGAGCGATTCATTGACCACATACTCGGCCTTCAACCACAGCCGGTCGGGAATGCGGCCGCGATCCATTCCGAGGACGTCCTGAAATTCGGTGACCGTAAAACCGGGGCACAATGCCTGAACCTTTACGGGTGAGCGCGCGGTCTTGAGTTCGATATCGAGGCCTTCGGTGAAGCTGTTCATCCACGTTTTGGTCGCGCAATAGCTGACACTCCCGGGATTTTGTCCAAAGCCCGCGACAGAGGAGACATTGATTATGCCGCCCTTTCCGCGCGGCACCATTCCGACGAGAGCAGCATGGGTCAAGCGCACGGTAGCGAGGACGTGAAGCCGGTGCATGCGATCCTGGCTCGCGACGGGAATTTCGAAGAAGCGTCCCATGGTGCCGAAACCGGCGTTGTTCACGAGCAGGTCCAAATCGGCAGAACGTAGGATTCGCTCCTCTACGATAGTCAGCCCTTCATCGGTAGCGAGGTCCGCGGGAAGAACTTCGACTTCGCCCAGTTCGCTAGCCAGAGCGTCCAGCCGGTCGCGCCGGCGGGCCACGAGAATCAGGCGGTAGCCGTCGCGCGCGAGCCGCCGCGCGAAGGTCTCGCCGATGCCGCTCGAAGCTCCGGTGACTAACGCCAAGGGTTTAGTGTTCGGCATGCGACTCTCAGTATACTGAGGGTACGTGCGGCTCTCGGTACCGGCGCTTCTGGCGGCCTTGGCTTTGGCGGCGCTCGCGGAAGATGCTTTTCGCTTCGTCCTCATAGGTGATCGCACAGGGGAAGCCGCGCCTGGAATTTACGAACGGGTTTGGCAGCAGGCCGCTGCCGCGAATCCCGCGTTCGTCTTGAGCGCCGGCGACACTATAGAAGGGCTGAATGACGCCACAGCCTCCGCGGAGTGGCTGCAGGTCGGCGAGATTCTGAAGCCTTACCAGCAGATCCCGCTGTATCTCACGCCCGGCAATCATGACATATGGTCGGCGTTGTCGGAAGAGCTTTTCCGCCGGTATGCGCGTCATCCGCCGCACTACAGTTTCGACTACGCGCAAGCGCACTTCACGATTTTAGATAACAGCCGCTCGGAGCAGCTCCCGGCAGAAGAACTGGCCTACCTCGAGAAAGATCTCGAGGCGCACGCTGCGCAACCACTGAAGTTCGTTGTATCGCATCGTCCCTTCTGGTTACTCGATGCGGCATTCGGGAATAGGGAGTTTCCATTCCACAAGCTCGCGAAGAGATACGGCGTCCGATACGTGCTCGCAGGGCACTTGCACCAGATGCTGCACATCGATCTTGACGGCATCACGTATGTTTCGCTGCCGAGCGCAGGCGGCCACCTGAGGGTCTCCGGGGCTTACGAAGACGGATGGTTTTTCGGGCACACCCTGGTCGAAGTTAGGGGGATGGAGGTGAAGCTCGAGATTCAGCGGCTCAATGGGGAGCGTACCAGGCTTGAGGATTGGGGCTATCTCGGGCTTATTGCGGCGAAGAGGTCCACTGCGGGTCGATAGGCTTGGCGGGATCCGCTACGATCTGCAAATCGGCGCAATGATGATAGAAGAAGCCGCCGTCTTTGTTGAGGCCATGCTCCGCCATAAACTCGATAATCTGCAGAGTACATTTTTCGCAGGTAATGTTTGGGAGCGGAAGGTCAGTCTCAAACGGTGCTGCTGGACGAGTCTTATGGGTGAACAGTCCATCGGCGAGCACGGGAGGCTTGGGGGTCTGAATCTTGGCGGACACCGACGATGGGCCGCGTTCCGAATTTCGAGTGACAACCTCAGAGTCTGGCGGCAGCTCGGATCGCGATTTGAGAGCCAGCGCAATCCGATAATGGCCAGGGTGGAAGACCGTCTCCTGCAGTTTGATGTGCAGTTTTTGACCGCCCTGGACTTTATTGATCACGTTGGTGGGTGTGCCGGGGTCGGCCGACGTGCCTCCACACGGCCCAAGTTTTTGGGGATCGCCCAGTTTATCTTCGACCAGAGTGGACTGCGGCTCAATCAAATAAAAATGCGCGAAGGCGCCCGGGGCTCCGAGCACAGCGGCAGCACACAACAGCCACGTACGTTTCAATAATGCCTCCTCCGCGCGCTACTGAACAGCGCTAATTATGATAAGTGTACGATGCCGCGCTGGATGGCGGCCGTAGCGGCTTGGGTGCGGTCCTGCACGCCTAATTTGCTGAGGATATTCTTCACGTGGTTTTTCACGGTGTGCTCAGCGATGTTGAGCGAGTAAGCGATCTGTTTGTTGGCCAGCCCGCGGACGATAAGTTCCAGAACCTGCACCTCGCGCGCACTCAAATCAGGCCTGGGCATTTGCGCGGCAAGCGCAGCAGCTACACCGGCGGGGAGATAGTTTTGACCCGCATGGACCGCGCGGATAGCTTTTAATAACTCATCGTGCAGCACGTCTTTGGTTAAGTAAGCCTGAACGCCGGCGGCTAAGGCGCGGCGGATGTCCTCATCGCCACCATAGGTGGTGAGGGCAATCATGCGGGCGTTCGGGAACTCGGAGCGAATGGCGCGGGCGGCCTCGACACCAGACATGATCGGCATACGCATATCGAGGAGGGCGACATCCGGCAAGTGCTTACGGTAAAGCTCGACTGCTTGCTGCCCATTAGGCGCCTCGGCAACGACGGTCATATCGGGTTGAAGATTCACGATCGCGGTTACACCGACGCGCGCGACCAGGTGATCTTCAGCAACCAGAATGCGGATGGGAGCGCTCATGGCAGCGGAACGGTGACCTCGACCTCCGTACCTTCTCCGGGATGACTGGCAAGATGCAACTCTCCCCCGAGCCGTTGTGCGCGCTCGCGCATCCCAAGCAGGCCAAAGTGGCCGTCTTGCGACGAAAAGGCTTGACCTTGCTCAAAACCATGGCCGTTATCGGCAATCCGCAGATAGAGCTTCTTCGCCTCCATG
This sequence comes from Terriglobia bacterium, assembly GCA_019242155.1. Taxonomy (GTDB): domain Bacteria; phylum Acidobacteriota; class Terriglobia; order Bryobacterales; family Bryobacteraceae; genus PSRJ01. Next base: position 8,562 of record JAFAWA010000137.1, on the reverse strand, counting down.
TGAAGTTTGACGAGCACCCGGGTTGCCGCCGCGTGTTTCAAAACGTTGGTCACCGCCTCTTGAGCGATGCGAAGCAGGTGCTGCTCCATCTCACCGGGAAGAGCTTTGGATTCGCCCGAGACATCCACTTCAACTTGTACGCCGGAGCCGGCCGTCCACATCTGAGCGCCGGAATTCAAGGCTGCCGCGAGATCGCGCCCTTCGAGTACGGAGGCCCGGAGATCCATAACGGCACGACGGGCCTCAGTCAGGCTGTGACGGGCCATTTTGCGGGCAAGATCGAGAAACTGGCGAGCGATGCTGTTGTCCTGAGGCATGGACATAGCGACAGCATCCAATTGCGATGCGATGCCGACGAATCCTTGCGCCAGGGTGTCATGAATTTCTCGCGCCAGGCGAGCGCGCTCCTCAAGAACGAGGGAAAAGCGGTATTGCATGCGGCGTAGACGGAGCCGATAGGCGCCCCACGCCGACATTAGGACGACGACGACACCTAGCAAGCGGAACCACAGAGTCTCATAGAACTGCGGCAGCACTTCGAAGGTGTAGGCGCGCTCAGCGACGGGTCCGCCCGGGATCGCAGCGCGAAGCATAAAGCGGTATGTTCCGTGGCGGAGACTGTTGTAGTTGATGACGCGCCGGTTCCCGGCCCGCACCCAATCGGTATCCAGGCCCTCCAACTTTCGGGAATACTGGACGCGCTCAGGCGCACTCAGGTGAATTGCGGCGTAATGAATCTGAATGGTTTCGCTACCGGCAGGTAATTTCGGGCCGCTCGAAAAATCGACCTCGCGGCCATCGGCAGTGGCTTCTTCGATATGCAACGGCGGCGTTACGGAAGCGGGTCTCCGGGCGCGCGGGTCCATCACTGCGAGTCCACGACCTGTCGGGAACCAGAGTCTGCCGTCCGATGTGCGCCGGCCTCCGCCGGGAATAGGGAACCCGGGAGCACACTGAGCGCTGCGCAGACCATCGGCCACGCCGTAATTGAGCGGTTCAAGCAGCTTGATCTTGTGATCGGCGAAATCGTTTAACTCGTGCTTGCTGATGCGGCAGATGCCCCGCGTGGTGCTTAGCCAGAGAGAGGAGCCATCATCCGCGACACTGGAAATGTTATCACTCAATAGTCCATCGGTGGCGGTGAAGGAGAGGAACTTGCCGTTTCGGTATGCGTTCAAGCCGCCGCCGAAGGTGGCGATCCACAGGGTTCCGTCGCGGTCTTGCCGTACGTCGCGGATCTGATCACTTGATAAGCCGTCGGCGGTGGTGAACTGGCGCATCTGGTCGCCCGACAAGTGCCAGAGACCTTTTCCATAAGTGCCGGCCCAGAGCGAACCATCGCGGCCTTCATCGAGCGAGACGAACGCGTTACTGAGAAGCGTTCCGCCAGGAATGATAATGCGCAATTTCTCGCCTTCGAGTCGGGCGAGACCTTGGGGCAGCCCGAGCCACAAGCGGCCATTGCGATCCTCGAGCGCGTCGTAGACCGATTCGCGAGCAAGAGGGTCAGGCGGCCGGAAAGTTCGGAAATGCCCGTCGCGCATCCATGATAGACCTTCGCGTGTGCCGATCATCAGGTCGTCCTCGCGGGTTTCACCGATCGAGAAGACCTCATTGCCTGCCAGTCCCTCACGCTGCGTAAATTGCCGGACACCGTCAGTCGCAAGAAGCACTAACCCGCTGTCATGAAAACCCACCCACACACGGCCTTGATGATCTTGGAAAACGGTTGTAGGGTCGTCACTGGGTAGGCCTTCGCTCTTGCTATAAACGGTGAAAACGTCATCGGAAAGACGAGCCAGGCCGTCGCTTGCCCCGACCCAAAGGTTACCTTCACGGTCTTCGAAAAGGGTCCGGATTTGATCTTCGAACAGCCCGCCGGGTCCGGCCAAAGTCATGAACCGGTTATTTGCGAACCGGGCAAGGCCGACGTTGGTGCCGGCCCAAACGTTGCCGTCGCGATCGAGCCAGAGCGCCCGCACGAAGGGATCGGGCAAGCCATCTTTGGTATCGAAGCGCCGTATATGGCCGTCGGCGGAGCGCAAAATAATGCCGAGGCTGCCTGCAATCCAGAGATTGTCACGCTCGTCGGTGACGATGCGGCTGATGATGTCGGGACCCAAAGTGGCCGCGTCCACGACTGGAACAAAGGTCGTCCCCGACCGGCGCGAGATGCCGCCAAAGCCCGCGACCCAAAGGTCGTGATGGCGGTCCTCATACACCGCGCGGACGGCACTCAGGGGAAGATCTTTGCCCGCGGCAAAAACCGTAAACCGTTGGCCATCGAACGAGACGAGATCGACACCGGCTACCATCCAGAGCGTGCCGTTGTGATCCATGTACAGTTGGCCGATGCTGTTATCGGGAAGGCCGTTCCGGATGCTGTAATTCCGGAACTTCTTGTCCTTGTAGAGAGTCAGGCCGCTCGACGTTCCTATCCAGAGGCTCCCATCCGGTCCGGCCTCGAGTGCGGTGATAGAGTTCGACGGGAGATCGCTGTGATCTTTGTCGAAGACGGTGAAATCGTAACCATCAAAGCGGGCCAAACCTTCGTCCGTTCCGAGCCAGAGATAGCCGTCGGTGGTTTGTCCGACGGCGCGGATTGTGTCTTGGGGTAGACCGTGTTCCTGGGTCCAGACTTTGCGGGAATACTGTGTGAGCTTTTTGTGAGGATCAAGCGCCGATCCCAGGCGCGCGGTGGAACCCAGGAGCGCCAACGACAAGAGCCCGCGGAACAGCAGAGAGTTCATCGCCAACCACTTATAGTATAGGTCGCAAAAACGGGGGACGCGTGGTCACTGTTTGCTCGATCGAAATTCAGTGACGCAAGAACGTGTTGGTGAGACAGCGAGCGAGACAACTCATATATCGAGTTGCACATCCGAGTCATCACTCGCTTCCGAGGGCCCGAGACATTGCTGGAGAACACTGGCCTGCGCCAGAGAGACGCCTACCGGTCGAACCTTGTATAGTCATAGTCACTGGGTTACCGCGATGCAGTGTGCTCGCCCCAAGGTACGACTCAAAGTAAGTAGTTCACGTAAAACTTACCTGAGAGGTTCCGAGTCAAGAGGTAACTGATACAAATTGCTCTTATATGGTCAATATAGCTTTGGCACGCAGAGTGCAAGCGACACCACCTTCATTACAAAACCGCCATAAAGCGGGCTAATCAGCCGAATCTTTCGGCAGGAGAACCATGATGTGGAATAAACGCACTGATGAATCATTTCCTACCGGCAAGCCGCAAGTCGAACCGGCTTTGCCACAAGCAGTCCCGGCGCCGGTCCGCCACGACCCGCCGCAAGCGAAGCTGACGCGGCAAGTCGCGGTGATTGGTCCGTCGATGAATATCAAAGGTGAGATTCGCAGCCGGGAGGAACTGTTTGTGGACGGCGAAGTAGAAGGTTTGCTGGAATCGCAGAGTCTGCTGACGGTCGGCCCGAACGGGAAGGTACGCGCCAACATTAAAGCCCGCGAGGTAGTGGTGTTTGGATCAGTGCGGGGAAATGTTGACGTCACAGAAAAAATTGCGATTCGAGATAACGGCAGTGTCATTGGCGACATCAAGACAGCCGGAATCAGCATAGATGACGGAGCGTACTTCAAAGGGAGCATCGATATCAGCAGGCCGGAGCCGAAGATAGCCAACAGACCAGAGAGACCGGAAGTTCCGGCAAGCGCAGCAATGGGGTGAGCACCGTGGGTGCAGGAACCGCCATCGCTTCATGGGTTAATCGCCGCCGCGCATCCTCCTGGGCGTGATAGAATCACGCGTAGCTCAAATCGCACTTTTCGCTTCGGAATCATAGGAGGCCGGAATGATCATTGACGCGCACGCGCACGTAACAGCCCCGGATAGTCTGTACGTGTACAAGGCGCAGATTCTCGCGCACCGCGGCGGTCACGGCCGGGGCAGCACAGCAGCCACTGACGACGACATTATTAACGCTCTGAATAAGCCGGTGTTCGGCGGTTCGTCGCATCTCGAACAGTTGAAGGAGGCGGGTACCGACCTGCAAATCATTTCGCCCCGCCCCTATCAGATGATGACTAGCGAAAGCCCCAAGCTAGTCAGTTGGTTTATGGAGGAGACTAACAAGATCATCGCCCGGCAGTGCGCGCTCTTCCCTAAAACGTTTCGCGGTGTTTGCGGACTCCCGTTGACCCCAAGTGTGAGCCCCACCGCGGTTCTGCCCTATCTCGAACAATGCGTCAAGGACGGTTTCGTCGGCCTGCTTTTAAACCCTGATCCCGGCGAATGTAGCGGAGTGGAAACCCCCGGTTTGGGCGACCGCTTCTGGTATCCGCTCTATGAAAAAATGGTCGAGCTGGACATTCCCGGCCATATCCACTCAGCCGGGTGCCGCTCCGAGCGCCTGACCTACTCCACGCACTTCATCAATGAAGAAACGATCAGCGTGGTCTCGCTTCTCAATTCGAAGGTATTTACCGATTTTCCAACCCTTAGAATCGTGGTATCCCACGGAGGCGGGGCCGTGCCTTACCAATGGGCGCGCTGGGAAGCCGGATCCCTGCGCCAGCCTGGACCGCGGTTTTCCGATCGGATGCGTAATCTCTACTACGACACCGTCTTGTATTCATCAGAGTCTCTCGCACTCCTGATTAAGACAGTCGGCGCGGACCGCTGCCTGTTCGGCACGGAACGCCCCGGTGTCGGGACAGTAAAAGATCCTAAGACCGGAAAATGGCTCGATGAGACCCGCCATCTCATTGAGGCTTTCGACTGGCTCAGCGCCGCGGAAAAGAAAATGATCTTCGAGGACAATGCCAAGAAAGTCTTCAAGCTCGATACCGGCGCCGAAGCCTCCAAAGGAGCCACCTCATGACCTCCCGACTTCGGCTCGGCTTGATTGGCGCAGCGATTCTTGCCCCACAGCTTCTCCCGGCACAGCAGCTTCAGAAAATCACCATTAACTTTCCTACCCGCAGCGGCGCGTCCTGGCCCATGTATCTTGCCAAGGAAGCCGGTTACTACCAGAAATACGGTTACGATGTAACTCTTCAGTTCGGCGCGCATCCGGCGGGGATTGCCATGCTGGTAAGCGGCGAGGCCGCGATGACCAACTACTCCATGGAGCAGGCCATGCAGGCCGCTACCAAGGACGGCTCTATGGTGATGTTGGGCAGTTCTCTTAATAAAGGCGCGTTCGCTCTCATGGCCGCAAAGGGCATCAACCAAGGCGCCGAACTAAAAGGCAAGCGCTTCGCAGTGAGTCAGATCGGTGATGCCCCCTACAACTACGCCATCGCCATGCTCTCCCACTTCGGCCTCTCTTCGCGCGACGTGCAATGGGTTCCGATCGGTACAGACGCTTCCGGCCGCGCCGCCGCCTTGATGAGTGGGCGTGCCGATGCTACTCTCCTCACTGCGCCGCAATATTTCAAGGTCGAAAGCGCCGGCTACAAGCTGCTTGCCAACATGGCCGACTTCAACGACGTGTTTGCATCTACAGTCTATCTATTCAAGAAGAGCACCATAACGGCTAACCCCAAACTGCCGGAGGCGCTGATCAAAGCTCACGCCGAGGCCATCAAACGCTATTATGACGACAAGCCGATGGCGGTCAAAGCCTATCTCGCTTACGACAAAGCCGATCCCGCCGACGTGGAGCGCATCTACGATATTCAGGCTAAGGGCCAGATGCTCGAACGCATTCCGTACGTCCTAACGGGCGCCGTGAAATCTATCCTGAACCAGGCCGATTCCGAAGCGGCTACGCGCATCCGCGATTATGATTTCCACACAGTGATCGACAACAGCGTGGTAGACCGGCTTGTCAAGGAAGGCTACTTCGAGAAGCTATTCGGCGCGGGCATCAAATCCGAAGAGGAACGCAAGGCCAAGGAGGCGTTCCGCTAACCCCCGGCCCATGCAAAAGCTGGAAATCGAGCACCTCACCAAGCATTATTGGCTGGAGCGCTACGATCGGGAAGTCCTGGCGCTCAGCGACGTTTCGATCTCGGTGGCTGACGGGGAATTCATGGCCATTGTCGGCCCGAGCGGCTGCGGAAAAACTTCGCTGCTCAACATCGTGGCGGGCCTGCTTCCGTATGAACAAGGCGTAGTTCGCATCGACGGCAAACGCGTGGATGGACCGGGTGTCGACCGCGCCGTAGTCTTTCAGCATGCGAGTCTCCTGCCCTGGCGCACCATTTTGGGGAATATCCGCTACGGCATGGAGATGCAGCGCCGTTTCGATGAACCCGCCATGCGCGAGCGCGTCGATTACTTTCTGAAGCTCGTCGGCCTGGCTGGGTTCGGCAATCATTATCCTTCGGAACTGTCCGGCGGCATGCAGCAACGGGCGAACCTGGCGCGCGCCCTGGCTGCCGACCCCACGGTGCTGCTTATGGATGAACCCTTTGCCGCGCTTGATGCTCAGACGCGCGAGTTCATGCAGGCGGAACTGCTGAAGATCTGGGCCAAGGCGCGCAAAACGGTTCTCTTCATTACTCACCAGATCAATGAGGCAGTATACCTGGCGGATCGCGTGGCCGTAATGAGCGCGCGTCCGGGCCGTGTGAAACAGGTCTTCCACGTTCCTTTTAGCCGGCCGCGAACGTTGCACTTGAAACGCGATCCCCGTTTTTTGGAACTCGAAGACGCGATCTGGCGGTTGATTGAAGAGGAAGCCGGCGAAATCGGCATGGTGCTCGCGCCTGACGACACTCCAGAGAAACCACCCCTCCTGCCGGCGCGCGATTTTGACAGAATTGGATAAGCAATCTGATGGCGACCAAGACCGAGACACTGCGCACGCCGGCCCCTCCGGGCAGTGTTTCGGCTCGCCCTCGCCAGAGCTTTTATCAGAAGCACGAAGCTCTCATTCTCGGTGGCGGCGCGGTGCTTTTGGTGCTGGGCATCTGGCAGGCGTTTTGGTCGGCCGGAAAGATTTCCCCTCTGTTCCTGAGCGGTCCCTCGGCAATTGCCAAGCAGTTTTGGGAAACGTTGCGGCACGGCACGCTTCTGGCCGACATGGGCTACAGCGGGCTCAATTTTCTGATCGGTTTTGCTCTCGCGCTGGTCAGCGGGGTTGTGATTGGGGTCATCGTCGGTTGGTATCGCCGCGCCCGCATGTTGTTTGATCCTTTTCTGAACGCGCTCTATGCTACCCCACGCATCGCCATGGTCCCCATGATCATCATCTGGTTCGGCGTGGGCATGTGGTCCAAAGTGTTCATCGTGTTCCTCTCGGCGTTCTTCCCGGTCCTCGTGAATACCGTCGGGGGCATTCGTAACATTGACCCAGACCTGCTGCGCGCGGCCCGCGCATTCTGCGCCTCCGACTGGCAGATCTTCAAAACGGTGGCCATCCCCGGAGCCGTTCCTTTCATCCTGACCGGAGTGCGGCAAGGCGTCGCGCTGGGGTTAATCGGCGTCGTAGTAGGCGAGATGTTCGGCGGCAGCCAAGGCGTCGGATTCATGGTGGCCTATGGCGGCCAGACCTTCAACACCGACACGCTGTTCGTGGGCGTTCTGATCATCGCCTTTGCCGGAATTTTGCTTACGTCATTGGCGGAAAAGCTGGAGCGGCGCTTCTCCAGATGGCGTCCGCAGCGTTAGTTCGTCTTACCGATGGTAAGATGGACCTGTGGAGTCCGTCACGCTATCCTCTAAAGGCCAAATAGCTATTCCTAAGGCAGTGCGGGACGCCCTGAACCTCTCGGCGGGAGTGAAGCTTACGCTCGACGTTCGAGGTCATGAGATCGTTTTGTCGAAACAGTCGGCGTGGAAAAAACTGCGGGGGGCCGCTGCGGGAAGCGACTTGATGGGCAACTTCGCCGCGTTCCGAAAGCAGGAGCGCAAGCTTGAAGACACGGGTTCTTGATTCCTGGGCCATCCTGGAATGGATGAACGGACGGCAACCAGCGAGCGTGCTGGTCGACAAGCTATTTTCCGATTCCGAGCAAGGCCGCGGGGCGCTTCTGATGAGCGCGATCAATGTTGGTGAAACATATTATTTTCTACGCAAGAAGCACAGCGAGCCGCTCGCGGAATCCTGGCGCCGGTCGTCGCAAACATTTCCTTTAACCATCCATGTACCTTCCGCGCAGGATATTTGGAATGCCGCGGTGTTGAAGGCCCAATTTCCAATCTCTTATGCCGACGCATTTGCTGCGGCGCTCGCCTTAGAGCACGAGTGGCCCCTGGTCACGGGTGATCCCGAATTCCGATCGGTGGCCCGCTTAAAGCTGGAGTGGATCGGGCCGCAAAACGCCCCGAAGAAGATACGATAAAATCTCTAAACCGGCTCCTTGGTTCGCATGGACACTCTCGTCTCTCGATTAAACCGGCTCGATGCCTGTGCCGTCTCTGACGCCCTCGATAAACTCGGTCTTCAAGGCGTCGTCACAGGTCTCCATCGCTTCACTACCGATCGCCGCATTGCGGGCCGCATATTAACGGTGAAACTGGGCCTCGCTCAAGGCGCTTCTACCGCTACGCGCCATCTTTCTACGGCCGCTATCGAAGCGGCAAACCCCGGAGATGTCATCGTAGTCGAGCAGCGGACGGGCGTCGATGCCGCTGCCTGGGGC
>JAFAWA010000046.1 GCA_019242155.1 Terriglobia bacterium | reverse complement strand
GTTCGTGGGCTTTGCGCAGCGTCACCAGCCGATCCCTATCGGTTTGGCTCATTAGTAGTTGTCCTTCCTGCATCCCCAAAGCTTGGGGCTGTCAAGGTGACATTTCTACTTTGCCCAAAGGTGACATTTCTATTTTGCTGCCACAGGCAGGTGTCGCTAATGTGTCGCGGCAGGGGACATTTTAAAGTGGGTTGACACATACCACTGAAAACGTTTGCAAGACATCGTCCGAAGGAGTACCATTATTCCGTGCGCCGGGTTTCCGCGGTACTCCTGCTGTCAGTCGTCAGCTTACCGCTGATCGGTCCGGCGATTTCTGCGCGGGACGTTGAATCCAAACTTCCGAGTTGTTGCCGCCGTGATGGGACCCACCACTGCGCCGGGATGGCGAAGCCGTCCGAGTCATCGGGCCTGTCGCTAGCGGGGGGTCGTTGCCTTGAATTTCCGGTTTTCAAGGTCGTCCCTGTAACTCGGCTGACTGGTCTGTTCGAGATCGCACAGGCGGAGCATTCGGCATCCCTCACTTACGATTCGGTCCATCCCCAGAAACGCTCACTACTCAGTGACTCTTTCGCGCACTACTTACAAAAGCGCGGCCCTCCAGCTCTCCTCTAAAGCTAGCTGAAACCGCTTGCTAACGCGCGCCGCTCAGAGTCGGCTTTGTACGTATAGAGCCGCCCCTGTCAGGAGTGGTTCTAAAGTGTCTTACTACAGTCCTATGAGGTGAGTGATGAGAAGAGTCTATAAACTTGCAAGTGTTTGGGCAGTATCTATCTTCATTACCGTTGCCTGTTTTGGGCAATCGGCTCCAGGCAAGAAGTCATATACGTTTCACGGCAAAATCGAAGGGGTCGATGAGAGTTCGAAGAGCCTGAAGGTGAATGGAGAGGCAGTCCCAGGTTGGATGTCAGCCATGACCATGGACTACAAGGTCGATGACACCACTGTCCTCAAGAAAGTGAAGCCGGGTGATCGCATAACGGCGACGGTCTATGATGGCGACCTCGTCCTTCACAAGGTGCAGGTAGCGCCTAAACAGCCGGATACGCCCAAATCGGCGAAATAACGGGCAGGCAAGTGATTGCCTAAATAAATAACTGAAGTCGGCGGGGGAAGGGCCTACGACTTCTTCGATCGCTAGGAGTGTATTCGGTGAAGCTACCTTTTGCAGTATTACTTCTTTGTGTCGCTTCTTGGGCGGTTGTTACAGGCTCGATGCGTGGTGTAGTTCACGACCCGGACCACCGTCCGGTAACTAACGCGAAAGTTGTGGTGAAAGCGGTCGCCTCTGATTACTCTCTGACGGTCGCTACGGACCCGGATGGCTCTTTCGAAGTCACCGCAATTCCGGTGGGAGCCTACCGGATCACAGTCATGCGGGAGGGATTTGCGCCATCGGCGCAGGAAGTAGTTGTCGCGTCGGGGAGCGCGCCTGTGGTGCACTTCCAGCTTAAGCTTGGGGCAGTAAGTCAGTCTGTGAATGTTTCAGAAGAAGCCTTGGTCGTAAATCCCGAGCAGATGACTCCCACGGTAATGGTCAGCCGCGAAGAGATTGAATCGACTCCGGGCGCTGACCTTTCCAATAGCTTCAACATGATTACTGACTTCGTACCCGGCGCCTGGATGACACACGATCAGCTGCACGTGCGCGGCGGCCATCAGGTTACCTGGGCCATTGACGGCGTGCCCATACCGAACACCAATATCGCAAGCAATGTCGGCCCGCAGATCGATCCCAAAGACGTCGATTATCTGGAGGCCGAGCGGGGCGGATATTCGGCGGCATACGGTGATCGCACCTACGGGGTTTTCGACGTGATACCGCGTACAGGCTTTGAGCGCAACAACGACGGCGAGGTGTACACCACTTTGGGAACGTTTTTACAAAGCAACGATCAAGTGAATTTCGGCGGCCATACCCAGAAGTTTGCGTATTTTGCGAGTGTCAACGGCAATCGCAGCAACTATGGATTAGGGACACCGGGGCCTGACGTTTTGCACGATCGAGTTTGGGGACTGGGCGGATTAGGTTCATTCATTTACAACCACGATGCCGATAATCAATTCCGCCTGATCACTTCGGCGCGCCGCGACGACTATCAAATTCCAAATACACCGGATCAACAGGACGCCGGTATACGCGACGTGGAGCGCGAACGCGATGTGTTGGGTAACTTCTCCTGGGTTCACACTTTCCAACCGGGTCTGCTGCTTACGGTATCGCCTTTCTATCACTACAATCTCGCCAATTACGATGGCGACCCGAATGACTATCCGATCAGCACCACCCAGCACCGCTATTCCCAATATGCCGGATCGCAGATTACTCTAAATGAAGTAACCGCGCGCCACAACGCCTCCATGGGCATATACCAGTTCGGCCAGTGGGACCGCGAGTTTGTTGGTCTGATCGCGAACGACGGTTCCGCGCCTCCTTTATCCCAGATCAAGCGCAGCGAAGGCGATCTCGAAACGGCATTTCTCGAAGATCAGTTCAAACCCGTGTCCTGGCTTACCCTGGTTGCCGGTGTGCGGCTGACCCACTTCTCCGGCGCGATTTCAGAAAATGCCGCCGACCCGCGTTTGGGGGGCACCTTCCGTATTCCGCATCTGAATTGGGTCTTGCGCGGTTTCTGGGGAGAGTATTATCAGGCTCCGCCCCTCTCAACGGTAACCGGACCTCTGCTTGATTACGCAATCTCCCAAGGCTTGGGCTTTATTCCGCTTCGCGGCGAACGCGACCAGGAACACCAGTTCGGCCTGAACATTCCTCTGCGCGGCTGGTCTTTCGATGTCAATAACTACCACCAGCGGGCGTTAAACTACTTCGACCACAATGCTATCGGTAACTCAAACCTGTTCTTCCCACTTACCGTCTATGGAGCACGCCTTTATGGCTGGGAGGTAAGTGTGCGGTCACCGCGCATCAGGCGCCGGGGCGAAGTGTACCTAGCTTATGCCTATGCCCATGCTGAAGGCCAGGGAGCAATCAGTGGCGGACTTACTGACTTTTCACCGCCTGCGAGCGGCTATTTTCTGCTAGACCACGACCAGCGTCATACATTACACGCGGGGTTCAACTGGGTTCTGCCGTTGGGGTTCGCCGCGAGTGGAAGCGTATATTACGGCTCAGGTTTTACTGATGGCGCAAGCGACATTCCGGCCCACCTGCCCGGGCACACCACCGCCGATTTCACTGCGAGTCGCAGTTTCTCGGAGCGCATCACCGTCTCCCTAACCGCCCTGAATATCGCGAACCGCCGCTTCCTCCTCGACAACAGCCAGACCTTCGGCGGCACCCATTATGCCGAGCCGAGGCAGATCTACGGGCAAGTGCGCTACCGGTTTCACTGGTAAGGTGCCGCGATTAGGTGTTGCCCCAAACCGCGCGCGCCGTTTGGGTCACCAGCTCCAGTTTGCGCCATTGTTCGTCTTCAGTTAAAAGGTTGCCTTCCATAGTGGAAGCAAATCCGCACTGCGGGCTCAGTGCAAGGTTCTCGAGAGGTACATAGCGCGCGGCCTCTTCGATCCGGCGGACGAGTTGCTCCTGGGTCTCCATAGCAGCCATCTTGCTGCTCACTAAGCCCAGCACCACTGCTTTATCACGCGGTACGAAGCGCAGCGGCTCGAATGTCCCCGCACGCTCCGATTCGTATTCGAGCAGAAAGGCATCTACCTGCAGCTCCGAGAACAGCTTTTCTGCAATGGGATCGTAACCGCCTTCGGCATACCATTGGCTCCGGTTATTGCCTCTGCACAGATGGATGGCAACGATAGTGTCCGCACGTCGAGCGCCTTCGAGACACGCGTTGTCGGCGCGGATCGCTTCATCCAGCGCCTCCTCCGGATCACGGCCCATCTCATCTTTTACATAGCTCCGCCACTTGGGGTCGATGTAATAACTGTAACGTGGCGCATCGATCTGTATGTACTTAACTCCCTCACTTAGTAAAGCGCGGATTTCCGACCTGATAATGGGAACGATGTCCTGGAGGAATTCCGAGTAACTTCCATATGCTCTTTCGCTCACTCCTTTCTTATAAGCAATCGCCGGGAACTGGTTGGCCGACGGTAGAGTCATTTTGATATCCCCCGGGCTTTGCTGCTGCAGGAACTCGACTTCGTGCCTGGCCAGGCGGCGCCTCTGACGAATCTTGCTGACGACCACACCGGTCAAGCGCCGGCTGGTGGGGACCGCAACCCCTTTCCAGGTCCGCTGGATCTCACTGCCGCTGTCGAGCCCTTCGACCGACTCGTAAAAATCGCTCATGAAGCCGCGGCGCCGAAACTCACCGTCAGTAAAAATCTTGAATCCTAAGTCTTGTTGCCGTGCGAGCACCCGAAGGATCTGCTCGTCTTCAATCTCCTTGAGTCGGCCGGGAGATAAGTCGGGATCGTTGAACGCCTTCAAAAGGTCGGGAGGGCGGAGCAGACTGCCTACATGGTCGGCGCGATACGGAAACGGCATACGCTTCAGTGTAGTCAAGCAAGGCCGCGGATTTGCTGCCCGGAGCGGCTCTCCTCTGAAGATGCCGGTCCGTCCTACACTGGTCGAAGCCATGCCGCAAACCCGCGCCAAATCGTTCGGGGCGACTTTAGAACGGATGGAGTCGCGCCTCAACTGGGTGATCGTTCGGATTCCGTTCGATGTCTCCGAAGTATGGGGCACACGGGGTCAGCTAAAAGTGAAAGGGGAAATTAGCGGCCTTCCATTCCGCACTTCCCTGTTTCCCACCGGCGACGGCAGCCACATACTGCTGGTGAATAAACAGATGCAAGCGGGCGCTAAAGTAGGCGTCGGCATGATTGCACGCTTTCGTCTCGAGCCGGACACCGCCGAGCGCAAGACGACGATTCCGACAGAACTCCAAAAACACCTTTCGCAGGACCGCTCACTCCGCCGCTGGTTCGACCAGTTGACCTACTCCGCCCGCAATGAGGTTGGACACTGGATCACAGGGGTGAAGAGCGCCGAGGCCCGCGAACGGCGGGCGGCACAGATCGCAGAGCGTCTGCTTGAGACGATGGAGGCCGAGCGCGAGCTTCCGCCCTTAATACGCCGGGCATTCGAGAGCGATCCCCGCGCGTATGAAGGCTGGCAGCAAATGTCCGTCTCGCGCCGCCGCGGGCACCTATTTGGGATCTTCTACTACCGCGATCCCAAATCGCGCGCCCGGCGACTCGCGAAAGCGCTCCAGGATGCGTACGACTTCGGCCAGAAGAGAGCGCGCCGCGGCGCATAAGCACCTCGGTCAAACAGGCGCCTCGGTCAAATCTTCACCTGCTTCCACTTACCGCGCCGGAACAGCACCACGGCCACAACCGCCAGCACGGATTCGGCTACGGGCGTGGCCAGGTACACGCCTCGCGGCCCCATGCCCGCCGATTCGGCGAGCCACCAGCCGAGCGGTATCTGCAGCATCCAGTAGCAGAACAGGTTCATCCATGTGGGCGTTACCGTATCGCCGGCCCCATTGAAGGCCTGCTCCATAATCATTCCCCAGGCATAGAAGGGATAACCCACGCTGATGAACCGCAAACAGGCCACGCCGATGGCCGCAACCGAGCTGTCGGCCGTGAACAACGCGATAAAAGTAGGAGCAAACAGAAACAGGAGGAATCCCACCACGGTGAGAAATGCCGTGTTATAGGCGCCGGCGAGCCACACTGCACGCGCCGAGCGCTCCGGCTGTTTCGCGCCCAGATTCTGGCCCACCAGCGTGGCTGCCGCCGAACTGATTCCCCAGGAAGGCAGAATCGCAAACAGGATGATACGAATCGCCAGCGTATAACCGGCAGCCGCGGCGCTGCCAAACGACGCGTTGATTCGCGTTAAGCTGACCCAGCTCGCAACGGAGATGAAGTATTGCAGCATGGCCACGCCGCCCACCCGCAGCAGCCGCTGCAACACTCCCCAATGGACACGCAGATGCTTCCGTGCGACAGCCACGCGGCTCCTCCCGCTGAACAGCACGAATAATTGGTACAGCACCCCGATGCTCCGGCCGGTAGTGGTGGCCACCGCCGCCCCCACTACACCGAGTTTGGGGAAACCGAGGAAGCCGTATATGAAACACGGATCGAGCGCCATGTTGATCAGGTTCGCGAGCCACAGTGTGCGCATGGCTATGGCAGCATCGCCCGCGCCCCGGAACACGCCATTGATCAGGAATAACAGCATGATGCTGACATTCCCGCCCAAAACGATGGCGGTATAACGCGAGCCGCCGCGAATCACTTCCGGGGTGGCATTCATCCATGCGAGCAATAGCGGGGCAAAATGGGAACCTGCGATTCCGGTCACGATCGCCACCAGGATGCCGCAGCCAATAGTTTGGACGGCCGCAATGGAGGCGCCTTCGCGGTCTTTCTCGCCGATGCGCCGCGCTACCGTGGCCGTGGCAGCCATGCTCAACCCGAGGGCAATGCTGAAGATCAGAATTACAAGAGACTCGGTCAGGCCCACTGCCGCGATCGCGTTGGCGCCTAATCGCGCTACCCAGAAGGCATCCACAACTCCGAATGTGGATTCCATAGTCATCTCGAGCACGGTTGGAATAGCAAGGAGCGCGATACCGCGAGTCAGGCTACCTTTAGTGAAATCCTGCTCTGTACCGGAGATTGCTTCTTTAAAAAACCGCCACTTTCCGCGCGAAAGCGGCTCTTCGGCTGGCTGCATACAACCTCTCAAAAAATTCGGCTTTTGGGGAAAGGAGAGCTGTCAGGGAAGGAGCGGGCGTTCTAAGATCGCCGGCCCTTTACCTGACTGAGATTGAGAGGCTGTTGACACGCATATACGTTCGCCTGTTGATAGATTGTAGCACGCGAGCCCGTGAAAAATGCTCGCCGCCGCGGTAACAGAACACGGCCCGACCAACAGCAATCGTATCCGGCGAGGAAGATCGTAGCGCGGCCACATCCGGGGCGCGGATAGCAACCATCGCGCCCACCGATTTTGCGCCTTGATTCCGCAATCATATACTGTACGAGGCAGCTTACGAAATTATGCGTGGCCTTACCCGGTCGATGTTAGCGGCGGCGGCACTCGCAGCAAGTGCGGCCGCGCAGTCAAACGCCCCCGCCCGGCAGCCGATGGCGGAGGAAGTTTTCAAAAACGTTCAGGTGCTCAAAGGAATTCCTGTGAGTGAATTCATGGGGACCATGGGTTTCTTTGCCGCCTCGCTAGGTTTGAACTGCGTTTATTGCCACGTTTCCGAAAGCCTTCAAGACTGGTCCAAGTTCGCCGAAGACGTTCCCCGCAAGCGGATGGCGCGGACCATGATTCAGATGGTGCGCGACATCAACACCCGCAATTTCGGCGGCCGGAGCGTGATCACGTGCTACTCGTGCCACCATGGCAACGAGCACCCCAAAGAGATTCCCAGCCTCACTCAGCAATACAGCACGCCCGAAGAAGATCCCAACGAAATCGAGATCCCGCCGCAGCCGCTCGCCGGCCCTTCGGCCGCGCAGGTTTTGGATAAGTATGTATCCGCGGTAGGAAGCGCCGCGCATGGCACCATCGTGGCCAAGGGAACCTACGAAGGCTACGAGACCTATCATGAGAAGGTCCCGTTTGAGTTGTACGCAAAGGCGCCGGCGCAGTCGGATATCGTCATTCACACGCAAAATGGGGACAGCACCACCGTCTTTGACGGGCGGCAAGGATGGATCGCGTCACCCAGCAACCCCGTCCTGCTGCTGCCGCTTGCGCCGGGAGCGGAAATCGACGGCCCGCGTCTCGACGCCGAGTTGCTGTTTCCGGCCCAGATCAAAGGGGCGCTGACCCAGTGGCGCGCCGGGTTCCCAGTCACCAGTATCGGCGACACCGACGTGCAGCCGATTGAGGGCCGCGGCGAAGGAAACACCCGCATCAAGCTGTTTTTCGATCTCAAAACGGGCCTGCTCTCCAGGCAGGTGCGATATTCTAGGACCGCCATCGGGACAAATCCCATTCAAATCGACTACGCCGATTACCGGGACGTCAAAGGGGTTAAGCTGCCGTTCCGTTGGATCGTGACCTGGACGAACGGCCAATCGACGTATCAGTTCACGGAAATCGAATCCGACCTCCCCGTGGACAACGGCAAATTTGCAAAACCCGCGCCCGCGGTCTTGGCTCCCGCCAAACCAGTGGCGCGTTGAAAGGATGAGTTATGAGGACTTTTTATCTACCGATCGCCGTAGCAGCGCTGGTTGCCGCTTGGCCCGCCGCCGCTCACCACGGAACGGGCACTTCTTACGATTTGTCGAAACCGATCACGCTCGAAGGAACAGTAACGGAATTTCGCTACGCAAATCCGCATCCGCAGTTGTTCTTCGATGTGATGCAGAAGGGCGAAGCCGCACATTGGAGCGCCGAGTTCTATCCGAATCCCACGCAACTCCAGCAGGGCGGGTGGGGAAAGCGGCGCTCGGAGGCGGCGCTGGCGGCCGGCACGAAGATCACAATTACGTTGGCGCCTTCGCGCGCGGGCACAAAAGTCGGGGCCATTTTGAAGCTCTTAAACGATAAAGGCGAAGTGCTGCTGGGCGTGGCCGGCGGTGGTCCCGGCGAGGCTCCGCAGGGCGGTGCTGCGCCGACTGCGGGAGGCTCTTCCGCGACAGAGAAGAAAGAGTAGCCATGAGACGGTTTGCTCTCACAGCCGCGGCGGCTCTGTGCGCCTTCTCGCTGTTTGCGCAGGGCGGGGCGCCGCCGGCTCCCGGTGGAGGCGGCGGACGTGGCGGCGCAGGCCGCGGCGGCATTCTGGCCCACAACCCAGCCAACGACAATAAGGCCTACGACAAACACGACCTTGCAGGAATCTGGTCGCGCAACGGCTCCCCCGGCGGGTTCGGCGGCGGAGGCACATGCCGCGATTGCGGAGACCGCGGCTTCGGCAACGATGTTCCGCCGTTCACACCGCTCGGCCAGAAGATGTTCGAAGGCAACAAGCCCTCGTACGGACGCCTGCTGGGTTCTGCCGATGCCTCGGCGCACCCCGAAGAACATATCGGCCGCCGCCGGGCCGTGCCTCCCGCCAACGACACCGACCCGTATCAGCATTGCAACCCCATGGGTCCTAGCCGCGCGTTGATCTACCCCGATCCCGTTGAACTGCTCGCGCTCCCCGACCGTATCCTGCAACATTTCGAATGGGGCTTCGGGCTGCGCACCATCTGGACAGACGGCCGCAAGCCGCTCATGGATCCGGACCTGCCCCGCTGGTGGGGCTACTCAGCCGGCCGTTGGGAGGGCGATACTTTCGTCGTCACCACCACCGGCGTCGACGACAGAACCTGGGTGGACCACTTCGGGTATCCGCATAGCGTCGATATGGTGCTCGAAGAGCGTTACCGCCGGCCCTTCTTTGATGTGCTCGAGCTCTCGATGACCATCAACGATCCGAAAATCTACACGCGCCCGTGGGTAAGTGAAACGAAGAAATTCCGCCGCCTCGAAACAGACATCATCAAAACTGTCGATGGCTGGGCAGGGCTAATGGAAGACGTTTGCGCGCCCGCCGACGAGATCGAGCAGTTTAACAAGCGCGTCCGCGACCCTGCGGGCGGCGTCGTCCACTAAAATTGCTGTTCAAGAGGATTCTGTGAAACGCTCCACCTGTATCGCCTTGTTCTGCGCCGCCCCGGCCCTTGCCCAAGGGCTGGGCGCACCCGCGCCAAACGCTCCCTCCAAGCCTGATTCCCCGGCCGTACAAGCTTTGGTCGAAAAGGCCAAAAAGGCCGGTGGTCCGATGTGGGCCGGCGAGGAGCACTTCTTTTGCGAAGCGCCCCGCGCCAACTCTCCCAACGATCCGCCGATCGAGCCTACCAAGGTTTTCGACAACGTTTACGTCATCGGGAATCAGGGCACGGTCGCGTATGTGATCCGAACTTCGGACGGTCTGCTCATGATCGACGCCCTGTCGCCTGATCAGACCGATACGCAGCTTCTGCCCGGTTTTCAAAAGCTCGGCCTCGACCCGGCGCAGGTCAAAGTGATCGTCGTCGGCCACGGCCACGCAGACCACTTCGGCGGCTCCGCGTATTTTCAGGAGCATTATGGGTCGAAGGTCTATATCGCGGCGGCGGACTGGGATCTGATGGAGCATCCGCCCGCGGGCCGCGGCGGTGCCCCCAAAAAAGGCCCTGCGGCACCGTTACCCAAGCATGATCAAGTGCTGACGGAAGGCCAGCCGATTACGCTCGGCGACTTCAAGCTGATGCCTGTCGCCGTGCCGGGCCACACGCCGGGATCTATGGGCTTCATCTTCCCCGTGAAGGACAACGGCAAGACGTACATGGCAGCCATGTACGCCGGAACCGTGCTGACGCCGGGAATCGTCTCCGATGAAGGTCTCGCCACGTACAGGAAATCGGTGGCGCACTTTAAAGAGGAAACCAAAAAGGCGAAGGTCGAGGTGGAACTGCAAAATCACCCGCTGATGGACCCCATCGAGCAAAAGCTGGAGCGGCTGAAGGCGCGGAAAAAAGGCGAGCCGAATCCATTCGTGCTCGGCCAGTCGAATTACCAGAAGTTCCTGGACGTCATGGCCGCCTGCTCCGAAGTGAATATCGCCCGCCGCAAGGGCGAGTGATTCATCTGAAAGGAACTGGGGCGGCACCAACCAACGGAGTTCGCCGCCCTGTTGCTCCTCGCACTTAAAACAAAATCTTCAAGGCTAATTGCACCTGCCGCGGCTGGCTGTTTGTAGCCTGAATCTTACCCGCGCTGGCATTCAAACCCGTGCCCGCAAAGATCTGCGTATTCGTCGCCAGCAGTTGGAATGACGGATGATTCATGATGTTGAATGCTTCCGCACGGAACTGCACCGTCAATTTCTCCTTTACCCGGAAATCCTTGGTCAACGAATTGTCCAGGTTCCACAGGTTCGGACCGATGATCGTATCGCGGCCGGCATTGCCGTAGGTCCCGAGCGGCTGCAAAGTGAAACAGCCTGTGTTGAACCAGGCTGTCAATTTTTGGAAGCCGGAATAGAGATCGCATCCGGCGACCGCGTTTGGCCGTCCCGTATTGGAACCAGTGCCGGTGAATACACGGTTGGGAGCGGAGGTGGCACTGAACGGCGATCCGGAGAGATACGTAAACACGCCCACCAACTGCCAGCCATTCACAAAGCCGCCCAAGAACCCATTCACCCGGACGGGGACGTTGTAAATGCCGCTCAACCGGAAATTGTGCCGGTGATCGAAGTTCGAGAGGCCGCGATCGAGCGCCACGTTTAAAGGGTTGGACGCAATGCCACCGCCATCCAGGCCATACGTTCCCGAGCCGTTATCGATCGATTTCGAAAGCGTGTACGAAACCTGTAACTGCCAGCCGCTCGAGAATCGGTGATCCAGGCTGGTCTGCAAAGCTTCGTAATGGGAATCGGCCAGGTTGTCGGCAAGCTGCAGGCTGTTGTACTGCGGATCGAGGCGCGGATTCGCCACACCCGTGGCGCTGCTGAACGTGGGCGCGCCGTTATAAAAGCAGCCCGCGTTCGGCGAAAGGCAAGGCTGCGGATAGTTGAAGTCCCGCTGAATAAACATGTGCAGGTTGTGGGAGCCTATATACCCTACCGAGAACACGGTATTGGTCATCAGCTCCCGTTGGATATTCAGGTTCCACTGCATCTGATAGGGGGTGGAGTGCACGCCGTAGTAGTCGCCATTGGTGATGCTCAGCGTCCCGTTCGTCGGCACAACCACTACGTTGCTCCCCGGCCCCAGGTTCGAGAACAGATTCGGGTAAAGCAGGCCCTGAGCCGAAGTTTGAGTCGCCGTTAAAAATGGAGGCTGCAGCCAGTAGTTCAGATCACGCGACAACAGCACGTTGTGGAACATGCCGAAGCTTGCGCGAAGGGAAGTCTTGTGATCCGCGAAGGGGTCCCAGGCAAGGCCTAAGCGCGGGTCAAAGTTGCGCAGCGATGGATTGGAAGCGGTCTCGGTCTTCACTGGAACGAATGCGCCGCCGGGCACGAAAGGATTGAGCAGGTTATACATCTGGTGCCGCACTTCGCCGATCATAGTCGTCGGCGAATAGCGAAGGCCCAAGGTCAACGTCAGCTTGCTCGTTGTTTTCCATTGATCTTCAAAGTAAGGGCTGAAGGTCCAATAGCGATAATCCTTGGTAGCGTCGGCGGTCGGATTCTGCACGTCCGAAACCTGACCCTGCACTTGCGAAGCAGCGCCTTGCAGGAACGCGGTCAGGTTGGGAAAGGTCCAGTTGCCGCCCACTACGAAGGGCGCCCAGGTGTTTTCGCGGTATCGCGTGGCGGTTCCGCCGAACCTGATGCTGTGCGCTCCGGCCGTCCAGATGAGATCGTCGCCATAGGAGAACTTATTCGGAACAAGATAGAACGGCAGTGTAGTGCTCGCGCCGACCGCGGTAAGACCTGAAAAGGTCGCAATGGTGCCGTCCTCGCGCCCGGCCTGGGTTCCGAAGAACTGGAGCGGATGGTTCCCGGAAGAGGTGATGGTACCCGGAGTAACGACACCGTTCGAAACCGTGGGCGAGCCGGAAACACTGGCGTCTTCCCAGGTTCTCGAGAAACCGATATGAATCGCATTGGCGACATTGGGAGACAAGATCCGGCGCTCTTCCACGGTCACAAAATGATCGCGGGTGGTGTCCAGCTCCGGCCAGTACGGAATGCCGGTGGTAAAGTTGCGTTGAGCGTAGTCCAATACGTAGCGGACGAAGAGTGTGTCCTTGGCCGATATGTTGTAATCAATCCGGCCCAGAACATAGTTTTCGTGGCCGATGAGCGGATCGAGGACCACCGCCTGCCCCGTTTCGCTCGGAGCACCAGCCGTAAAGAGTTCCGCATTGTAATTCGGCAGCGGCCAGAGCGCCATGGTGTTGCGGATGGCCTGCTGCACGTTGGGGTTGGTTGCGAACGGAGTGTTGTTTTGAGGCACCGGCCCGCCGCAAACGCCGGCCGATACGGTTGTCAAAAACTGATGAGCACAGGCATCCGGCACCGTGACGATCGAACTCGTGACCTGCGACTTCCGTAATCCCTCATAATTGGCGAAGAAGAAGATGCGGTCCTTTTTTACGGGTCCGCCACCGCTTCCGCCGAATTGATTCTGGTGATAAGGAGGCGCGCCGCTTTGCACATCGAAGAAGTTGCGCGATTCGAGCGCGCTGTTACGCAGAAACTCATAACCCGAGCCGTGGAAGCTATTCGTTCCGGGCCTGCTCGAGGCATTTATTACCGCGCCGTTGCCGCCGAACTGAGAACTATACGTGTTGATCAACGTCTGAAACTCGGCGATCGCCTCCACACCTAGCGCCGTTCCGAGGCCCCCCGCGCCCGGCCCGTTGTTCCAGAAGTTTGTCATGTCCTGATCGTCGAGCAGATATGCTTGACCCGAGGGGCGCGACCCTGCGATCGAGTACTTCTGTCCGTTGCCGTAAAAGGTGCTGCTGCCGCCGGGCGCATTCAGCGGGATCTGTGTCACGCCGGGGGCGAGCGTAAGCAGCTGCGTGAAGTTGCGGCCGTTCAGCGGCAAGTCGCGCATCTGCCGCGATTCCACCAGCGCCCCGACCGCGGTGGACTGCGTGTCCACCACCGAAACATCACCTTGAACGGTAACTGTCTGCTGCGATTGCCCGACCGGCAGACTGAAGTCCACCACCAGTTGGCTGCCGAT
>JAFAWA010000398.1 GCA_019242155.1 Terriglobia bacterium | reverse complement strand
CAGCCGGTCTCCTATTTGCCGGTAGAGCGGCAGCGCTTGCCCGTAGAGCCGCCCGGCCTCCTCATAGCGAGCTTGCATGCGCGCCACTTCGCCCCGCCCCTTCTGGACGCTGGCTTCGCCCAGCCGGTCTCCGATTTGCCGGTAGAGCGGCAGCGCTTCCACGTAGAGCCGCTCGGCCTCCTCATAGCGAGCTTGCATGCGCGCCACTTCGCCCCGCACTGTCTGGACGATGGCTTGGCCCCGCCGGTCTCCAACTTCTCGGTACAGCGGCAGCGCTTCCCCGTAGAGCCGCTCCGCCTCCTCGTAGCGATCTTGCATGCGCGCCACATCGCCCCGCGCCTGCTGGACGTTGGCTTCGCCCAGCCGGTCTCCGATTTGCCGGTAAAGCGACAGCGCTTCCCCGTAAAGCCGCTCGGCTTCCTCGTAGCGAGCTTGCATGCGCGCCACATCGCCCTGCGTCTTCTGGACGTTGGCTTGGCCCAGCCGGTCTCCGATCTGCCGGTACAGCGGCAGCGCTTCCCCGTAGAGCCGCTCCGCCTCCTCATAGCGAGCTTGCACCAGCGCCACATCGCCCCGTGTCTTCTGGACGTTGGCTTGGCCCAGCCGGTCTCCGATTTGCCGGTAGAGCGGCAGCGCTTCCGCGTAGAGCCGCTCGGCCTCCCCATAGCGAGCTTGCATGCGCGCCACATCGCCCCGCCCCTTCTGGACGTTGGCTTCCCCCAGCCGGTCTCCGATTCGCCGGTACAGCGACAGCGCTTCCCCGTAGAGCCGCTCGGCCTCCTCATAGCGATTTTGCAGAAGCGCCACATCGCCCCGCGCCTTCTGGACGTTGGCTTCGCCCAGCCGGTCGCCGATTTGCTGGTAGAGCGGCAGCGCTTCCCCGTAGAGCCGCTCGGCCTCCTCCTGTTGCCCTTCGAAGGACAGCACACCCGCCAATCGCAGCCGCGCCTCCGCCAGCGCTTTTGCATCCGGGCTCGGCTCCGATTCCAGTTCCCGGCACACTCGCTCCAGCAGCAGCTTCCGCTCTAATTTATCCCGCCCGCTACTGGACCCGAAGTCCGCCTCATCCAGCCGCCGGATCGTCTCGGCGGTTTCGGACGGCCCCCCGGTGAAGTGAAAACTTCCTGATCTTGCGGACCATGTATCCGGCGCCTGGCGCGAAAACTCGACCATGGCGAAGTCCGGGCCCCAGAAGACGATCGGATAGGGAAACCGCTGCGCGATGTAGCCGCGGTTCAGATTCAAGACGGCGATCGCGTGCGTGTAGCCGGCCGCGTAATCGAAAACCCGTTCGATGCCGTAGACAAACAGCGCCGCCGGTTTGCGCGTCGCGAGGAGCCGCTCCCACTGCTCGACGATGCCCTCGCCGGTCTCGCAATTCACTGTGATTTCGGCAATATCGAAACCTGCCAGCCGTGACTTCGCCTCCTCTACGAGATGTTCCCGCAAACCGGGATGATTCACCCAGCAGAACGAGAGGACGCAGCCGCCTGCCCGCTGGATCATCCGGCACACCGCCTCCAGTTCGGTGGCATTGTCGCCGCTCAGCGGACGCTGGACCAGCGCCGTACTCACGTCCTTTTTACCTCGCCTAGCAACGGGTTCCAGTCATACCAGAGCCCTTCGTTCTCGCTATCGTAATACGCGTATACGTAGCGTTCCCGGAGAAACGTCATCCAGGAAGCCGGGTTGGCGGTGAGCGGCTTGCGCGTGCTATGAACCTGTTTGAGGGCGGTCCACTGGTCTTCGCTCAGGCTCTTCCCGAATTCGCTAGCCTGCTGGCGGATAGCGCGGTCAATTGCCTGTGTTTCGAGCGGCAGTCCGTCAGAACGATCGATGGCGCTGCGCAACAAAGTGAATAACGACCGGGGATGGCCCCCGGAGAGCAGGCAAACACGCTGCAAGGCCTCTGGGGCGCACAGATCAGACAACTGGGCCACCCCGGCAGCTTCCGCGCGCCGCCGCACGATCTCGATCAGGCGTTTGATCCCCGGTTGACCAGCCGCGCCGGACACGGTGATCATCGGTAGGGTAAGGATCGCTCCGCCGTATACATCGGCCAGCCGCCCGTGACAATGGCTGTAGGCCAGTTCAATGGGAATCGTGTACAGCACGTCGCATTGCAAGGAGCGAAGCACGTCGGCTGAGTTGAGAAAAAGCTGTTCGTGGTTAGTGAGTCCGCGATCGTTAAGCTGTCTTTGTGGTATCCGATCAAGCTGGTCCACGATGATTAGAACATCTTCGTAGCCTTCACCGGCGAGCCACTCGCGGGCCGGCCGAAGGATTTCGCTGTTGACCAGATCGTAGATCCGCGGCAGCCGGTCTTCCA
Source organism: Terriglobia bacterium (assembly GCA_019242155.1). Classification (GTDB taxonomy): domain Bacteria; phylum Acidobacteriota; class Terriglobia; order Bryobacterales; family Bryobacteraceae; genus PSRJ01. The sequence continues at coordinate 1,902 of JAFAWA010000398.1, read as the reverse complement.
GGTGCTTGCGCAGTTTGGCTCGCGCTCCGGGTACCTGTTTAATGGCGATGCCGATTACGAACGGGTCGGCTTTGAGGCCGAGGTCCTTCAACTCCACGTCGGCGTTGAGCGCCTCGGCAACTTCGCCGAGAAACCCACGCACTTTCGTCCAAGCGTTTCCGAAGCCAACCTGCTTGAGGTCGAGCACCAATTGCCTTACCATCTGCAGAATCAAGTCGGGCGGTTCCAAGTTGTTAAGATCCACCCACTTCTCACACTCGAGGAACGATACGAAAAGCTTGCGCCCCGCGGCTCCGCCACTCTCCCTTTCGAGCATCTGCTTGACGCGGTTCAGCTCGGTGGTTTTGCCGGTTCCGCGGTGTCCGGTGAACAGACGCGTGACCGGTACGCCGGCGCCGCCACGGGCAAACCCCCGTGCCAGTTGCAGCTTGATATCGTCGGAGGCGAATAACTCGTGTTGCCAATCGACGTAGAGCTGTGTGTCATCGGCCGGAAGCGGCTGGAGTGGATCAAGCTTCTGATAGAGGGCGGTAATCCGGTCCACTCTATAATTATGTAAGATGATCGTGCCGCGAATTACCTTCGATTCGCGCATTTCCACTGTACCCTGTATACATGCGCTATCGATTACTTGGCAACAGCGGGCTGAGAGTGTCAGATCTCTGCCTGGGGACGATGACCTTCGGCGAAGAGTGGGGGTGGGGCTCGGCCAAAGACGAGAGCCGTAAAATTTATGACCGCTACCGCGAAGCGGGCGGGAATTTCATCGATACAGCGAACGTTTACACAGCCGGGACGAGCGAGACATTTCTGGGCGAATTCATGGAAGGGCATCGCCAGGAGATCGTGCTGGCTACTAAATACACGAATGCGTGGCCGGGGCGCGATCCGAATGCGGCGGGCAATCACCGCAAGAGCATGGTGCAGGCCGTCGAAGCCAGCCTGAAACGGTTACGCACGGATTACATCGACCTGTACCTGTTGCATATTTGGGACCGGATGACGCCGGTGGAAGAGGTCATGCGGGCCTTTGATGACCTCGTGCGTCAGGGCAAGGTCATCTACCCGGCGGTTTCCGATATGCCCGCCTGGCTTGTGGCGCGCGCCAATACGATTGCGGAACTGCGGGGCTGGTCACCCTTCATCAATCTGCAGATCGAATATAGCCTGGTGCAACGAACCGTAGAACGGGACCTGCTGCCCATGGCACACGCGCTGGGGCTCGGAGTTACCGCATGGTCGCCGCTCGCGGGAGGTTTGCTGACCGGCAAATATGCCAAAGGCCTGGAAGCCGCCGGAGACTCGCGGTTCGCGGCGCCCATGATGAAGGAACGCTATTCGGAGGACCAGCGGAAGGCAGGCATAGTCTCCGCGGTTGCCCAGGTGGCAGCCGACATCGGAAGGTCCCCGGCGCAGGTGGCTTTGGCCTGGCTGTTAAGCCAGGACGTGATTCCGATTATCGGCGCGCGGCGAATGTCGCAATTCGAAGACAATCTGGCAGCCGTCACGGCCACTCTCTCCGCCGAGCACCTGCGGCAGCTCGAGGAAGTGAGCCGCGTGGAACTCGGGTTCCCGCACGATTTCGTGAACAGCGATTTCGTCAAGAACCTGACGACCGCTGGGCATCACGCCGCCATTGCCGGGGCGTGATTTCGCGCCCGCTCTAGCCACAACGAGTCAAAGTACTCGGCACGTGGACATGATAGAATTTTTTGCCAAAGACACGTTGTGGAGGTGCGCGAATGATTCAGCGGACTCTGGGATTGGTTAGCCTATGGGCGTTGCTGGCCGGTGGCTCTCTACAGGCTCATCATTCCCTTGCGGGCGTGTACGACATGAAAGCCGACAAGGAGCTGTCGGGAACTGTAGAGAAGGTGCAGTTTACAAACCCCCATGGGTCGC
>JAFAWA010000386.1 GCA_019242155.1 Terriglobia bacterium | reverse complement strand
CTGCTGCTCATGGTGATATGGTGTATCGGCGCGGTTTCGCTGACATTGGAAGCAGAGAAAATTACCTGGGTGGTTTTCTCTCTGCTGATCAGCACTGCGGGCGTGGCGGGTTCACGTTCGTATCGGTCCGGCATGCCGCTCTACGCGCGGGTAAGCTGACCCGCGGCAACCAGGGCCTCAGTCAGGACCTCGGAGGCGCAACTCCGGGGGCGCAATAAAGGAATATCGTGCTCGGGCAAGCGCACTCAATCATGTATCACGATGTTGCTCCGGACTGCCAGACAAAACCCGGCGTAATCTACACGCTGGCTCAGACTGAATTTCGCCGGCACCTCGATACCTTGAAATCGCTGCCCTTTATCTCTGTCGCGCTCTGCACCGCCGATTGGGGAAACAAAGCCCCCGTTTTGATCACCTTTGATGATGGGGGCGCGGGCTCGCCATGGATAGGCGAAGAACTGGAGCGTTGCGGCTGGCGCGGACATTTTTTTGTCGTCACCGACCTGATCGGAGCTCCCGGCTTTATGGGGCGCTCTGAGATTCGCACGCTGGCTGAGCGCGGGCACGTAATCGGCTCTCATTCGTGCTCCCATCCTCTCCGCATCTCGGCCCTGAGCGACGCCGCACTCGAACATGAATGGGGCGACAGTGTGAGAATCCTGGCGGACGTGATTGGTCAGCCGATCAGCACCGCGTCGGTTCCCGGCGGATTTTACTCGCGCCGGGTGGGTGAGGCCGCGATGAAAGCCGGCATCACCCAGTTATTTACCTCGACTCCAACCTCCGCGGTAAAGCGTCTGGGACCCGGGACCGTGTTCGGCCGGTATACGGCGGACCGACGCACCAAGATGTCCGATCTGGTAAGTTTTGCCGGGAGCCGGCATTCCGGTCCGCGCCGCCGTCAGCAGCTCTTCTGGAATATCAAGAGCATTGCCAAGAGTGTAAGCGGAGAACGGTATGAGCGGCTGCGGAGAGTTCTTTTGAGATTGCCTTAGCCGCGCCGGACAGCCTGATCACTGTCTTCGTTTTGAGTAACTGACCCGGATTCACCCCCATCGGCCGGAATGCTGATTTCAGGCAGGCCCGCCATGCGCTGCGCATGAAAGTCCTCGTAATTACCAACATGCTCCCCACGCCCTCCAGCCGATCCCAGGGGACTTTCGTCCGCAGTCAGATTGAGAGCCTGAGGTCTCGTGTCGAAATAGATGTATTACATATTGAACGCGTCGAAAGGGGCCGCCGCATATACGCCCGGGCGGCGGCGCGTGTGCGAAAGGCAATTCAGGAGGGCAGGCCGGACGTCATACACGTTATGTATGGCGGCGCGCTCGCTCTGCTGTCGGCCGCGGCGGCCGGCAATACGCCACTGATTGTTTCCATCTGCGGCTCTGATCTGCTGGGCGATCCGCAACCGGTATGGCGGCAGCGGGCTGCCGGCCGCCTGACGGTATGGGCCTCAATCGTCGCCGCCCTGCGGGCCGATGCGGTAATTGCGAAATCGAAGCAGCTCGCCGACAGAATGCCGCGCGTGATATCGCGGCGCAAGATACACGTGGTTCCGAATGGCGTTGACTTTGATCATTTCCGTCCGCTGGATACCGCCGAGTGCCGCCGCATCCTCGGCTGGAGCGAAGACGAGTTTCATGTTCTGTTCACCGGCGCGCCGGGAAACGGGATTAAACGTTTTCGGGATGCCCAGGATGCCGTTGAATGCGTTCGCGCCCGCGGCGTTCCGGCGCGTTTACAACTGATGCGGAATATCCCCTATGAGCAGGTCCCGATATGGATCAATGCCGCGCATGTGATGATGCTCTGCTCGATTCATGAGGGCTCGCCCAACATTGTCAAGGAAAGTCTGGCCTGTGAATGCCCTGTCATATCGACCGATGTGGCCGATGTAGCGGAACGGATCGAGGGCATTGAGGGCTGCCATCTCTCGTCAGGAAACAAGACCGACCTTGCCAATTGTCTGGAAGCGGTATTTCAGAGGGGCCGCCGCCTCGAGTGCCGAAACAAAATCTCATCGATTGCTCTCGATATGATCGCCGATCGAATCGTTGCGATTTACCGGAGTGTTCTTCCGGGCGCCCCCGGCGCCCGGAAACAGCATCGTGCGAACGACTGCACGGAACCTTTCACCCGCACATGAGGATGAGCACGCCGATATGAAAACGGTCGAGAAATTAGCCATCGTTTCGCTGTACGCTGCGCTCGCGGTCGTGGCCTTCGCGGCCGCGGTGCTGCTTCGTTATGATTTCGCCATCTCCCCGGCAGAGATACGGACCCTCGTTGTGGTGCTGCCGGTGCTGATTCTGATTAAAGGCCTGGTGTTCGTTGCGCTGCGTCTGTACCGCACGTGGTGGCACATGGCCGGAATCGCGGACCTGATCCAGTTACTGGCTGCCAACGCCATCGCTTCCGCGCTTTTCTCAGTGGTTTGCCTGGGCATTATGCACTTTGATCTTCCCCGGGGGGTTTACGCGCTCGATTTTGTCCTGGGCTTTTTACTGATGGCCGCCGCGCGGGTTTCCGTGCGCGTTGCCGGTGAGTTGAACCAGTCGATCCGGGGCGCGGGGAAACGCAGCGGAATCCTGATATACGGGGCGGGCGCGGCCGGAATGACGCTCCTGCGCGAGATCCAGTCCAACCCGAAGCTGCAAATGCAGGTGGCGGGCTTTATTGATGATGACCCGAAGAAGGTGAGCTCGGTAATTCTTGGAGTTCGCGTGATCGGCAAGGGCCGCGATATCCCGAGGGTGGTGGAGCGCGCGGCCTCGCGCGGGCTGGATCTGCGCGAGGTGGTGATTGCCATGCCATCGGCTACCGGACGCCAGATGCGGGAAGCTGTCGCCAACTGCAAATCAGCCGGCATTGCCTGCAAAACGATTCCCAGTCTCGGCGAATTGCTTAATGGCAAAGTACTCAGCGCCCAGGTTCGAACCATTGCCGTGACCGATCTGCTCGGCCGGGAACCGGTTCAACTCGATGAGCGTCTGATCCGGAGCAAGCTGACCGGACGATCCGTGCTGGTAACGGGCGGCGCCGGCTCGATCGGATCCGAACTTTGCCGGCAGATCGCCAACTTCAGGCCGGAGTGTCTGGTCATACTGGATCAGGCCGAAAGCGATCTTTTCCGGATCGAGCTGGAATTGCGGCAGCGCTACCCGAAGCAGCGTATTGCGGCCTGTGTCGGCGACATCCGTGATTCCGCCACCGTGCACGACGTGATGGGCCGGTATGCGATTCGTGACGTATTCCATGCCGCGGCTTATAAACACGTGCCGATGATGGAAGCCAACGTCGTGGAGGCCCTTGCCAACAATGTGGTGGGCACGTGGAATGTGGCGCGGGCGGCGCGGCGGCATGGCGTCGAGATATTTCTGATGATTTCCACCGACAAAGCCGTGCGGCCGGTGAACGTCATGGGTGCTTCCAAGCGGGCCGCCGAACTGGTGGTGAGATCAGTGGGAAAGTCGGCGCCATTTGGCGCTTATCTCTCGGTCCGCTTTGGCAACGTCCTCGGAAGCAACGGCAGTGTGGTGCCTTTGTTCCAGCAACAGATTGCCGCGGGCGGTCCGGTAACGGTAACACATCCTGAAATGCGCCGTTATTTCATGACCATTCCCGAAGCCGTTCAGCTGGTGCTCGAGGCTTCAGCTCTGGGCAAGCATTCGGAAATCTTCGTTCTCAACATGGGCGAAGCGGTCCGTATCAGCGATCTGGCGCGCAACATGATCAAACTTGCGGGCTATGAGCCGGACGAGGATATCGAGATTCGCTATACCGGAACACGTCCAGGCGAGAAACTTTTCGAAGAGCTGGCGCTCGAAGGAGAGCGCATGGTTCCCACGCCCCACGACAAAATCAAGATATTCCAGCCGACAGAAGTGGAGAGCGCTTTCGTCGAAACGTGGATGGAAGAGCTGATTGATTTAATACCGGCGCGGCAGGAGCTGGATTTAATCGAGCATCTGGAGCGACTGGTTCCGGAATACCGGCCCGCTCAACGTCCCCAGGGGCGGGAATGGATCAAAACGGCTCAGGCCCGGCATGCCTGACGCCGCAGGCGCGTGCGGAGCCGGGTGTTCTGTGGTAAAAATCGGGGCCACCGTTCTCGCCGCGGCATTCATCACGGCATTGCCGGCGAGCCTTGCGGCCCCGCAGGGCAGGCTCACGGTGGGCGTTGCCGGGAGCCTCGTGCGCGCCAGCCTGTCGGGCGAGCTCGCCACTTCGCATGCAGCGCGGCTTTTCGCGGCCCGAGGCGAGTACGAGCCGTTTCAAGTAATTGTTGAGGCCAATGGCACGCCCTTGGGGCCGCTGAATGTTGCGGCCTCGGATCTGCGGTCCGAAGCCGGCGTGATTGCCCGCTCGAACGTTACTGTTTACCGGGAGCAGTTCGTGCGGGTGATGCGCGGCAGTCCCGATTTTGGCGGCTCCAATCGCCCGGCGCCTTCCGGTCTTTATCCGGACGGGCTGATCCCGCTCCCGCTCTCGACCTCTGACGCTGCCATAAAGACCGCCGCTCCGGGACAGGGGCGCGAGCGCGCGATCTTCTGGATAGACATTTTCGTGCCGCGCGAGGCTCTGCCTGGCGCTTACACGGGAACGGTCACGGTTTCGAGCGGCCCGGAAAACGA
>JAFAWA010000163.1 GCA_019242155.1 Terriglobia bacterium | reverse complement strand
AGGCAGCTTGGCGATCGGGTCGGAAATACCGAAGATCGCAAGAAACACGGCTTGCGTCCACACAAATAAAGGCGGGTGCTCGAGGGCGGGCGACCCTTTGCTTCTGGGGGTCAGCCAATCTCCGTTATGAACGATGCCCTTGGCCTCGCTTGCATACAAGGCGTCGTCATAGCCGGGTAAATCGCCGCGGCGAACTGCGCCCAGAAAGAGAATCGCGGCTGCCAGTGCGAGCAGGAAAAACCGGAGCCGAGGGTTCCACACTGATTTCATTCTGGCGCACGGATGCCGCTTCGCGCCATGCTAGCATGAAGTTTCCGACTATCTTGATCAAAGCCGTCAAAGGGACCAGGGATTTACTACCTCCATCCACCGAGTTGTGGAACCGCGTGGAAGAGACGGCTAGAAGCGTTTTCAGGGCCTACAATTACCGCGAGATCCGCACGCCGGTGCTCGAAGAGACGCAGTTGTTTGCCCGCGGCGTAGGCGAGGAGACGGACATCGTAAGGAAGGAGATGTACACCTTCGAGGACCGTGACGCCACCTCCCTGACTCTACGGCCCGAAAATACGGCCTCCGTAATCCGCGCGTACATCGAACACCGCTTGGATCAGCGTCCCGGTATACAGAAACTCTATTACCTAGGCCCCATGTTCCGCCGTGAACGGCCGCAAAAAGGACGCTACCGGCAGTTTTATCAAATCGGCGCGGAAGCGATTGGTTCGGAATCGCCTTGGACGGATGCCGAGGTGATTGCCATGGTCGTCGAGATTCTCCGGCGTGTAGGTCTCACCGGCTTTCAGTTGCTCGTGAACTCGATAGGTGACGCGAACTGCCGCCCGCAGTATATTGAGCGGCTACGGGAGGATTTGCGAAGCGTCGCTCCGCAGATGTGCGATGACTGCCGGCGCCGCGCCGAAACCAATCCGCTCCGTGTGCTCGATTGCAAAGTAGAAGCCGACCAGCCGATCATCGAGAAACTGCCGAGCATCGTCAACCATCTCTGCGAACCCTGCGGCGCGCACTTCGCGGCGGTAAAACAGCACCTCTGCGATTTGGGAATCCCGTATGAAGTACGCCCGCGGTTGGTGCGAGGCTTGGATTATTACATGCGCACCACATTCGAAGTGGTCCATGGCTCGCTGGGCGCGCAGAACTCCGTTTTGGGCGGCGGCCGCTACGATGGTTTAGCCGAATCGCTCGGATCGAAGATTCACTCGCCTGGAATCGGTTTCTCTATAGGCGAGGACCGCCTGGTGATGAGCGTAGAAGAGACGTACACGCCCGATCGCCTCGATTTACTTATCGCCCCTCTAGGCGGCCGCGCGCTGCGGCAGGCCGCTGCCATCGCTCAGCAACTGCGGCAGCAGGGCTCCTCCGTCGAACTAGCCGAAGGCAAGCTGAAGCGCGTGATGGAACTGGCCAATAAACTCGGGGCTCGCTTCACTTTGATCATAGGCGACGACGAGTTGGCAGCGGGCAAGTTCAAACTGAAGAACATGTCCACCGGCGATCAGCAAGACGTCACGGTTGAAGAGATCGTGCCGCTGCTCCAGAAATAACACTCGATATGGAAACCTCCGTCCATTTGGATTTTCTCGGCAACCTAGAGCGCACACACACCTGCGGCGAGCTGCGCGCCGCCGATGAAGGCAAGAAGGTTGTCTTAATGGGATGGGTACACCGCCGCCGCGATCACGGCGGCGTAATCTTTGTGGACTTGCGCGATCGCGATGGCATCACCCAGGTAGTTTTTCACGAGGACGTGGACCCGGCCGTGCACAGCCGGGCCGAGGAAGTGCGGCCGGAATATGTGATTGCCGTCGAAGGCACAGTGGCGCCTCGCGCGGCCGGAGCAGTAAATCCGAACCTCGCCACGGGCCAGATTGAAGTGGTGGCGTCGCTGATCTGGATTCTCAATGAATCCCGCACGCCTCCCTTTCCCATGGAGGAACAGGTGGACGTCTCCGAAGACGTCCGTCTCAAATACCGCTACGTGGATCTGCGCCGGCCTCACATGCAGCGCAATATCATATTGCGGTCCAAAGTCGCTTTTGCCACCCGCGAATACTTGAATTCTCAAGGATTCCTGGAGATCGAAACGCCGTTCATGACGCGCTCCACACCCGAAGGCGCGCGCGATTATCTCGTACCCAGCCGTGTGCAGCCGGGCAGCTTTTATGCGCTTCCGCAATCGCCGCAAATTTTTAAGCAGTTACTGATGGTGAGCGGCTTCGACAAATATTTTCAAATTGTGCGCTGCTTTCGCGATGAGGACTTTCGCGCGGATCGCCAGGCCGAATTTACGCAGATCGACCTGGAGATGTCGTTTCCGCAAGAGGAGCGCATCTATGAAGTGATCGAGCCGATGATCCAGCGCGTTTGCGCAACGGCCGGGGTCAAGGCGCATTATCCTTTTCCGCGGCTCACATACGCCGAGGCCATGCGCTCCTACGGTATCGACAAGCCCGATCTGCGCATACCGCCCATGCACCCGGTTCAGGACCTATTACCCGACTTGGCCAACGCGGGCATGCCTCTGGTGGCCATTCGAATTCCCGGTACCGGGGCGCCGAGCAGGAAAGAACGCGATGAACTGAAGGCATTCGGGCAAGAGCGCGGCCTCCGCGTATATGACGACGCCAAACGTTTGGAACGGGATCACCTCGAGGCGTTCGCCGCCGTGCGGGCACGCTGCAGCGCCGAAGAAAACGACCTGATGCTGCTCGCCACCTGGGCCGGCGAACCTAAACGCCATCGTCCGGAGGAGACCGTCTACCAGGCCTGCGGCCAATTGCGCCTCTCCGCCGCACAGAGATTTAACGACCGGCACAAGCTGCTCGATCCCCGCAATTTCCAGTTCTTATGGGTGGTCGATTTCCCGATGTTCGAATGGGATGAGGAAGAGAACCGATGGAATGCGGCGCACCACCCATTTACGTCGGTGCATGACGCGGACCTGGACAAATTGACGTCCGACCCGGCACGTTGCCGCGCCAAGTCTTACGATCTGGTGCTCAATGGGACGGAGCTCGGTTCCGGCTCCATTCGTATTCACCGCCGCGACGTGCAGGCCAAAGTTTTTTCCGCCTTGGGCTTCAGCGATGAAGAGGCGCAGCGCCGGTTCGGTTTTCTCCTGGAGGCGTTGGAGTACGGCGCTCCGCCGCACGGCGGCATTGCGCTTGGGTTAGATCGCCTGGTCATGATTCTGGCCGGCGAAACTTCGATCCGCGATGTGATCCCATTTCCCAAAACAGCGCGCGGCACCGATCTGATGTGCGATGCCCCGGCCCCCGTACCTGAAAGACAGTTGCGCGAGTTGGGAATCAGCCTGCGCGGTACAGGAAAGTAAGTTCATCGCATCCTCCGCGCGTTGGGAGCGCAGCGGCACGGCCGCATTCATTTTGGCGCGATACTATCGTAAGTAATGAAATCCGTAGTTGCGCTGCTTGCTGCGGCCTCGCTTATGCCCGATCTTTCTCATCTCAAGCAAATGAGTGCGCGCCTCGCGCCGGTTAAGTTGAACGCGGACACTTCCAAGCTGTCCGCTGGAGACCGGCAAGCCCTGCCGAAGCTGATCGAAGCCGCGCGTCTGCTCAATTTTGTATTCATGGATCAACTCTGGAGCGGCGATCGCGCCCTCTACCAGAAGCTACAGACAGACACGTCGCCGCTCGGCAAAGAGCGATTTCATTACTTCTGGCTGAACAAAGGACCCTGGTCGGATCTGGATGGACATGCGGCATTCCTGCCTGGAGTTCCCGAACGCAAGCCTCTCGGCGGAAACTTTTATCCGGAAGATATGACGCGCGAGGAATTCGAGAACTGGACCAAAACCCTCAATGCTTCGGATCGCGCTCTAGCCGAGGGGTTCTTCACTGTCATACGCCGCAATGGCAACCGCCAGCTGACAATGGCGCCTTACAGCAAAACGTACGGTGCGGATCTGACCAAAGCAGCCGGGCTGCTGCGCGAGGCTGCCGCCCTCACCGAGAACGCGTCGCTCAAGAAATTTCTGAATCTCCGCGCCGACGCTTTCCTGTCGAACGACTACTACGCGAGCGACATTGCCTGGATGGAGTTGGATGCCCCTCTCGAGGTGACCATCGGCCCGTACGAAACTTACAACGACGAACTGTTCGGCTATAAGGCCGCATTCGAGGCGTACGTAACCATTCGCGATGACCAGGAGACTGCCCGGCTGCAGGTGCTCAGCAGCCATCTCCAGGAAGTCGAGAACAATCTGCCGATCGAAGCCCGCTACCGTAATCCCAAACTGGGCGCGCTTGCGCCCATACGGGTGGTGAACGAAGTATTCGCATCGGGCGATGCCGCCCACGGTGTCCGAACGGCGGCGTTCAATCTGCCCAACGATGAGCGCGTGGTGCACGAGAAGGGCAGCAAACGCGTAATGCTGAAGAACATTCAAGAAGCCAAGTTCAAGGTGATTCTTGAACCGATTGCCCAGCATGTTCTCGCCAATAGTGAGCGCGGCAATCTGAGCTTCGATTCCTTCTTCTTCCATATCTTGGCGCACGAATTGAGCCACGGTATCGGCCCGCAGCAGATCCAAGCCCTCGGCCACACGACTTCGCCGCGGCAGCAGTTAAAAGATCTCTACGCGACCATTGAAGAAGCCAAAGCGGATGTTACCGGTCTCTATATGCTGCAGTACTTGTACGATCACGGTTTGGCATCGCACGGGCCGGCGGCCGAACGCCAACTCTACACCACGTACCTGGCCTCTACCTTCCGCTCCGTGCGCTTCGGATTGACCGAGTCCCACGCGCGCGGCGTGGCTATGCAGTTCAACTATTTCACTGACAAAGGCGGCTTTATTACGAACGCGGATGGTACTTTCGCAATCGATCTCGCCAAGATAAAAACGGCGGTGCGTGATTTGGACCGGGAACTTCTGACTATCGAAGCACAGGGCGACTATCAAGGCGCGAAACATCTGTTGGACACGCTGGCGGTGGTGCGGCCACCGATGCAGAAAGCGCTCGATCGGATGAAAGACATTCCTACCGACATCGACCCAAGCAATGAATAACGCGATTCACAAATTCATAAGAATCTGTTTGCTTTCTGCAGGCTTGTGCTGGTGCGCTTTTGCGCAGGAAGCTCATCCTTTAAGCGGGCGTCAATACTCCGGGACTATGGGGATGGCCGGAGCGCCGTGGCTGGTTCGGGAGGAGCGCGCGGCCGAGGAACATCCCGACCAGGCCCTCGATGAATTGAAAATTGCGAAGGGCTGGACCGTCGCCGACATAGGCGCGGGAGTGGGTTACATGAGTTGGCGCATGGCGGAGCGCGTCGGCCCTACAGGCAAGGTATACGCGAACGACATTCAGCCGCAGATGCTGGAGCTGCTCAAGAAGAACATGCTCGAGCGGCACATCAGCAATGTGATCCCGGTGCTGGGCGAGCCCGATGACCCTAAACTGCCCGAAGGTCAAATAGACCTGGTGCTTTTGGTAGATGTGTATCATGAGTTCTCTCAGCCGCAAAAGATGCTGCGGCACATCCGCGCGGCGCTCAAACCGGATGGCCGGTTGGTCTTGCTCGAGTACCGTGCCGAAGACCCGAAGGTGCCGATACTTCCTTTGCACAAAATGACAGTGGACCAGGTCAAATCGGAAATCGAGCCGGAAGGTTTTCGGCTGGACAAGGTACTGGAAACTCTGCCGCGGCAGCACATCATCATCTTCCGCCGCAAGCCCGCGTAAGCTTCAAAGCACGGGCACACTGGCAGTAACGCCTTGGCCCAGGATTCATAGGTCAACGCAGGTCACTAACCGTCACTGACCGCAAACCCAGCCCTCCTACGGCGCCGATTACCAGTTCCCGTGCTAGACTTCTCGCTGAACTATGCTCAGGCGAGGCTCGGCTTTCATTTTTCTGCTGCTTCTGATTATTGCCCTGATGTTCCCCGGCATCGCCGGCGCGCATAACGTTTCCAAGCGGGATGCCGCATTTGTTCAATCGAGCCATGGCGCGGCGGTTGCCGCCTTCCTGTATCTCGGCGCGAAGCATATGGTCACCGGCTATGACCACCTGGCATTCCTGGTCGGCGTTATTTTCTTCCTGTACCGTCTTAAGGACATCGTTACTTACGTCAGCCTATTCACGCTCGGACATAGCATTACGCTACTGGCGGGAGTTTTAGGAGGCATTCACGCAAACTCGTTCCTCATCGATGCGATCATCGGTCTGTCGGTCGTTTATAAAGCGTTTGACAATATGGACGGGTTCCGCCGCTTCCTGGGATTTGAGCCGAATACGAAACTGGCGGTCCTAATATTCGGCTTGTTTCACGGCTTTGGTCTGGCCACCAAACTCCAGGAGTTGGCCTTGTCTAAAAACGGGCTGCTAGCCAATATCGTCAGCTTCAATGTCGGGGTCGAAATCGGCCAGGTGCTCGCGCTTACAGCGGTTCTCATTGTCTTGAGTTTTTGGCGTACACATAGGGGCTTTCTCCACTACGCGTTTGCGACCAACGCCGTTTTGATGGCAGTGGGATTCATTCTGGTGGGTTATCAAGTGGCCGGATATGCGGTAAATGCTTAGTCAGGAACAAAGGATGATCGAACACGACCTCGAACCGGTAATCGAAGCGCCTTCAAAACAGAAGATCCTCACGGCCACTGCGGTCGCGCTTGGGGTCGCGCTTCTGCTTCTTTTCACGGTGATTTTGCCCGCTGAATACGGCATCGATCCGCTCAAGACAGGGGCCGCTCTGGGTCTAACCGGGATTTCGAAAGCGACCGAGGCCGGTCCGCCACCTAGAGGGGCCGCACCCAAACCGGTACAGGGCGGTTCCGTGTACACGCCGGAAGCCAAAGCCTACAAAGTGGATTCCGAAGACCTCTTATTGGCTCCGCATGAGGGCGTTGAGATTAAGTACCACATGCGGAAGGGCGCCGGTATGGTTTATGCGTGGAAGGCTAACGGGACGGTCAGCTTCGAATTTCATGGTGAGCCGGACCAAAAGCCCAATCCGGATTACTTTGAGAGCTACCAGTTAAACGATAAGACCGGTGACAACCATGCTTACGGCTCCTTCACCGCGCCCACGACTGGGATTCATGGCTGGTTCTGGGAAAACAAGGGAGACAAGAACGTTGAGATCCACTTGACCACCGCCGGTTTCTACGACTCAGCCAAAATGTTCGTGGACGGAAAGCCGGAAGACCTCGCGGTCGACGATGTGAAATAGAGGAGGCGAAAGCCTAGGGCTGAGGGCCGCCGTCTGTTAAGGAAGCAGCCGGCATCTTCTTGCCGTCCGGCATCACCACTGTTCGAGCGGACGCGATCTTTGCGCCATCCCAAGCCGGGTATGCCTCAACCCGTACGCGGTCTCCGATCTTCAGCGAGTCACGTTTCCAACCCAGGCGCGATAATAAGTTCGGCCCGGCTGTTTCAAATGCCCAATTGATTACCCGGCCGTTACCTTCTTTGACATTCAGGAAAAAGTAAGTATGGGGATTGGTCCACTCGATTTTAGTGACAACGCCCTCGAAGACGACACATTTCTTGCCGTCAAATTCGGCGGCGAATGAATGATGCGCCACCGCGGGAATTGCGAAGAGACCCAAACTAAAACTGGCCAATGTAATAAAGCAACGCATGCTGATACTAATTGCCGGCCGCGCTTGCCAACTGGGGACCGGCTAACTCACGGTGGAACACATACGAAATCTCGACGGGCATGTCATCCATCGATTTCACCTTTAGTACGACCTGATAATACCGGGGTAGAACGCCATTGGCCGCCCTTAGTTTGGCGACCAAGGTTCGCGCCAGTGTGGGCTCTGTCAAAGCCTCGACCGCGGCCATGACACTTGAAATCTGATTGCCGGACAGCGAAATAATCTCGCCATTCCCGTTGATCCCCGGGGTATGGCTGATGAGCGCTAAACTCTCTTCCACTTCTTGGGGATTATGTGAGATGTGATCGGGAAGAAAAGCAGGTTCGCCGGGCCGTGGATTCAGATTGCGAATACCCTCGGGCTCCAGCGCCACCTGGCGGTCTATGGGGATCGCATCCAGTTGGCGGTTACCGGCGGAGGGTCCAATGAACACGACGTTATCCATCATGATTTCCGGCAGGGATAACAAGTCACCCCGAGTGAGCAGAGCGTGCTGCCTGCGAGGCGCAAGAAACTGCCCGAGCAGGAAAGCACCGCTGGCCGTTCCGGCGGCCGAGGAACCGGAGGCTGGAGTCGCGACGCAAACGACTAAGGGCCGATTGGAATTGAGAATCGGTCTCCACAATTGTTCCAGTTCGGGTGTCAGCACAGCGGCCCCGGGCCCCGTGCGCGCGGCACGCACCGGATGAATCGTAATATAGACAGCGGCGATCACGGCGAGAGCAAGGCAGGCGGCCAAAAGAGTCTCGCGGCGGCGCCAAGCGGGGGTGGAAGGCTCCGCTTCCGGCGGGGCGGAGGAAACAAGCCGCTCCTCAAAGTTCACCTTGAACCCGCCTTTGGGCAGGTCGACCAGGATGGGGTCGTTGATTCCTTCGGTGTGATAGTAGTCCGTCAGTTTTTGGCGTAAACGCGCCACCTGTGTGCGTACGACAGACTCCTGCCGCGGATCGTAGGAGGGCGGTTTGCCGAAAGCATCGATTCCCACAACATACTCTTTAAGCTCGTCGGCCTCACCTGCGATCGATTTTTCGGCGAGGTACGACAGCAGGCGGGCCTGTCCTTCCGATAGTCGAAGGCTCTTGTTCTGAGCGATGCGAGAGACTTGGGCCCTAATGGATACTTCCTCAAGTGCCATTGCGCCAAAATCATACCACAGCCGCGTCCGGCCCCTGCTCTGGTCCATTGCTAAGTGGTTCTAAAACCCTTGCTTCTCAAGATGTTCTCAGATTTACCGCAATCGCTGCCGCCCCCCGGATCGCCCAAAATTGATGCTGCGGTCGTGCGGCAAGTTCGGGCCGGAAGGAGCGGTACATGATAGGTTTGGACGTAATGAACTGGTTATCATGGTCTCTGCTTTCGGCCTTATTCGCGTCTTTAACGGCGATTCTAGCGAAACGGGGAGTGGCCGGCGTCGACGCCAACCTGGCGACGGCAGTGAGAACCTCGGTCGTTGTGGGCTTCACCTGGCTGCTGGCGCTAGCTACCCGGCAGCCTAAAGCCTTTCAGAATTTCACCACGGCCACCTGGGTATTTCTAGTACTTTCCGGGCTGGCAACCGGACTATCGTGGTTGTGCTACTTCCATGCCTTGCAACTGGGACAAGCTTCCCGGGTGGCTCCGATCGATAAGCTGAGCGTCGCCCTGGTCATTCTGTTTGGAGTCGTATTTCTGGGCGAAGATTTCACCTGGGGAAAGGGCTTGGGCGGACTGTTGATCGTGGCCGGCGCGATTACGATCGCGTTGGAGTAAGCGGACGCGCACCGGCAATCGATGGACGGGCATAGTTCGATGCGCCGCGAGATCGGCCTAACCGACCTGGTCCTCTGGAATATCGCGACGGTGGTCGGCTTACGCTGGGTCGCGGCAGCGGCTCATACAGGCCTGGGGTCTGTCACTTTGTGGCTTTCAGCCGGCTTGCTGTTCTTTGTCCCTTCGGCGCTGGTGGTTTCCGGCCTTGCGCGCAAGTGCCCCGCGGAAGGAGGTCTCTACGTTTGGACCAGCCAGGCGTTCGGCCCCTGGCACGGGTTTCTTTGTGGGTCCTGCTATGTTCTGAGCACCCTGTTCTATCTCCCTACCCTGCTCTTATCCGGTCTCACGATGGCCGCGGCAGCGTTCGGCTTCGCGGAGAACAAGTGGGTCATCGTGGCGTTGTCGCTTGGCATCGTTTGGTTGGTCCTGTCTTTGAACCTGGTGGGATTGGCCATCGGTAAGTGGGCGAGCGATCTGGGCGGGGCCGCAACCGTAATCGTGAGCGGTCTGCTAATGGTTGCCGGAGCCGCGGCCTGGCTGCGGGGTGGGACGGCGGCTTCGGCGGGAGATCTCCTGCCCCGCTGGAATTGGGAAAGAGTGAATTTCTGGTCGCAGATCGCGCTTGCCTTTACCGGATTAGAACTGGGCGCCATCATGGCAGGGGAGATCCGAGAGCCCGAAAAGACCATCCCTCGAGCGGCCTGGATTTCCGGCGCAGCCATCTCGACTTTTTACGTGGGCGGCACGTTGGCAATGCTGGCGCTGATTCCTGCCGAACGGGTGGACTTCATGGCGGGCCTGGTACAGGCGGGACAAGTGGCGGGAGTGCGATTCGGCTGGCCGGGCCTTCCAACCGTGATCGGGTCGTTGATCATGGTCAGCGCCGCCGGCGGCTTCAGTTCGTGGCTAAGCGGCTGCGCCCGGCTTCCGTTCGTGATTGGTGTCGACAAATATCTACCATCGGCCTTTGGGCGCTTGCATCCACTTTGGGGCACGCCCTACGTTGCACTCGTGACCGAAGGATTGGTATCCACCCTGTTCCTGGTAGTGATGACGGTGGGCGAAAGTTTGCGCGCCGGTTACCAATTGCTGGTGGACCTCACTACCGTAACCACACTGTTCCCGTTTGTTTATCTGTTCGCCGCCGCGTGGAGGTCAGGCTACCGGGTTAGCGCGGTCTGCGGGCTTTTTGTGAGTACACTCGCGATCCTGATAGCCTTTGTGCCTCCGGAGGATGCGTCGTGGGCTTACGAAATCAAGCTGTCCGGAGGTTGCTTGGCCGTGCTGATGGCC
>JAFAWA010000147.1 GCA_019242155.1 Terriglobia bacterium | reverse complement strand
GGGCCTCTGCCTGGACGTAGCGCCGTTTGTAGCGGCGCTGGAACACGCCACTGGACGCCGGCCGCTGGTATTCGGCAAACCGGCCGACGCGTTCTTTCAGGCCGCGGCGGACCGGCTCGATCTTCGAAGAGACGAGATTCTCATGATCGGCGACGATATGCGCACGGACGTAGGTGGAGCACAGGCGGCGGGGCTGAGGGCGGCTCTGGTGAAGACGGGCAAGTTTGCGCCTGCTGATCTCTCCGGCGCGGCTCGGCCCGATGTGGTTCTGGATTCGATCGCGGATGTGCCCCAGTGGTGGGACGCTAATGTTACCGGCCGGTTCGAAAGATCCGTTCCCGATCCGCTTTAGGCAGAAACGGCGCCTGAAGACGAATCGGGTCGCCGATGTCAAGGAAGAACAGGTCGCCTTTGCCGAGCAGCTTCTCGGCTCCTGCCTGGCCCAAGATGACGCGGGATTGGGTTGCGTCGGTCACACGTAGACAGACCCGCGCCGAGAGGTTCGCTTTGATAACGCCGGTCACGACATCTGCCTTGGGGTATTGCGTCGCGAGCACCAGATGAATACCGGCCGAGCGGGCTCTCGCGCCGAGACGAGCGATTCCCGGTTCAATCTGCCGGCGGGCCGCTTTGTCGGCTACCAGGTCGAAATACTCATCGCAAAAGCAGACGATGCGCGGCAGCAAGTTGCCGGAGCTTTCTATGTACGCGGGCAGATCGTCGCAGCCGGTATCCCTGAATAACCGGTTACGGCGCTCCATCTCTGCAATGAGGCTGTCGAGCAGGTCCGGAACCGAGTGTTCCGTGGGATGAATAACACCCAGATTCTTCCAAAGGAATGGCGAGCCTTCGAGATCCTCAAAAGCGCTCGATTTGGGATCGATGGCGACCAACTGCAGCATGTCGACCGTATTCGTAACGAGCAGACCGGCAATGGCAGCCCGCATCCATTCACTCTTGCCGCTTCCCGCGGTTCCTGCTACCAGTACATGCGGACTCTGCGACATGTCGATGGAATGAAGATGGCCTTCGAGATCGACCCCGAGCGGCACGCGTGCCGATCCTCGCCGGGCATGGGGCCGCGGTAGCTGACTCAGAATCGAGGAGAAGAGGACGATCTCGGGTTGGGCGCGCTTAACATCGATCACCAGTGTTCCGCCGGTGTTGTGAATCAAAGGAGCCTGCTCCAAATTGAGGTGTACCTGCAGTTCCTCACTGCGTCTTTTGATGTCGGCAACCTTGACGCCGCGCGCGGGTAAGATAGCGTAGCGGAGAAAGGCCGGGCCGATTACGGCATCGCCCACCAGGCGGGCCGCAACATTGTAGTGGCCGAGGGTGGCGATCAGCCGTTCACCCATGGTGCGTGCTTCTTCGGTAACGGCGTTGGGGGCCTGCCGAGCGGGAACCACCGCATCCGCCGTAACGCCCGCCAGTTTGCCGATGAGATCCAGCAGCGGCCGGCGCGCGGCTTCCAACTCGGGGCCGGAAAAGAAGCGCTCTTTTCTTCCAGGGTGGAACGAGACCACGGCAATAGCGCCATCGCTTTTCATGCCGGAGGCGGACAACATGTCGTGATAGAGACACGCCTGCGCGAGATCGAGAGGCGGCGCAGACTCGCCCAACTTATATTCGAGGGCGCACCAGCGGCCCGTTTCGGGATTTTGCCAGACGGCGTCAACGACTCCAGATATGCGCACGGCAGCGCTCCAATCCGGGGAACGCACCTCCCAATCGACCGCCTGCTCGACCGCGCAGAGGCGCTCGGCACCGATCCAGTTTTGTGTTTCCGTATCGAAGCGCAGGAGGCCTCCGGCCGCGCATTGACGAAGGAGACCGCTCAGCCACGCAGCCATTTCGCGTACCGCGCTCCACAGCAGCCATACCTGTTCGCCGGATTCAGCGAGCGCGGCCTGCCGGCTGGTGAGCCGGGGTCCGAGCAGGCGGTCATAAATGTGATCGAGCAACCGGTCCTGGTCACCTATCGTTTCGGCGTCCAGGGCGGACTGCCACTGCAGTTCGGGGTCGGAGCCCATCAGCGCGGCAAATACCTCATGAAAGATTCGCCCTACTTCAGCCGTTGCACCACAGCCGGTGCCTTCGTTACGCGAATAGGAGCGCCAAAGGGCCTGGCGAATATCGGAGATCGAAAGTTCGACCATTCTGCCGCTTTCAGCCGGATGGGACGGGCGGAACAGCACGGAAAAGAACGCGTGCGCTCCCGCCTGCAAAGCCAAACAGCGCCGGATAGCTGCGCGCAAGGGCTTCCACCTCCTCGACCGGGCGTTGCAGTGTGCCGGCGGCTTCGTCCAGGCGAATGATCTTCGTCTTATTCACCAGATCCACCAGTTGCGCTGTGAAATCGCTTGAAGGGGCCTGACCGATGTGCTCCAGGAGGTCTTCAAGCGAGGGAGAGAGATGATTCGCGAGCCACTGTTCCACTGTGGCCAAGGGGACCGGGTCGCCGCGCATAGCAAGATCTTCCGAGCGGGCATCGGCCAAAAGCTGATTCAGCGCGTTGAGGGCCGCAAGGGCCTCAGGCTTCACGTTGATTAGTTTGGCGCCGCGGTTCTCGAGCGTTTTGAGGCGCTCCAAGGTTCTTCTTGCGCCTGGACCGATGCCCCGGCGCGCGTCTCGAAACACGGTGAGAGCCGGAGTTGCCGCCGGCCATTCGGAAGCGAGGCGTTCCAAACGCCGCGACAGTCCGGTGCCTCGTGCGTCATGGTTCGAGATTGCGATTGCCGTGGGCCGCTCGGTTTGAAGCGTTCCTTCAAGAATGCTTGCGGCCTCGGGCGGCGCGTACGAAAGGCCGCGCAACCGGAATAGCGCGGGAAGTCCGTTGCGCAGGATCGCCTCGGACTGCTCTACCGGGGTCGCTTGAATGCGCTCTTCGAAAGTGCGGTGCAGGAACTCGTCCGTTGAGATCTCCGGCTCCGCAGCGTGGCCCTGCCATCGCTCGAACAACTCGAAGCAGCGGAAGATCACAGCGCGGGCGACGAGCAGGCCATCCTTGGGAAAACCCGCTTTCAGGGCGCGGCGGTCGAGAGGCCACACTGGTTCGGCCTGTTGCGCGCGAAGGGCGCGGAGTTCGGGGACGGAGTCCAGGCGAGCGGCCGCGAGGCGACAGGCCTGCTCGAAGTTGAGGGGATGCAATGCGACCTGGCGTTTTGCGATGCGATCGGCCGCGAACTGACCCACATGTTCGACGAAGCCGACGAGCAGGCCCGTCTTCAGACAGGAAATGATCGCTACGTTCTTTGCGGCGCCATCGTGGAGTGCGGAGATGACGCTTCCGAACTGGGGAAATCCTGTGCTATCTCCGGGGTGCGTCTGGATGGATTCCAGTTGATCGAGGCAGAACACAACCGGGACGGGCGCGATTAGATTACACAGATTGATCACTACGCGTTCACTCGCGGCTTCCAGGCTCTCGTCATCGCGAGGCGGAGCGAGAGCGAGTAAATCGAGCGCGGGTTGCGGCAGGTCGTAGCCTTGAAGCCAAGCCGCCGATTCTCGAACGCGCACGCCCTCGAAGAGATTCTTTAAGACCACTCCGAGGTCGTAGGGAATCTCGGACGCTGCAGCCGGGGCCGGCAAGACGATTTGAAGTAAGCGCCGTCCATCATCGATTCTCTTCAGCAGGGCCTGCGCCAGGCGCTCGCGAATCAGACGCCAAAGCATGCGGCCACCTGAGGCCAAGCGGATAGGGACGAATACCGAGGCTTCTCCTTGCTCGGAAGATCGCTCGAGCCATCGCTCGAGTCTTCCCAGAAGGTGGGTTTTTCCCGCTCCGGCTTCCCCCAAGATCAACAGCGCTTGTGTCTCCCGGTGCTGCCGCACCCGTACGATCATCTCCCGGCAGCGTCCGAACGCTTCTGAATGGATTTCGCTCGCGTCGGCGCGGTCACGATCGAGATCGACCCCAGCGGCATGGCTTTGAAAGGGGTTGTACACAGGTGTCCTAAGAGTCCGCTCGGAGGTTCGCGGCTACATAGTAGATACCGTCTCCGCCATCGATCAGCTTATTCCGATCCTCGGGCAAAAGCGCGTGGGGGTTGTCATGGCGGCTTAAGTAGACAAGCTTCTGGTCGCGCAACTGCAACAGAGCTTGGTCAAACTCCGCCTTCTGCGAGTCCTTGATCTCCAATTCCCGGCGTAGGGCTACCGATGCCACCGGGACATTCGGCGCAGGCTCGAGCCTGCGCAGCGCGTCGAGGATACGGTCTTCCATTCCGTCGGACGCTCCGGCAACCGCGACGGGCCCAAAAAATAGACTCTCATCGAGTCCAGCATTGCTGAGTTTGGTCTTCACAAACGCGCGCAACGCGGAGGCGTAGGATTCGGGCGATGTACCAAATCGCTTCTTTTCGCCCCCAATGCGCGGGAACTCTTTCAGGCGGTGCTCCCCTACGAGTTCTTTGAGCCGCAGCGTCACCGTTTTGGGAGGAAGCCCCGGTATACGGATCTCGGAGGGCGCGAGAGCCTGCTGTGCACAGGCCTCAACGATGGCGTCATCGAAGAAGGCTTCGCGGCTGGTGGTCCAGTAGCACTGTTTTTTCCGCGCGTAATCGCCCCAACGAAAGACGTTGCCCGCAGTGACGGCAGATTCAAGCAGGTTTCGAAGCAGTTCTTCGGAAACGCCGGCCTTCTTTCGGACCAACTCTTTTTTCAGGGCCGTGTACCCCACGGGCGATTTGGAAGCGGACAGTTTGTCGATCAGCTTTTGCGATAGTTCCTCGCTCATTGGTTGCCTGGTTCCACTCCGAGGCCTTCAGGCGCCAGCGGATCGGGTCTGGGCCGCTTCCAGGCTGGAATACATGGGAACCATACCATCCACCTTGGCTACCTGAAACGTGACGAGAACCCGGGGGGAAACGTTGGCGAGGGCAAAACGGCAGCCCGCCCGCTGGCAGGAAGCGAAAGCTCCCAGGATGGAGCCCAATCCCGCTGAGTCCATGTAAGGCACGCCGACCAAATCGACGATCAGGTCAGTGTGTGCCTGACGAACAATAGTCTGAAAATCAAAAAGGTTGGCGAGGATCAGTGGTCCCGACAGTGTCAAAATGCGGCTGCCATTAGGGTTGACGTCTACTTTGATTTCAAGATCGCTCATTTCTGAGACACTAGCATAACGCCGTTACGAAATTACGACAATTGGGTTGCAGGGTATCAGGTTTCCAGACGGAAGCGAGACTCGGCCAGCCGGTAAAGACGCCGCCATACCAGGCGATTGACCGATACGACCAGAACAGCCATCACTATGGTGGAAGCGAGCAGCAGATCGAATTTGCCCGCGTCGGTCGCAGCGCTGATCTGCGCGCCCAGGCCAAGGGTGGTGAGAGTTTTGCCTTGAAAGTGAAAATACTCGGCCACAATGCTAGCATTCCATGCGCCGCCCGAAGCGGTAATCAGACCGGTGACGAGATATGGAAAAATGCCCGGCAGGATGACGGTGGTCCACTGCTGGCGGTTGCTGAAACGGAAGACTGAAGCGGCTTCGCGTAGTTCTGTGGGGATGGCTGTAGCGCCGGCGATGACGTTGAACAGGACGTACCACTGCGTACCCAGCAGCATCAGAAGAATGGAGGCAATTCCTAAACCGCCGCCGAGGCGCACCAGAACCAACAGCAGCACGGGAAACAGCGCGGTGGCCGGAACCGACGCTGCGATCTGCGCCAGCGGCTGCGCGATTCGAGCCAACCTAGGATGGAAGCCGGTAGCGACACCGGCGGGCACGGTCCAGAGCGTAGCAATGATCAAGGCGAGCATGACGCGAAGGAACGTGGCTGCAGCGGCTCTGAACGTAGAGAACAGATCTTGAGCCGTTAGACCTCGCAAAACGGTGGCGGCCTCAAAAAGCGCGTAGAGGGCCAACAATAGAACGGCAACGCCCGCCGCGGGAGCAGCTTTCGCGATCCAGTGGGAGCGGGCAGCAGGCGCGGGCTTGTGGGGACGCGCCAGGCTGGAACTGACCCGTTCCCAAGCGGGAGTGAGCGCGCGCTCCCGCAGCCACTGAAAAGCGCCGGAATGCCGGAATACATGCAGGATCGGCGAGTAGGTCTGACTGGACTGTTCGACCTGCTCGAATTTGAAGCGCTCCGACCATGCGATTGCGGGGCGCCAGACAAGCTGGTCCAGCAGAACGACTACCGTGATCATGGCTGCAAGGCCCCACAGAATCGCCCCGGTATCACCAGCGCCCGCAGCAGTCTGCAAATAGGAGCCGAGCCCGGGCAACCGGAAATCCTTGTTGCCGAGAACGAACATCTCGCAGGCCATCAGAAAGAACCATCCGCCCGCAACGGAGACAATGGAGTTCCATACCAGCCCGATGACGCTGTACGGCAATTCAAGCTCGATAAATCGCTGCCAGGAGCTGAATTGGTAGATGTCGGAGGCCTCGCGAAGCTCGCGCGGGATGGCCTTAAGCGATGAATAGAAGCTGAAGGCCATGTTCCATACCTGGCCAGTAAAGATCAGGATGATGGAACCCAGTTCCACGCCGATCTGGCGGTATGGGAACAGAGAAACCATGGCCAGCATCACGCCGGGAAGGAAGCTCAATACGGGAATGGATTGCAGGATATCTAGAACCGCGACCATTACGGTTTCCACGCGGCGATTGTAGGCCGCGATATACCCGTAGCTGATAGCGAACACCAGGCTTAGAACATATGCCGCCGTAATGCGTACCAAAGAGTAAAAAGCATACGCGGGAAGGGCGCTTGGCGAGCGCGAGATTTGCGCGGCCGGTGTCGCGGCTCCAAACCAGTAGCGCGCAATGGTGAGCACACCGTAAACCGCCGCGGCGATGACTGCGAATACCGAGAGGTCCGTGAGGAGGGACCAGGTGCGCTCGCGGATGACCGACCGGGAGAGCGCGGCGGGGATGTTCAACGGCTGGCCTCGGCCGGCAATACGGGCTGGGAGCTCTCGTCGGGGATGTAGAACCGTTCGGAAGTGGCATCATAGTCGAACAGTTCGGCGTAACGGCCCCAGTTAATTGCCGTTTCTAATTGGCGCTTAATCTCGTCCTCGCTGAAATGTTCTTCGAGCAGGTCGTAAAAGAACTCTTCCGGGAGGGAGTGATTGGCCTTGGCCTCGAGTGAGCGGAGAATTTGGCGGATCAAGGGGACGTTTTGTGCCGCGGCCTTGAAGAGCTCTTTACGCTGCAGGATACCCGCCTCGGCAAAGGCGCGGCCTTCGTGCGTGATCTCGGCATCGCCTTCAGTCACCACAATGAAACCTAAGAGCGCCGACGACTCGACGATGGGCAGCAGATCATCCAACTCGAACGCCAACTCGTCAGCCAGGCGGTGGATGTCCTCCCGGCCGCCGCGGTCCACAAGCAGTTCCACGATGCCGGTGATACCGCCAGGCCGCGCGTGGGGCAGCATGAGATACGCGGATCTGGGAGGCGGCGGCGCGCCTGCGGCGCCGACCGGTTGCGGTTGGGGGCCGGGAGCGATATCCGGCTGGGTCAGGATCGTGTAGATGTAGTCGACCGTGTGTAGAAAACGGGAGTCCTTACGGTCGCGAGGGCGCGGCACGAAGACTTTGAAATCCGCGCGGATGCGCCCGGGATTTTTTCCAAGCACAATTACACGGTCGGCGAGCAGCACGGCCTCCTCGATATTGTGAGTCACTATGAGGATGGACCGGGTCGGCATCTTATGGCCTTCCCAAAGTTCGAGAAGCTCATTGCGAAGGTTCTCTGCGGTGAGCACATCGAGGGCAGAGAACGGCTCATCCATGAATAAGACTTCCGGCTCCACCACGAGAGCTCGTGCGAATCCCACGCGCTGTTTCATGCCCCCGGAGAGTTCTTTGGGAAATGCCGATTCAAACCCGTCCAGCCCCACCGAGTCGAGAATCCGCAGGCTGCGCTTCATTCGCTCAGCGAGAGAAACGCCGCGGGCCTTCAGAGGCGCCTGCACATTATCGAGCACAGTCAGCCATGGGAAGAGAGCGAAACTCTGAAACACAATTGACACATTAGGGCAGGGTCCCGGAAGCGGCTGACCGTGCCAGAGAACCTCACCCGAGGAAGGACGCGAGAGACCCGTGAGCATGCGTAGCAGAGTCGACTTACCGGAACCGGAAGGACCCAACACCGCGAGGATCTCATCAGGGTAGACGCTCAAGTCTGTCGGTGCGACGACCTGAATCCGTTTAGCGCCGGGCTCTCCGAAAAACTTCTCAACTTTCTTAGCCTGGATAATCGCTTCTTGGGGTGGCGGAATAGGTCACCTCTTGTGTTACAGATTGCGCTTTACGGAGAAACAGACCGGGACTTTCATGCTAACATTGGGCGGGCTTCCGGCGATGAGTAGCATTGCGCGAAAGGCAATTATTCTCGGACTGGCAGCCGTGACTCCATTAATAGCGGCCATCTGGTTTGAGAGTGGCGCCACTTTCGTGGCTTGGGCCGCCCTGGGTTGGGGCTTACTATGTTGCGTGTTGGTCTGGCGATTCGCCGGGTCTGTCACACGCCGCATTCGCATGCTAACCAGCTATACCGATAAGCTTCCGGACTTAGAAGTTCCGCGCCTGCAACTTCCACTGACCGAAGACGAGTTGGGAGACTTAGCGCGGGCGTTAATGCGCACCACGCCTCGTCTCGAGGACGCGCTGAACGGGCTCAGCACTGAACTGGGCCGGCGGGAAGCCATTCTCGCCTCCATGACCGAAGGGGTGCTGGCCGTGGATTCGAAGCTCCAGGTCTCATTTTGTAACGAAGCATTCATACGCGGGATGGCAACGCCCGGGCTGGTGGAGGGGGTGCCGTTGATCAAGGTGCTGCGCGATCCGGCGCTGTTTCAACTGCTGCAGAGAGTGGTAGAATCCGGAGAAAGCTTGCATCAACGAATTAAGATGGCGGCGCGCGACGAGCGAACCTTCGAAGTTCACGCAAGCCCGCTTGCGAGCCAATCGGCAAGAGGAGCTCTGGCGATCCTGCACGACATCACCCCGGCCGAGCGGTTAGAGCGAATGAAAAGGGATTTCGTGGCCAATGTCTCGCATGAATTCCGCACTCCTTTGGCAACCATTACCGGATATGCGGAAACTTTGCTCGATGGAGGCCTCGAAGATCACGAGAACCGCCGCCGTTTCGTCGAAATCATCCAGGCGAATAGCGTTCGGCTGAACAATATCGCTGCCGACCTGATCACACTTTCCGAACTGGAAGCAGGACGGCCGGAACTGCAGCCGGCGCCTATAGCCGTGAGCGAAGTGGTTCACAATGTCATCAATACACTCGAGCCTGTGGCGCGGTTGAATCGGATCAGACTGCGGACGAGTGAAGTAACCGAGCTCGAGGTAATGGGACACCGAACTCACTTCGAACAGGCCTTGTTAAATCTGCTCGACAACGCAATTAAATTCAACCGGCCTTCGGGCGAAGTGAGTGTTAAGGCTGTGAGAAACGCGAACGGGCAGGTCGAAATATCGGTGGCCGATAATGGCATCGGCATTCCGCGCGAAGACATTCCGCGGATTTTCGAGAGATTTTACCGAGTGGATAAAGCGCGGTCGCGTCAAGTAGGCGGCACCGGGCTGGGGCTCTCTATCGTGCGCCACGCGGTAGAACAAATGAGCGGAAACGTGCGCGTGGAAAGCGAACTGGGGAAAGGTTCCTGTTTTACGATTACGTTGCCGCGCTATTCGCGATCGTAGTCACTGAAGATTCGGGTTTAGCGGCGCGGCAGAGCAGCAGGGATACGGCGCGGCGGCGCTTATTCTGCAAACTGCGCCCGATGATACAATTGCGCAATGGCCGGTTCCGTTTGGGGCGCCACTCCTGCATCGGCCGTGCCGGCGACCACTGTTCGGTTGCGGCACTCTGCTCTGGTTCGCGTCACACACTGGATCATCACCTGTTCGTTTCTGGCGTTGCTGGTGACCGGGGGCGCTATATTGACTTCTCACCCGCGTTTCTATTGGGGTGAAACCGGCAATGTACTTACTACGCCGCTATTCACACTGCCGATTCCAGCGTCCCGAGCGAGCGTTCCAACCGGTTACGATTACGTCCTTCCCGATCAGAATGGCTGGGGCCGTTCTCTTCATTTTCAATCTGCCTGGGTCACTGTATTGACCGGCTTATTCTACGTTGTGTACGGACTATTTCAAGGGCATTTCCGCCGGAATCTGTTTCCGGCCCGAACCGATATATCGGGGAGTCGCATCTTTGCGGTAATTACGCAACATTTGCGTTTAACAGAGACGCGTGAAGAGCGAGCCTGGTCCTATAATGTGCTGCAGCGACTTACATATCTATTGGTCATCTTCATTTTGTTTCCATTGGTTATCTGGACGGGTTTAGCCATGTCACCCTCGATGGCCTCTGTGTTCCCTGGTGCTGTAGCTATCTTGGGCGGCCAGCAATCCGCGCGTACCATACATTTTTTCGTTTCTATACTGCTTGTACTTTTCCTTTTGGTTCACGTGGGAATGGTTTGTCTTTCCGGCTTCCGAAACCGGGTGCTGGCAATGATCACCGGGCGGATGTCTCAAGAGATGAAGGGCGCATGACCGGCATTTCACGACGTAAGCTGATTTCGACTGGTGTGGGAGCGGCCGCAGGTGTATCCGGGGTAGCGGTAGCGGCGAGACTGGCCCGGCGTTATGGACTCATCCCGCCCGATAGCGGAGGACTCTATGGCCCCGGCGAAACCCTAACCTATGCTGCGCAGCGGTTCCTGACTCGCCACTCCATGGCGCGTGAGTTCGCTCGCAGCCAGATTTCAAAACAGCCGTTCCCCGACGAAGTGGGTCCTCTTAGCGAAAAATTCTGGCGCTTTGAGGAGAGACAATTCGTCGATTGGCGCGTTACAGTAGATGGACTGGTCGCCCGCCCGGCTTCTTTCTCTTTGAGCGAACTTAGAAGTTTTCCCCGGCGCAGCCAGATCACTCAGTTGGCCTGTGAAGAGGGCTGGTCTTATATCGCGGAGTGGATCGGCGTACCTCTCTCTCACATTCTGAATCTAGTCGCAACCCTCCCCCAAGCACGATACGTAGTGTACCGTTCGATTCAACCGGACTGGTGGGACAGCATCGACATGGCGGATGCGTTGCACCCGCAAACCCTAGTTACTCACGCTATGAACGGGAGTGATCTGCCGGTGGCATTTGGCGGACCTTTGCGGCTGCGCGTGCCGAGACAACTCGGCTACAAGAACATAAAGTATCTCACTCAACTGACGGTCACGGATAACCTCAAACAGTTCGGCAAAGGACTGGGTTCCGCATCTCCCGAAGGCGGCTACGCCTGGTACGCGGGTATTTAGCGCAGCGGTTTGACACTCAAGACCTTCAGTTGCCGCGGGGTCGCGTGATCAAACAAGATACCTTCGATACGCACAGGAATTTTCAGAGGCACGTCCGGCGAGTCGATCGCATCCAACAGAGCAAACCTATCCGGGGCCGCAACTAAAAATCGCGTGCCGTGGTCCTCGATTACTTGACCGCGGACCCCAATCTGGAACTGGAGCACTCCGACTTTGAGCGGCTCGAGAATCTTGCGTATCGCTTCGGGGTCAAAAACAGCGCCCGGCTTATAAGTCAGCATGATTGACTCCGTGCGTAGGCTGATCTTCACCTGGTCCACGCCCGGTACTCTACGGAAATAGATTTCGGAAAGGCCCGCGCAAATGCCGCAAGAGATTCCTGTGGTGCGCATAGCGACCTTCTCCACCTGGGCCGGACTGAGGCCGGTCATAAGGATCGCCAGGGCCGACAAACGGCAAATATGTGCTGCACGTCTCATTGCCGTTTCCGCGCGGGAGCGGCTACCGGTAACGGATCAGAAGCGCGATCCAGCCACCCACCACCACGAAGTTCAGGACCAGACTCAGCGCCAGGATTAATTTTACCCGCGCGTTTCGCCGTCGGAGCGGACGAGTGCGGATGAGCCAGATCTGGTAAATGAACGCCCCAATCGCCACAGCGAAGAAGAGAGGCTGCAGGCGCTCGAGCCAGATCTGACACCCGGCACTTATGAGAGATAATCCAAGTCCTGCCAGGACTTGCGGAAGCACTCATCAACTCGGCGCCAGCAGTGCGGAAACCATCGATAGAATTCCCGCGTGTTTTGGGTCGCGCAACATGCGTCCTAATTATATATATGGGAGTAGGCTACTTCTTCCCGTAGATCAAAAACCATTTGGTGCCCGGGAACAGATCAGGAAACTCCTGAATCTGGCGGAATCCGGCATCGGACATCCAACCGTCGATGTCCTGTCTGGAGACCAACAGTTCCGGTTGGTTTTTGTGTGCCGTATTCGGGTCGTCCTTATTCATCTCGATAATCGCAATTCGGCCGGAGTTTTTGATGTAAGTTCCCAGTGCCTTCAGGTACGCGGCACGGTTTTCGATATGATGCAGGACATCATTGATCAACGCCAAATCTACATTACGCGCGGGTACTTTCGGATCGCTGAATTCGCCTAGAACAGTCTTGACGTTTTGAATGTGCTCTTGCTCGTCGCGTTGGTTGATGTAGTCGAGCAGGTCCTGTTGAATATCGACTGCATAGACCGTACCTCCCGGACTTACGGCCTTGGCCAGTGCTCTTGTAAACAGCCCGGAACCGGCGCCGATATCGGCCACTACCATTCCAGGCCGCAAGTCTAACTTGGCGAGCACATCGCCCACCTTTTGACCCGCAATCCGTTGCGGACTCTCTAAAACTCCGACCCAATCGCCGGCTTTGCGCGCCGCTAGCTGGGCACTAGCGTTGCCGGCAAAAAAGGCCATGCCGAAAAGGCCGGGCAGTGCCACCGCGAAGAATGCTCTTCGAGACATTGTGAAAGCTCCCTGTCTAGAATACATGCTTTGATGCCGAGTGGAGGATGCTCCGGGGGGGTGCGACATCGAAGTGCGAAGGGTTTGTATAGCCCTAGTCCGAGCGTTACTACTTCCGATTAACAGAAGCTGAGCAGCTAAGGTATTCGGGCTGATTGGACCAGTTGTTCGAATGCGACTTGCAAAACCGGAAGATCGTCGGACGCTAGTTTCGCGAAGAAAAAGGTCCTAGTATGCTCCGTGTAAATCCACGTGAGAAGTTCCGCGATTTTCTGACCGCCCTGCTCGTATTCGCCGACCGCTCGTACGGCCAGGTCACCGCCGATTGAGGTCTGCTCCTGGCTCCCAGGTCTTATTTGGTAATTGGGTACCCGGTGCGGGGGAAGCGATCCCGCCCGTCTTGCGAGGAGTTGCGGTACGGCCCTCGACAACGCTCCTGCAATGCTCGCTGCGGGCGTATCGACTCTGGACATCAACACCGAGGCAAAGATGGCCCGTGCGTCGGGATCCACCAGCACGGTCATCTCTTTCGGGTTGCCATCGATCGGTTTCGTGATGCCGATGGACCATCCGGGGGGCAGATCGAATTCGACTCCGGTGAGGTTATGGTGATAGTGCCGGTCTTTCAAAACACCCGCAGGTTCAGTTCCTAGACTGGAGGCGTTTGCAAGAGTGCCGGCCGTCTGCGCAAAGTTTGGTGCCTCAAGTAGCAGGGCGACCGCGACTACGTAGCCGAGTTTCATATGTGCCCTCCTATGAGCCGTAATCTAACACAATCCTCCCCAAGATGCATCGACTCTACGCATTCGCGGCTCACGAGCGAGCCTCAGGCCGCGTCATCACTGCCATCAAGACCGTCTGTCCCAAAGCCTCCAGAGCTGCCTGCAACTTCTCTGTTTTTGTGGCGTGGTCGGGATTGAGCATCCGGACGACTATTAGCAACCCAGCAACCAGACCAATCCACCCTACGGGGTCAACTGAGCCTTCAGGTAATTGGCCAGGCCGCCCAGCTCCAGAATTTGACGCACGGAATCCGGCATTTTCGGGAAGGGATACTCGGCGCCGTTG
The DNA here is from genome assembly GCA_019242155.1 of Terriglobia bacterium. GTDB lineage: Bacteria > Acidobacteriota > Terriglobia > Bryobacterales > Bryobacteraceae > PSRJ01. The sequence continues at coordinate 3,232 of JAFAWA010000147.1, read as the reverse complement.
TGGCGGATAATGCCTGATCCCAGATCAATGCGGATCTGGTCGCCTTCCTGCACCGTATCGTAGATAGCCGGGCATTCGACAATCGGCAGGCCGTCGTTAATCGCATTGCGATAGAACGTGCGCGCGAACGAGCACGCTACCACAGCTTTGATGCCGAGGCCCTGAATGGCGGTAGCAGCCTGCTCCCGCGCGCTGCCGCCTCCAAAATTTCTTCCCGCCACCAGAATGTCGAAACTGCGCAGCTTTGCGGCTACGCCTTGACCAAGCATCTCAAAAGCGTGCTCCGCCAGTTTCTCGCGATCGATATAAATCAAATAACGGCCAGGGATGATGATATCCGAATTTATGTTGTCGCCGAACTTATACACGCGGCCTTCGATAACTGCTTCCATCTTAGTTACCGAGAAACTCGCGGGGATCGGTGATTACGCCGCGAATCGCCGACGCGGCGAGCGTTGCCGGACTAGAGAGATAGATCTGGGATTTATTACTTCCCATACGCCCCAAAAAATTACGGTTCGCAGTCGAGAGACAGACCTCACCGTCGGCCAGCATGCCTCCGTCGCCCGCACAGGCGCCGCAGCCCGGATTAGTCACCATGCCGCCGCTTTCGAGAAGTGTCTGCAACACGCCTGAATTCATAGCTTCAAGCATGATCTGTTTCGATCCCGGGGTGACGATCAAACGTACGCTCGGATCGACCCGCCGTCCCTTCAGAATCCGCGCGGCCACGACGAGGTCCTCATACTTAGCATTGGCGCAGGAGCCCAAAAAAGCCTGATTGATCGGGGTGCCCTCCACATCGCCGATCGGTTTGGTGTTTTCCACGTCGTGCGGGCACGCAACCATCGGCACGAGGTCCGCGAGGTCCACATCCAAATGCTTGGCATAGCTCGCGTCGGCATCGGCTAGCACCGGTTGAAATGTCCGCCCCTCCGCCAACCGCCCCTTGAGATAGTCAGCCGTCTTTTCGTCCGGAGGAATGAAGACGCACTTTACACCCATTTCCATTGCAAGATTAGCCATCGTCATCCGCTCGGAAATACTTAGGTCCGCCACAGTGCCATAGAATTCGACCGAGCTGTAAGTGCATCCATCAGCGCCCAGCTTGCCGATCAGATAGAGCATCAGATCTTTGGAGTAGACGCCGTGATCGAATCCGCCCTGCAAAGTGATGCGGATACTCTCCGGAACCTTCATCCATAGCTTGCCTGTGATCCATACCGAAGTGACTTCGGTGTAACCGATGCCCGTGCCGAGAGCGCCCAGGCTGCCATAAATAGTGCAATGCGAATCGGTGCCGACGATCAGATCGCCCGGAGCCACATGTCCGGCTTCCATCAGGACAAGATGAGCGATGCCCGCGTCTACATCGTAGAACTTGCGAATGCCGTATTGGCGAGCAAAGTTGCGGGAGGTCTGCTGATCGGCAGCATATTTTTCGGTTTTGGCGGGCGAAATATGATCCAGAACGATGGCGAGCCGCTCGGGATCGTAAAGCTTGGTCGCGCCAATTCGCTGCATGACGCTCACCGAGCGCCAGGTGGCTGTGTGGCTCATAACGAGATCGGGACACGCGTCCACAATCTCACCCGGAAACACAGACGAGCGGCCGGACTTGGCAGCAAGAATCTTCTCGGCTATGGTCATTGCCGCCACTATGATCGCACAGAGCGGTGTGGCCGGAGCAGATGAGTGCTGCCCGTGCGGCAGCGGTACACGAAAAGGCGCTGCCCCAAGTGGCTGCTCCCTCTCTGTTTCGTCAAAAATATCCGCCCTGCCGTCACAGCGTTCGCAAAGCAACGTTCAGCAGCACCGGATCCCGGTCAGAAAAGGTAGCATATAAAAGGAAAGCAAAAAATCAGCTAACGGGGAGCGGCGATGACGCTTTTGGAGTCTCTAAAAAGATACACAACGGTTGTTGCGGACACGGGAGATATCGAGGCAATCGCCCGGCACCGCCCGCAGGATGCTACCACCAACCCTTCACTGCTTTATCACGCGGCGCAGATGGAAGGCTACCGGCATTTGGTCGACGAGGCTAGCGAACTCGCTTCCGACCGCGGCGGCAACCAAGAGCAGATGGCCGAAGAATTTATCGATCATTTATCGGTTCTATTTGGGTGTGAGATTCTGAAGGTCGTCCCCGGCCGGGTATCCACCGAAGTAGCCGCGAGCCTCAGTTTCGACACCGACGGCTCGATCGCGAAGGCGCACAAGCTCATCTCCCTGTACGAGGCGAAACGCGTGAGCCGCGAGCGCATCTTGATTAAGGTAGCCAGCACTTGGGAGGGGATTCGCGCGGCCGAGCGGCTGGAAAAAGAGGGCATTCACTGTAATTTAACTCTGCTCTTCAGCTTCGCGCAGGCGGTTGGCTGTGCCGAAGCCGGAGTAACTTTAATCTCCCCGTTCGTCGGCCGTATCTACGATTGGTACAAGAAGAAGCAGGGCGGTGCGGAGATTCCACCTGACCAAGACCCGGGCGTGGCCTCCGTCACGCGGATTTACAACTACTACAAGAAATTCGGCTACAACACCCAGGTAATGGGCGCTAGCTTCCGCAATGTGAACCAGATTGTTCGTCTGGCCGGAGCGGACCTGCTCACCATCAGTCCCGAACTTCTCGAGCAGTTAGAGCAGACCGAGGGCGCTGTGGACCGGAAACTCGATCCCGAATCGGCCAAAACATCTGCGGGAGAACGTCTCCAGCTCGATGAGAAGACCTTTCGATGGATGCACAACGAAGATGCAATGGCTACGGAGAAGCTCGCCGAAGGCATCCGCAACTTCAACAGCGATGCCCATAAGCTTCAGGAGTACGCGTTGTCGCAGGTAGCCGCCAAGGTCGGCTGATCTGCTGTTAAAACGAGTGCCCGTCACGCAGTATCCTTCAGTTTTCTGTAATAACGAATCAGGTTGTTGGTGGAACTGTCGTGGGCGAGCTTGGGTTCGGCCTGGCTTTCGAGCTCGGGAATAATCCGCTGCGCCAAAACTTTTCCTAGTTCCACACCCCACTGATCGAAAGAATCGATATCCCAGATAATGCCCTGCGTGAATACCGAGTGCTCGTACAGCGCTACCAACTTCCCCAGACTCTCCGGCGTCAGCCGGGCCGCAAAGATCATATTCGAAGGGCGGTTGCCTTCGAACACCCGGTGCGGGATCAGCCAGTCGAGCGTGCCCTCCGCGGCCACCTGCTCCGCCGTTTTGCCGAATGCCAGAGCCTCTGCTT
>JAFAWA010000127.1 GCA_019242155.1 Terriglobia bacterium | reverse complement strand
CGGCGCATTTCGGGATGGAGGGCGACCAGCGGCGAGGGCGATTCTTCTATGACCTTTTGATGCCGGCGCTGGATGGAGCATTCGCGTTCGCCCAGGTGAATCATGTTCCCATGGCGGTCTCCGAGCACCTGTATTTCAATGTGCCTGGGACGCTCGATCAGCTTCTCGACGTAGATTTCAGGATTGCGAAACGCCCGCTCGGCTTCACTTGCGGCGTTGCGAAAACTCGACTCCAAGTCGGCTTCACGTTGGACGGTGCGCATGCCCTTTCCGCCGCCGCCGGCGACAGCCTTTAACAGAAGGGGGTATCCGTTTGCTTCCGCAAACTCGCGGGCCTGTTCTACGGTGACACTTCCTTCGGTGCCGGGCACCACGGGAACGCCCGCCCGCACTGCGTTTTGCCGCGCTTCCGTTTTGGAACCCATGGACCGAATCGATTCCGAAGAAGGGCCGATAAAAACGAGTCCGGCCTCCTCGCAGGCCGCAGCGAATTCGGCATTCTCGCTTAAAAAACCGTAGCCCGGGTGGATGGCCTCAGCGCCATGCTTCTTGGCTGCGTCCAAGATTCGGTCAATGCGGAGATAACTTTCCGAAGAAGGGGAGGGGCCGATGTGCTCGGCCTCATCCGCCATGCGGACGTGCAGCGACGTGCGGTCGGCATCGGAATAAACGGCGACCGAGCCGATTCCCATATCGCGTAAGGCGCGAATCACGCGAACCGCGATTTCCCCGCGATTCGCGATCAGAATCTTTCTAAACATGCCTGTCGCGAATTGTAACGCGCGGCGCTGTTTGTCTTTGGGTTCCCTGACGCCTGAGCCGGTCCGGCGGCTCGGTGGCGCCGCGCACGATTTAACATCCCGAGCCTTGCTAAAATTGAATTTCAATGCCTGTCGAGTCCATGCAAGGTTCGCTAAAAGAGCGGGGCGTACGTGTGACCCGGCAGCGCCAGATTTTACTGGAGCTGATCGATCAAACGGGCGAACACCTGGACGCCGAGCGGCTGTACCAGCTTGCGAAGGAGCGGGATCCCAAGCTCAACCGGGTTACGGTATACCGCACGCTCAAGATGCTTAAGGCAGGCGGCCTGGTGGACGAACTGGACTTGATGCATTATGGCGGCGACCAGCACTACTACGAAACGCGGCTCAAACAGGAACACGCGCACGTGATCTGTCTGCGCTGCGGCAAAGTGGAGGAGTTTTTCGGCGAGCCGCTGCAAAAGCTCCGGAAGCAGATCGAGTCCCACTTCGGATTTCAGATACTGCTGTCGCGCACGGAGGTGGGCGGGTATTGCGCCCATTGCCAGACACTTCGATCGCGGGAAGTGGAAGAAGCGCGGCAGTCCGCAGCACCCAAAGTAACGCGGCCGGGCGGGTCACAGCGTTCCGCGCGCAGGGCATGAACCCGGATCCGGCTGTTCCTTCCCTTGCAGAACCTGCATCGCTAGTAGTCGTCGATCCTAATGGGCACCGCAATCGGGTGCCGCTGAAGCCGCTGCCGTTTTCGATCGGCCGGCAACCGGATAATCATCTGGTGATTCGTGACAGCCGGGCGTCGCGGTCGCACGCACGCATCGTGGTCGAGGCCGGCGAGTATGTGGTGCAGGACGCCGGAAGCCGCCACGGCATCTTTGTTAACGGCGAACGTAAGCAACGCCATGTTCTGCACGATTCCGACCGGATCGAGTTCGGCGTGCCGGATTCGTACCAGCTCGTTTTCTCACTCGATGGGACGGAACTGAAGGGCCTCATAGAACACGTGGGCACAATGGAGAAGGCCGCTCCCATTCCGCGGGTCGGCGGAAACCTGGCCAAGCTGCGCGCGATACTGGACCTGGCCCGCACCCTGCAAGGCGCATTTTCGATTGAGGAGGTCTTGGCCTCATTGGTGGATACGGCGCTGGCTATAACCGGGGCCGAACGCGGATTTCTCTTGTTGCGCGCAGGCGACAAACTGGAGACGCATGTGGCGCGGGAGCGGTCCGGCCGGCGGTTGGAGGAAGGCGACCTTAGGGTACCGCGCGATGTGATCCGGAGAGCACTCGAACACCGCCGGGAGTTGCTTTCCATGAACTTCGAACCGGTGGTGAGCGGCGCCGCAGCCCCTTTGAACACGGTTGCGGATCTGGAACTTCGCAGCGTGATCTGTGTGCCGCTGGTGCGCATGCACGCCGGACAGGGGAACGCTACGAGTATCCTGTCGACCGGAGCCGAAACGCTGGGCGTCTTGTATATGGATTCCCGCTTAGGGGCCGCCGACCTCGCAGGCGGGAACCGCGAGTTGCTGCAGGCGCTCGCGATTGAGGGTTCGACGATCCTCGAAAACGCGCGATTGCTCGAAGAGGCGCAGGTGAAGCGTCAGATCGAGGAAGAGTTGCATCTGGCCCACACGATTCAACAGAGCCTGCTTCCCAAGGCGCTGCCGTCCAGCGGCTGGTTGCGGGCTTCGGGCAGCAGCCTGGCATCACGGGAGGTGGGCGGTGATTACTTTGATGTGATGGAAGTGCACCGGCATTGCTGGTCCGCCGTGGTGGCCGATGTTTCGGGCAAGGGCGTGAGTTCGGCATTGCTGGCCTCATTACTACAGGGAGCGCTGATCACGGCGACAGACCAGCCGCGCGCGCTTCAGCACCGGATGGAGCGCATCAACAGATTCATAATCGACCGAACAGGGGGCGAGAAGTACGCCACCATCTTTTACTGCTTGCTTGCGAAGGATGGAACCTTTCACTACATCAACGCGGCACATTGCCCGGCGCTCGTGGTGCGCGCAGACGCTGTGGATACTACGCTTGAAGCCACCGGGATGCCGGTCGGTCTGTTAGAGACGGCGGAATTTCAAGTGGCCGAGGAGCACCTCAAGGCCGGGGATAAGGTCGTCATCTATAGCGACGGGGTAACTGAAGCGCAGAATCCGGGCGGCGAGTTCTTTGGTAGAACGCGCCTTCACGATGTAGTGGCAGCGCACCGTACTGAGTCCTGCAGCGCCATTCACGACGCGATTCAAGAAGCCGTGACCACATTTACGGCGGCGGCAGCTCAGGCGGACGATATCACCGTGCTGGTGCTCGAATTCGCAAGCACTACTAACGGCCACCCTCTGTAAGCGCGCGCACAGTTTCAAATTGACGGGACTTTGGCTGCCTCTGTAAACTTCGAAATTCGATTCTCCTCCGTGGGTCTAAGTGCGTTCATGTGGACCTCCGGCCTTATAGCCTTCAGGGAATGTCTTCAACGCCGAGCCGGGAATGAATGAGAATAGTTCGGTAACAGCCGCGGTCCCCCGGCCGTTAGAAGTGGTGCAAACGGCTCGCGAATCCAGGGTCTGGGTGTATGCGGCAGCCGCTATCTATGCCGTTTTGGTGTCGCTAACTATTCTGCGGCACGAACCTTGGGCAGATGAGGCTCAAGCATGGTTGCTCGGGCGCGACGCGAGTCTCAGTGCCCTCTGGACGCATCTTCTCCACTACGAGGGCTCGCCCGGACTCTGGCAGACTCTGCTTCATGTACTAGTACGCCTAAACTTTCCGTATGGGGCGTATAACTTCGTCTCGGGTCTCGCCGGGTTTATCGGAGCCTGGCTTTTCCTACGTTACGCACCAGTTCCTTTAGCGATTCGTTTATTAGTTCCATTCAGTTACTTCGTCTGTTACCAGTACGCAGTAATCGCGCGTAGTTACGCTCTCGTGGCGCCTTTGCTATTTGGGGTTGCGGTAATTTACCGGCAGGCGGTCAAAAAGCCGGGGCTACTTACAATACTGCTCTGTCTCATTGCGGGCATTAGTGTCCACGGGGTGATTCTCGCAGGTTGTATTTGGGTGACAGTCGCGGGACGCGCATTTCTGATGCGTGATCACCTACCGGCCGCGCAACGCCGCCGATGGCTCCTTGCCACCCTCGTCTTTGGACTGGTCATCATTCTTTTCATGTTGAGCGCCTGGCCCGCCAAGGACGTTGCCTTCGCTCCTGGGCGCGGCATGGCAAATGTGACGTTCAGCCGGTTTGTATACGTAGCGAAGTACCTGCTGAGTGAAGCTTTCACCGGCGAATGGATCACGTCACTGATCGTGGTTGCGCTTTCGCTGCCGTTTCTCTTCGAAGGCGGCGGAGCCCTGGTGTTCGTTCCTGTAACCGCCGCCTTGTGGGTTTTCGGAGTGGTCGTTTATTCCAAGGAATGGCATTACGGTATCGCACTACTGGTTTGGTTGTTCGCCATCTGGATCTCCGCCTCTCGCAAAAAACTGACTCGCCCCGTGCTGGTTGCCTTGGCGGCAGTCCTGGTTGTGCAGTGTTATTGGACGGTGGCCGCGGTCGCATACGATTGGCGCAATGCGTACTCCGGGAGCGCTGCAGCGGCTCGTTACATTCGAGACTCGCGTGTAAGTGGAATTTACGCGGCAGGGTACTCGTGTACAGCGCTCCAGCCCTACTTTCAAGAGAACTTATATTCCAACTTCAATAAGGGCGCGCCTATTGCATATTGGGATTGGTCCAAGCGGAACACAGCTAACCCAGAGGTTGACGTAACAAGCATCTTTTCGGCTCGCCACCGAGACGTTGTCTTAGTCGGTTATCGTTTCGATTCCGAGAAAGCGTTTTGGTCGCGTCAACTTTCACTGCTCGGCTACGAACGCACACGTCACTTCGAAGGTAACCTGTTCTGGCAGCATCATACTTTGGAACATGAGGCATTTGATTTGTACCGCCGCAGCGGGGACGCCACAACGGTGACCGCCGAGAGTTCGCTCGACCTGGGAGATGCGGATTCGGACGCCCAGATCCTTCTGGGTGTTTACGGCGTGGAGCAGAGGGCCTGGCGATGGACGGCCAAACGTTTTTCGATGGTCTTGCGGACGCCGTCTGGTTCTCGAACGCTGGGCGCCACGCTTGCGCTCAAGCTATACCTTTCCGATTCACTTATTAAGAAAACGGGACCCATGACGCTCGCGGTGGACGTTGAGGGCTACCCACTGGCCGGTCAAACATTCACGGCCCCGGGCCAATATATCTTTTCGGCCGAAGTGCCCGCTGAAGCCCTGAAGTTGGACCTGGTGGCGGTGAATTTCGCATTCGATAAAGCGGTTACGGGCCTGAACGGAGATGGCCGCGAACTGGCCTCCGTCGTCTCCTCGATTGCTCTCGAAACGAAATGAATCGGCCCACCGCGCTTCCCTGGTTTCGTTATGCGGCCGCGGCGGTCGTCTTCCTGCTTTGTTTCGCGTGGTTCAGCTTTCATGTCGAGCAGATCGGCCTGGCCAGTCAATGGGTCGATCCAGTCAGCGAAATTCCGGCGCAGGATGAAGCGATCTACGCGCATGAGGCTATAGTCATGGTAACGGCCGGGCAGTGGTTGACCCCCGTCTACCTTGGCCGTTACGCGCTCAATAAGCCCCCGCTACTGCAGTGGCTCTGCGCCATCAGCATCAAAGTTCTGGGCATCACCAGAGGTTTCCTCCGGCTGCCTTCGCTCATCGCCGCCTCTCTTACGGCCGCGGTGGTGTTCCTCGCGATCTGGCGAATGCAATCGCTGTTTCTTGCGCTCGCCGGTGTGCTTCTGCTGGCATCGAGCCATCTGTTTTACGTTTTTTCGCGGCTTTCGATGACCGACATGCTGCTGACCTTTTGGATAACAGCAGCGCTGCTGATCGCGTGGTGTGATCCGGCTCTGAAGAAGCAGTCTTCGGCAACGGCCTTCGGATTCGCGACCGGCGCGGCGATCCTGTCGAAAGCGGCAGCGGGCCTGGCACCGTTGTTGGCGCTCGGTATTGTTGTGCTTGTATCGTCCCGAGAGTCGCGGCCGCATTGGACTCGTTTATTTACGGTGGTGGTCACGGCGGCGTTGGTGGCGGTTCCATGGCATCTCTATCAAATGGTGCAGCACCCGCATTGGTTCTTCGCGGAATATATTGCGACGCAACATCTCTCGGTGGGGGTCTTTGCGCCTCCTCAGTACTCGAATGAGAATCACTTGTTGTTTTACATCCGCCGGCTCTTTTTGATGGATCCGGTACTGACTATAACGGGTGCGCTCGCCGTTCTAGTGGTGCTCGGAAACTGGCGAAAGCAACCGCTGTTGATTGCGTGGTTGTTGTCGATTTGGGCGATGCTGTTTGGATTCCGCTACCGATCGGCGTATTACTTGCTTCCGTTGATTCCTGTGCTCGCTGTGATGTCCGTGCAACTGCTTGGGCGCATTTCGCGAATGCCGCACGCGGCCGTACTCGTAATCTTGATGCTATGCACAATGGCGAAAGGTGTCTTCGCCGGAGAGACCTGGGGCATCCCTCTAGGGACATCAGATCTCCCCATCGCGAGGTCACTCGATAGTTACTGCGAAGAACGTCGAGACAACGGGCTGATTCTAGTAGGGGACGCCGATAAGTCTTATGCCGCGGATCTACCTCTGGCCGGATTGAGATACTGTTGGCTCGAAAAGCGGCAGGATACGGCGGGGAAGCGGCCACCACTCGATTTTGCCTGGCTTGGCGTGACTGTTTCCGTTGCCGAATTTCAGAGGCTACCGTCGCTGCTGCCGAGATTCCGGGAACGCTTGGCCGGGTTTGACTTGCCGTCCGACGCTGCCGTTGCCACAGTAATTTCCGCGCAGTCGCCCGAAGAAGTTTCTCAATTGATTTCATCGCATCCTGACACGGACTTCTGGGTGCCGGACGGGCTGCTGCGTGGAGTGGATACGGTAATACCGCACCAAGTGAAACCGACAAAAGATGGCGGAGTGTTTTTGATAGCCCGGCACACCGGGAGTTTCGATACACCCAGATCCTGTCGTCTATGATTTATGATTGGGACTCGGAGGGAATTTGAGAGACGCGCGACAGGCACTGATCATCGGTGCTGGACCAGCGGGTTTGACGGCGGCCTTTGAACTGGTGAAGCGATCGGATATCGTCCCGGTCGTTTTGGAAATGAGCCAGGAGTTGGGCGGGCTTTCGCGAACGGCTAATTACAAGGGGAACCGGATCGATATCGGCGGCCACCGATTCTTTTCGAAATCTGACCGCGTGATGAACTGGTGGCTGGAAGTGATGCCCACCGAGATGACCGGAGATGCGGCCACTCAGATCAGTTACCAAAACAGCCGCCGCTCCATTTCAACCAATGACATGACCGCCCCCGATCCCGAGAAGCAGGATCGGGTGATGCTGGTGCGCAACCGCAGGTCGCGTATCTATTTCTTACGTAAGTTTTTCGATTATCCGATCAGCCTAAGCGGCGCGACCCTCAGCAAACTGGGTCTTGTCCGTGCTTTTAAAATCGGACTTAGTTACTTGAAAGCCGCTCTCCGGCAGATTAAGCCCGAAAAGAGTCTCGAAGATTTTCTGATTAATCGATTCGGCAGGCAGCTCTATTTGACTTTTTTCAAATCGTATACGGAGAAAGTATGGGGGGTACCTTGCAACGAGATTAGCGCCGAGTGGGGGGCGCAGCGGATTAAGGGGCTATCGGTCGCCAAGGCCATCGCGCACGTATTTAAGAAGGCCTTCACAGCGGGCTCGGGCTTACGGCAGAAGCAAGTAGAAACCTCTCTGATCGAGAGATTCTTGTATCCGAAGTTGGGACCCGGGCAGCTCTGGGAATATGTCGCCGAAGACGTCACGGCGCAAGGCGGAAGGATTCACAAGGGCTATACCGTCAAACGGTTGCTTACTGCCGGAACACAGATTACAGCCGTGGGCGCAACCGACGAGCAGGGGAATTATCGCGTGTTTCCGGCGGATTACGTATTCTCCACGATGCCTATGCAAGATCTGGTTCGTGCTTTAGACGCACCGGTTCCCGCGCGTATTCGGGACATTAGCGAGGGACTGACTTACCGCGATTTTATAACCGTCGGTATGTTACTCAACAAGCTGCAGATCAAGGGAGAAACGGAAACGGGTAACCGGTTGCTGCGGGATAACTGGATCTATATTCAGGAGCCGGATGTTCTGGTAGGCCGGATGCAGATCTTCAATAACTGGAGCCCCTACATGCTTGCGGATCCGGATAAGGTCTGGATCGGGTTGGAGTACTTCTGTTACGAAACAGACGAGTTATGGAGGAAATCGGACCAGGACATGATTAGCCTGGCTGCGGAGGAGATGGAGCGCATCGGCATCATTTCTAAATCCGAGATCTTAGACGCGACGGTTATCCGAGTTCCTAAGACTTACCCTGCGTATTTTGGAACTTACGATCAGTTCCCGGCGCTTCGCGAGTATCTGGACCAATTTGAAAACCTGTTTCTGGTGGGCCGCAACGGCATGCACAAGTATAATAACCAGGACCATTCGATGCTCACGGCGATGACCGCGGTGGATAACATCCTGGAAGGCCGGACTGATAAAAGTAACATCTGGGCCGTGAACACAGAGCAGGAGTACCACGAGAGCAAGGGCGATACTGCCAAGAGTGAAAAGACCGAGGTCTCCGTGGCCGCATCTTAGCGGGATGCGGAAAGCTGTGCGGGGAAAAGCGCGCAGACGGAGGACGAAGTGGCTTTTCAGGAGATGGCGTAGCGCTTCATCTTGTTGATCAGACCCTGGCGGCTGAGTCCGAGCAACCGCGCCGCTTGGAGTTGGTTGTTCCGCGTCTCCTCCAGCGCTCCACGAATCATGCGCTGTTCCAACTGTTCTATCGCGTCTTTCAGCGTGCCGAGAGGGGCCGCAGGGGCTTTGGCGGGTTGGGCTGTGCGGGCAGGCGGCAGGACTTCCCATAAGTCGTCCTCGGCGATGATCTGCCCGGAGCTGCACGCGGCGAGCCGCATCACTTCGTTGCGAAGCTGCCGGATGTTGCCGGGCCAGTCCCGAACGCTTAATTTCCGCAGCATTTCGGGCGAGAAATGCATCTGTGCGCGCGCAGTCTCTTTGCAGTATTCGGTTAGAAAGTGATTTGCGAGTAGCGGAATCTCCTCACGAATCTCGCGCAGGGGCGGCAACTGAATGTGAATTACGTTCAGGCGGTAAAAGAGATCCTCGCGGAAGGTTCCCTTGACGATTGCCGCTTCGAGGTCCTTGTTGGTGGCAGCGAGCACACGAACATCAACGCGCACGGGGGACCGGCTTCCCACCCGTTCCACGACCTGTTCCTGAAGAACACGCAAAATCTTGGCCTGCGCTAAGAGGCTGAGGTCGCCGATTTCGTCGAGAAACAGTGTGCCTCCATCGGCTTTTTGAAAGTGGCCAATGCGAGAGTCCACGCCGGTAGCGACGCCTTTTTCGATGCCGAACAGTTCGCTCTCGACCAATGTCTCCGGGAGCGCGGCGCAGTTGAGCGCAACGAACGGCTTGCGCGATCGGCTACTGGTGTAATGAATCGCCTTGGCCGCCAATTCCTTACCCGTACCGCTTTCGCCGGTGATCAGTACGTTTACGGAACTGTCGCGGATGCGCTCGATTAATCGGACGACCTGCTGCATGCGCGCACCGGCACAGATAATGCCGTGAGTTGAATAGCGGCTGGCAACTTCACGGCGCAGATGCCCGTTCTGTTCGGCCAACTCATCCTGGCTGCGCCGTAAGTTTCCGACCAACTGCGCGGTTTCGATAGCGGTAGCGGCGTGGGAAGCCAATGCCGTCAAGGATGTCTCATCTTCGGCATTGAAGAACCCGTGGTTTTTATTTAGGGTTTCAAACGCGCCGATGATTTCGCCGCTTGGATTACGAAGCGGCACGGCCAAAAGGTTCCGCGTGCGGTAACCGCTCCGGTCGTCGATAGCGGTGTAGAAGCGGGTGTCCTGGTAGGCATCGCGCACGTTCACAATTTCACCGGTTTCGACTGCATGACCGGCAACTCCCAGGTCTGCTTGAAATCGCAGGATCTGATTGCTGCCCAGCGCGACCTTGGACCACAATTCGTTCTTACCTTTGTCCAAAAGGAAGATGCTGGCGCGATCACAATCGAGCAGTTTGGTGGCCTCGCGGGCAATCAGGTCCAGCAGATTTCCCAGATCCCGCTCGGAGTTCATCTTCTGCGAGATGGCTAAAATCGCTGAAAGCCGATCGTCTACATCGGCCGATGGCGAGGTCCCCATGGCGGCAGTCTAGCCTATTGTGTCCTTCCTGTCCACAAACTTGACAGAATGACTACACAGCAGACGTATATCCAAGGCTTTTTGCACACCATTGTTCCTGTATATAGCTGATTGTAAGATACTAGTGCGTGCAACCTATTTTGGATCGCGAGATGCAGCCCGCCGTATCAGGGTGGATACTCCGGAACTCACCGGCATCCGGAGCGGTGGATCGGAGGATCATCGGTTCGAATTGCCGCCGGAGTTGCCCACCCCGCTGATTTGCCGGCAGAGTGGGCCTAAACCGTCGAACCGGGCGAGAGCAGTTCTTTGGCATCGGCCCAGAGCTGGTTGACGAACTCGCCTGCGGGAATCGGTTTCGCCATCGCCGCGGATTGGCCGGCCCATACCTGCATCCGGTGGTGGTCGCCAAGAGCAGATCCGGCCTCCTTCATCATGGCCGTAAGACCTCGTTGGACGGGGTAGGGCGGGGGCGGCGGTGCACCTGGTTCTGCTGCCGCGTTCACGAAGTCCGTGGCAATGGCTCTGCCGAGGCGGCCGGTGAAGGCTCTGGTTAAAGTGGTGCGCTCGGGTTCGAGCGATTGGAGCGCATTCGCCCAGGCGGGATGCGTCTTTGCTTCGGGGCAACGCAAAAGAGCGGTGCCGAGCATGGCCGCGCTCGCACCCAACGTTATCGCCGCAGCTATACCGCGCCCGTCGCCAATCCCGCCCGCTGCAATAATGGGCAGGGCAACATGGTCGGCCAGGTGAGGCAGCAAGGCAAACAGGCCAACACCTTGGGACTCGGCGGAGGCGGCCTCAAACGATCCGCGGTGGCCGCCTGCTTCATAGCCCTGGGCGATGATTGCGTCTGCTCCCGCGTCCGCTGCGAGTCGCGCTTCGGCCAGCGTCGTAGCGGTGGCGAACCACGCGATGCCGCGTTGTTTCGCGCGCTTCACGAAGGCTGATGGGAAGACACCCATAATCGAGGAGACCGCCGCCGGCTGGAGGTCCAGGAAGGCTTCGCATTGGGCGTCAAAGTCGGGGAGAACCGTATCGGCCGCGGAAGCAGGGACAGGCGGACCCCAGGCTTCGAGGAATTCTCGCATTCGCGACTCGGCGAGCGGATCTCGTAGCGGCTTGGGATCGGGAATCCAAACGTTGAGTTGCAGAGGGCCGCTGCTTAAAGAATGGAACTCCTGGACCCATGCGCGAATTCCCTCCGGCGGAGTGAGTAACGCACCCATGGAGCCCATTCCACCCGCATTCGCAACCGCGGCTGACAGACCCGGCGGGCACGCGCCTGCCATGGGAGCGAGCAGGACCGGCCGCTTCAATCCGAAACGTTGGGCGAAGGCGTTCGCCCGATCCAGGGGGCAGGAACCGCTCGAGACGCGAGCGTTCGCATCCGGTTCGCTGCTGGGCTCGCTCGGCATGTACCTATCGTAATCGACTCGCCCCGCGCGCTTAGCGCTGGCTCAGTCCGCCATCGACTGCGAGAACCTGGCCGGTAATGAATTCCGAGGCGTTCAAGAAATAAACGACTGCATCGGCCACCTCGGCCGGTG
>JAFAWA010000011.1 GCA_019242155.1 Terriglobia bacterium | reverse complement strand
GCCGCCGCGGATCACAGTTTTCGGCGTGACGGTATAGGCCACACCAAGCCGCGGCCCGATGGCATAGGGATAGTTGTTGATGAAGGTGCAGTGACAGGTGGCCTCAAAGATGGGGGCGCCGATGCGGCCGCCGGCTGCCGGATTGGGCACCAAACCCAGTTCGGCCGCTCGGCCGTACTGCTCGTGCGGGGCGGTCGCATAATCCCAGCGAAGGCCATAGTCCATCGTGAGCTTGCGCGTCACTTTCCAGGAATCCTGAATGAACAGCGCCCATTGCGATTTGCCCATCCGGGTGTCGGTGGGTGCCTTCTGGGAAATCTGGGCAAAATCACCGAGCAGGAAGTTCGCGTACGGGAAACCGGTCTGCCATCCGTTCAGGTTCAAGCCGGTTTGCGGTAAAGCGGTAGCGCCGGCATTGAGCGTAGCAGTGGCCAGTGGGCCGCACCCGCCCGGTCCAGTCGTCAACTGGCACAAGGCCGGGTACAATGCCGTGCCCGAAGGCGGTGCCGCAATGGCGCCCTGGAACCAGACCTCACCGCCCAGTTTGTAAGTGTGATTCCCGCGCACCCAGGTCGTATTCGCGTTATAAGCAGGGCGCTCCGTGTACGAGTTGGTATGGGCTAGCGCATTACCCAATTGCTGCAAACCGCCCAGCGCGGCGCCGGCGCCCACTTCTCTCATATCGCCGACGGTCGGGAAATAGATGCTGGCCTGGCAGCCATTAAGCAAAATAGCGGTGCAATTGAAATTTCGAACCGGGCCGCCGTCGAAGAACCAAATCCTCGAGTAGCCTGCGCCCACATGCAAGAGGACGGTGGGCGTGAGCGTGTAATCGTAGTTCAGCCGCACGGTGAGCGAGTGAATGAAAGTGCCGCGCGCGTTGCTGATCAGGTCCGGAAGGCCATCGGCATTTCCATTGGGCGTGGAGAATTGGGCGTCCGTCTGTGTGGTGGACCAGTAGAACGATAAGTGCCCTTTCGAGCCGGTCACTTGATCAATCTTCAGTGAAGGGATGGCAGTCGTGCGTGCAAGCAGGTTATAGCCGGTCCCGTTGTTAACGAGCGCGTTATTGACCGGCAGAGGCACCAGGGCCTGAATCTTCAAAGCCGTGGGATCGAACCGCGTGGCAGGAATTATGTTATTCGGAAATGGATTGGCGTAGGGCACACCCGCCGCGGTCACCGAACGTGTGTCCGGATCGTAAATGGTGTTGGCGTATATGGGGCGGCCCAATGCATCCGTCGAGGGCAAGGCGGTCGCGGGCACGCCGAGGTTCGGATTGAAATTGCTTCCGCCATTGGGCGAGATTGCCGAAAAATCGCCATTGCGGTATGCCGTCGTCGGCACCGTCAACGCCGGGTTGAAGCCGTTACTCTCGCGGTACTGCTCATAGCTCCAGAAGAAAAACGTTTTGTCTTTGCCGTTGTAGATCTTTGGAATCCAAATCGGCCCGCCCAGAGTGCCGCCGAAGTCATTGCGGCGGTTGCGTGGCCTCACCTTGTTGCCGTTGGCATCGATGGTGAAAGGAAATGCAGCGTTCAGATCCTCATTCACGAAGTATTCGTATCCGGTACCGTGAAAACCATTGGTGCCGGACTTCATGGTGAGGTTGAACAGGCCGCCGCCCGCCGTTCCGAATTCCGGCGCGTAATTGCTGGTCTGAATGGCGACTTCCTGGATCGCGTCCGCGCTCGGCTGGTTCTCCTGCAGCGCATAAGAGACTGTGTGGTTGGTGTTGTCCAATCCTTCCAAGCGGTAGGCCGCGGTGTTACTGGGCGCGCCGTTGACCACCATCACAAAGTTGGCGGCATAGTTGACCCCGGGGATCAGCGTCATGGAGTTGTAAGGGTTACGTACCCCCGAACTGCCCGAATTGGCGGCCCCGATTCCCAACACCGGCATGTCGTTCAACTGCTCGACGGTGATGTGCTGGTTGATATCGCCGCTCTCGGTTTTCAACTGCGAAGCTTCGGCGCTAACCGTTACTGCTTCGCTAGCCGCGCCTACCTCGAGGGTCACATCCTGCCTTAGCGTTTCCGCCGCCGCTACCGTGAGATTCGTGTGCACATACTTCTTGAATCCGGGCACGGTCACCGAAACTTCGTAAGTCCCGGGCGGTAGCTGGGTAACGGTGTAATTCCCGGTGCTGGTAGAAACCGTCGGAAAAGCGGCGCCACCCTGTGAATTCCGAACTTCGACGTTCGCACCTGCAACTACTGCTCCCGCCGGATCGGCGATGGTTCCCGTAATCGTGCCTGTAGCTGCCTGTCCAAATACGGAAAAGGCAGACACAAGTGTCAACAAAACGATGGCGGCAAAACGCGGCATTACTCCCCCTGTTAAGCGATCTTACTTTTCTTGACCCGGACCCCTAATCGCGTTCATTCTATAAAGGCAAGGCCCATCCGTCAAGACTTTGATAGTTAACTTCGATGGCGAACCTTATGATTTAAATTTTCAGCGCGGCTGATTGGGCGGGATCTGCGAAAGCGTAGAAAAGACCAACTCTGCCGATGAGCTACTTCTCAAACACCGTAAAATAAAGGGCTGGAGCGCAGAATTGAAAAAACTGGGATTGGCCCTCCTGGTGGTAGCGGTCGCCGGTTTAGCGCTGGGAGTGTTTCGTAAGAGCTCGGGCCCTACCGTAAATTTCGTCCAGGCGAAGCGAACTACTCTAGTCAGCAGCTTGCCCACAAACGGTAAAGTGGAGCCTTTCGCGTGGCAGGCCATTCGAGCCGAGCGCGCCGGTATTCTGGCGAGCGTTACGGTTCGCGATGGCCAGCCGGTGAATAAGGACGAAGTGATCGCGACTATTTCCGATCCGTCTCTCCAGTCAGAAATTCAGGGAGCAGAGGCGCGCGTGGCGGAAGCGCGCGCGAATTTATCCGGCGTCGACAC
>JAFAWA010000416.1 GCA_019242155.1 Terriglobia bacterium | reverse complement strand
AATGCCTTGTTTACGCCGGCCTCCGATGGTCCGAATCCCGAGCGGAAGTTCGGCCGCAACAATTACGGCGACGTCTGGGTCGTGGCAACCGCCAAAACCGAAAAGGAAAAGGACGGCCGTCCCATGTCCGGCAAAGCATATTTGGTGGTTACGATTCCCACTTACATCAAATGGGATCAGCCGGAGGTGGAGAGATGACGCCGGCCGTCGAGACGCGCATTTGCCAACTCGGCGAGTTCTATGAGTTCGAAGGGGGCGGGCGGCCATTCCTTTATCTCGTGCCGGCCGGAGCCATCTTCGAACTTGACGAACAGGCCGCCCGAGTGATCGAACGCCTGCGCCGCGGGCCCATGGAGCGCAGCCGGCTCATCGAAGACTGCGGATTTGAAGCTGCCGAAGACGTGGTAGGCGAACTGGAGTTTCTTCGAGCCATACGCGGAGAGGAAACCGCTCCAGACCCGGTTGAAAACCCACCCGACGGGTTTCCGCTGCAAACGCTGGTTCTCAACCTGACCAATCAGTGTAATCTCTCTTGCCAGTACTGTTACGAATTCGGGGAGGACAAAGTCGCCACTCCCGAGGGCAAGCCGAAGTTCATGGACTTTGAGACGGCCAAGGCATCCGTCGATTTCCTGCTCGAGCAGTCTCCCGGGCGCCGGGGCGTTCATCTCACTTTCTTCGGCGGTGAAACGCTCATGAATTTCCCGCTGCTCCAGCGGGTCGTATCCTACGCCACCGAAGCCGCGGCGGCGCGGGCCAAGACCATCGACTTCAGCCTCACCACCAATGCCACTCTGCTCACACCGGCAATCATCCGGTTTCTTTCCGAAAACCGGATTGGCGTAACCGTCAGTATGGACGGCCCTCCCGAGCTCCACGATCAGCTCCGTGTCTTCGCAAACGGGCGCGGCAGCTACGATGTGATCGCGCCCAGGGTTCGCCAGTTGATCGATGCCCACCGCACCCGCCCCATAGCGGCGCGCGTCACGCTCACGGCCGGTGTTTCCGATGTGATCCGCATCTACCGGCACTTAAAACAAGACCTCGGATTTCACGAGGTCGGGTTTGCGCCCGTCACCACCGCCGCCAACCGCCTGTATGCCATCAACGATCAGGGCATGAACGGCGTATTCGAACAGTTCCGGATCCTTGCCGATGAGTGGCTCGAGTTTGCCCTGCGCGGCGAATTGCATGGCTTTTCGAATGTCAGCGACACGATTGCCGAGCTCTATCAAGGCGTGAACAAATCGCATCCTTGCGGCGCCGGGCTCGGCTTGATCGGCGTCGGGCCCTCCGGCGATATCGCCCCTTGCCACCGCTTTGTCGATTCCGATACGCACTCGCTAGGCCATGTTTCGAGCGGCATCGACCGTGAGAAGCAGAGCGACTTTCTGTCGCGGGGCCATATCGGCGCCAAGTACGCCTGCCACACATGCTGGGCCCGCCCCTTGTGCGCCGGCGGCTGTCACCACGAAGCCTTTGTGAGATACGGCGATACCGGCCATCCGAATCTGCACTATTGCGACTGGATCCGCGGCTGGACCGGAATCTGTCTCCGCATTTTCGGCACGTTGGTGGTCCAAAACCCTGAATTTCTGGAAAAATTCGCCGAAAGGAAAAGCCTATGAAGTATCTGCGAGCAGCAAACCGCAAGGCCCGCCGGCTCGTGTCCGACGGTCAACGAACGCAGGCCGGGACGCCGGCTCCGATATCCGGCACTCCATCCGATGCCGGCGATGTGATCGCGCTTCAGGAACAGGCGCCGGCTCGACCGCACATTCCCATGGGGTGTTCCTTATCTTTCTCGCCGGGATGGGAAGTCGATTCCGCGGGCGGCACCGCGGGCCTTTGTCAGCCTGTGGAGCGCGACATTTACGATTGCTACAACTCGTGCTTCTGGCCCGCCCAGGTTCCGGACCACGTGAACAATTACCCGGATTGGGCGAGTAAATGCGCCGTGGCCACCAAGGATTGGCGCAACTTGGACCTGGTCTTTCCATAGCCGGACTGCGCGACGTCAAATCGAGGACACAATGAAAACGCTTTCGTGCCTTCTGTTGCTCTCTGCCGCGTACGCGCCGGCCGCCACCCTGTTCATGGGGACGTATCAGGACTCCATAATTGTTTTCGATGAAACCAGTGGCCAGATCGCCGATACGATCCAGCTCACCACCGGCTTGCCTAGTGGCCTGCGGCTTTCGCAGGATAAGAAAACCCTATATGTCACTACCGGCGATCACAGCGGCATCGAGGTGATTGACGTCGCCACTCGGAAAATCACCAACCACTTCCAGCTCAATACACCCACCAAACGGATCCGATTCGCCGCGGGCGCCGTTCCCGACCCGCAGGGCAAGCTTATGTATACGGTGAGCACGGAAATGAATAAGCTCGCCGACCGTTATGAGT
>JAFAWA010000391.1 GCA_019242155.1 Terriglobia bacterium | reverse complement strand
TCGCTCTCGAGAATTTCGATGCGGTTGGGCGCTGGCGTTCTGAAGACGGCAGCGGCCCGATCGATGTAGTGAGCACGTTGCCTGACGGCACCCGCGTCGATGGGGTGGATGGCGTGCGGCAACTGCTGTTGCGCGATCCCTCGTTTTTCGTCGAAGCCATGACCAGCAAACTAATGATGTACGGACTGGGAAGGAACGTGCAGTATTATGACGGTCCGGCGATCCGCGCCATCGTGCAGGAAGCGGGAAAGCACAACTACACCTTCGCAGCGCTGGTAGAGGGTGTGGTCACAAGCGACCAGTTCCAGATGCGTATGAAACGGGAGCGAAAACCAGTAGAATCGGAGGCTAGGCGATGAACTATATCACGAAGAAGTCTCTGCCCCGCAGGACGTTGCTGAAGGGCCTTGGCGCGGGCATTGCGCTGCCTATGCTGGACGCGATGCTTCCCGCCCTCGCGGCAAAGGCAGCGAGCGCGCCGCCGCGGCTTGGCTTCGTCTACGTTTCCCACGGCATCATTTTTTCGCAGTGGAAGCCGCAGCAGACCGGCAGGAACTTCGAACTCTCCCCGAATCTTCAGCCGCTCGCGCCGGTTCGCGATCAGGTGAACATCTTCACAAATCTTTCGCATCTGGAAGCAGACACGAAGGGCGATGGGTCGGGTGACCATAATCGCGCCGCGGCGGCGTGGCTCACCGGCGTTCACGCATACGACCGTACCCGTCCCGGGGCCGAAATCAGACTCGCTCCTTCGATCGACCAGATCGCAGCCAAACATCTGGGGCGGGATACACCGGTGCCTTCTATGGAGGTGACCACGGATCCGCCTTCGCAGGGCGCCTGCGATTCGGGCGACTGCTTCTACGTGAACACGGTTTCGTGGCGGAGTGAAACCTCTCCCAACGCGCCCGAACTGCATCCGCGTGTCGTGTTCGAAAGGCTTTTCGGCGACGGCGGCAGCGCCGAACAACGGCGGCCACGGATGCACGAGTCCGGAAGCATCCTGGACTCCGTGCTGGAAGAGACAAGCCAAATCACCGCGCGTCTGGGCTCGGCGGACAGTGCGAAGCTCGACGAGTATCTGGGATCGATTCGCGATGTGGAACAGCGGATTCAGGCGGCCGAAACGCATACCGAAGAGTCGCTCGAACTGCCGGATCGGCCGGTCGGCATTCCGGCGACCTTCGAAGAGCACTGCAGTCTGATGTTCGACCTTCAGCTCACCGCGTTCCGGGCCGATGTCACAAGGGTCTTTTCCCTGATCATGGCGCGGGAACTCAGTGGGCGCTCCTATGCGAATATCGGGGTACCTGGGAATCACCATCTGATCTCACATCATCGCGAAGATCCGGTACTGGTCTCTCAGAAAGCGCGGATCGACACCTACCACGTACAGCTATTGGCAAAGTTCCTCGAAAAAATGCATGCCACTCCGGACGGGGATGGCTCTCTGCTCGATCACAGCGTGATCCTCTATGGAAGCGGGATGGGCAACGGCAATCTTCATCGCCATTCGGATCTGCCCGTGCTCGCGGCGGGCAAACTGAACGGCAAGTTTCAGACCGGCTACCACTTCGACTACAAGACGGATACGCCGATGGCGAATCTGCTGGTCACAATTCTCGATAACGTAGGCGTACCGATCGAGAAGGTTGGGGACAGCACGGGCCAGCTACTGCTGGACTATTCCAAAGTCTGATTCAGCCTGCTGTGATCTCGACCGCCACGTTGTTGGGGTCGCGGAAACGAAGCGAGCCTTTCTCCAAGCCCGGTTCCACTTTGATGCCGAGCTTCTGAAGCCTTGCCGTTGCCGCGGCGTGGTTGAAGTCGGCCGCTTTTACTGAAAAATGCGAGAAGCCGGGCTTCGCCCCATCAGCGCAAGGCTCGAGTCCCAGCCTCGATCCGGCGAGTTTGAACCAGATGCGCCTGTCTTTGTTTCCACCACGCTCTTCGGGGCCAAACAGCTTTCTGTAGTGGGCGGCGGACTTGTCGAGATCGGTCACCGAAACCATGATGTGATCGAGCCCAATCGGCGTCACTGCCGCGGGCTCCGTGGTGACCCGTCCGCCCGGCATGAGCGTGTCGAAGAGGCCGTGGGTAGCATTCACAAGCTGCAACCGGAGACGATCGGGATCGGACAACATGGGCAGGACGCCCGGGGGCGCTGCCAGTCCCGCGGCTGTGATCTGCGCGGTGATCTCCGGCTTGCCGAAATCGGTTTCTACAAAGTCCACCACCGCGGCGGCAATGTGATCAATGTAGGGAGCGGCGTTCGGCTGCGGCCCGAGCGCAATGTAGGCCGAACCGAGACGGACGTAGTAGCG
>JAFAWA010000223.1 GCA_019242155.1 Terriglobia bacterium | reverse complement strand
CGTCGCGGACGATTCAAAGCGCCCGAAGCGTTGATTGCCTCTCTTTTCCAACCGGGATAATGCGGAGTTCAACATCATTAAAACGCAGACCACATCGCTATCTCAGCGCAGTGGCTTTGCATAATCGCGCACTCCGCATAATCTGCGAAGATCGCCAGCAGGCCGGCCATCGCGCGACCGGCCGGCGTCGTGAGGTCCAGCGCTTCGGTCAGCGAGACAAAGCCGACACCGAGATGCTCCATTTCCTGCAGGGTGGCGAGCAGGTCGGTGACCGAACGGCCCCATCGATCGAGACGCCAGACCAGCACCACATCGATTTCACGGCGGCGCGCTGCTTCCATAAGTTGTTCGCGAGCTTTCCGTTCAACCGCGCCGGAACTGACCTCGCGTACCTGCATTCCGACGGTCCAGCCACGCCGGGCTGCATATTCCCGCAGCGCGCGATTCTGCATCGGCAGCGTCTGCTGATCGTTGGTGGAGACGCGCGCGTACAGGCCAGCCCGGAACATTCTGGCCGTTCTTCGTGGCTGGCCGAAAACGTCTCCGGATTTTGCTTCGCGGGAGACCCGTTTTACAGGCATTCTGCATAGTCCGATTCCGCTGGCCGCAGAGGATCGTTTTCAGCCAGGAAGGTTCATCATACTGCAAGCCGCGCCACCGTCTCGCGATAGTTCCAGGGCATCCATTCCGCAGGGTTGGCCGCTAGTTCCCGGGCATGCCGTTGCAGCTGGACCAGGTAGTCGAAGGAGTTGGCGCCGCACAACTGGCAGGTGTGAATCAGGCTCATGAACAGGTCTCCCACTTGGGCTCCGTTCAAGGTCCGATAAAACAAAGCGTTCTTCCGATGTAACACCACCCGCTTTAAAGCTCGTTCGCAAAGGTTGTTGTCCACAGGGGCGCCGGCCTGGCGCAGGAACAACGTCAGCGGCTTCCAGTGCCGCAGCAGATACGTGATCGCCTTTCCAAGCCCCGAGTTCCGCTCCACTTTCCGTTCCGCGAACTATGCTTCCAGCCAGCCGTGCAGGGCATCCAGAATCGGCTGGCTATGCTGCTGGTGAAAACGCAGCCGCTCAACCGCCGTCATGGCCTCCTCGCGTGCCCGGGCATCGTTGCGGTACACCTCGCCCAGTTGTTCCAACACATGCCGGCACTCCGCGGGGAAGTTCTGCGCCACATCCACCACCTGCCGTCTTCCGTGGGCGAGACAGTGGGCCACCAACAACTCCACGCCCGCCGGCAACTTCGGCGCGTGCCAGCTCAAGCGTCGCACATCTGGATCGCCGTACCCGACTCTCGAGCCCGCTGTTTCAGCACGTCCGCGATGTTCTCTCCAGCGTGCTGGCGCCCGGTGAAGTACAGGGCAATCTGCCGCCCTGCCGTGGAGACGATGCCGCTGGTGAAGACACCGGTCCTCTGGTCGCCGGGTTCGCGCTCCAACTTCAGCACCCGCATCCGGTATCGTCGTTATGCAGCACCTCTCCATTGGCGGCCTGCCGGATCAACTCATCGCGCGCCGGCTTGATCACCTCGGCTTCTTCTTCCACAATTTCCCACTGCGTCGCCGCCGGCAGCGGAATCCCGAGTTGTTCTCCAGCCGCTCCAGCCGGTAGAACGGGATCCCGCTGCCGTACTTCAGTTGCGCGATCATCGCCGCCGCCGTCTCGTCGTACTTCTCCACCGCCACGCCTTCCGGCTCTTCCGCCGTGAAAACTTGCCCGCAGGCGCCACACCGTAACCGCTCCAGCGAATACACCATCGCCGCCAGCGGCGCCTGCCCCACGATGCGCACAGAACCCGCGGTTCCTTCTGCACGTAGACATTGCCCTGTCCGCATTCCGGGCAGCGATCGCCGTGTTTGAGGTTCTGGTGCGGAATCTCCACCTTGCCTGCGCCGGTGAACGCCGCCGCGCTGTTCCGCCCATGTCCGGCCGGCGGCGCGCATTCTGTTGACCCGGTTCCTCCGACGTGGGCTCCACCACCGCGCTGGTCTTCTCTGTGTTCCGCGACCGCGTCAGCAGGGCCGCCATGGCATGCAAGGCATCCTTCAGTTTGTCGTGATCGGCTGCGCTCAATGGCGACTGCCGCGCCCCGTCCAGCACACGGTCCAGTTCTTCCAGGTCCACCTCGAGCCGGCGTCTGGCTGACTTCATCCTATTGCTCCAGCAACTGGCGAAAATGCTCGGTCAGCGGATATCCCAAAACCTCTTTGATTGACCGGTTCGGCACGTAGCTGTTGGATTGCTTGCCGCGTCCGGTCGTCTTGCCCATCACCACCCAGTTCGCCGCCCGGTAGCACGTTCCGCGGAATCGTTCCGGATCCACGAACGTCTCCAGGAAATAGATCGGGTGGCCGTACATCCGTTGCCAGTCGGCGCTGATCTGCGCCGCCATACGGCCGAGAATGTGCGAGGCTGCAAACCGCTTTGCCTATCGCTGGCATGAGCGGGGCAAACAGAACAGGCCGCCTCGTTCGAGCCGGCCCGGCCACAACAAACTGCATCCCACGGACGATTCGTCGCCCAAAAACCCTTAGCGTGCGATTCAACCGCTCAATACCTAAGACTTTTTCAACAGAATCGGGGGGTCCTTTGTGCACCACGACAAGACAGGCCAATCATTTCCGGCCTGTGCAGAAATCAAGATTTATACACAGTCCTTTTATGTTGCACAAAGGTTCACCTCGGAATCAATTCGGACCCTCTACGCAATCGCAATGCCTTTTCTGTTACGGTGTTTGTGGAAAGGCAACCGGCATGGTACCTCTCAAGAGCGCGCCCATCGCGATTGGGTGTTTGCTGCTAGCTTCTTCTTCTTTAGCCCGGACGAGTGATTTCCCCGCGACATCCGTTCCGTCCGATGTGTCGTTCGTCAATGCTGATGCCGCGATGGCGGAGGCAATGCAACGGACTCTCCCCCGGGCAATGATCGCAGCGTTTCCCTCTCCGAGATTTTTCTCTGACAATGAGTCGGCCGATAACGATGCCGCTTTTTTTCCGCAGCAGGTGCTGACGAATACGCAACAGCCGAGCCCTGCGCCTCCGAATCCTGGGCCTCCAAACCTGAACGATCTGGGCTTCCCCGCTGGGCAGACGCAGGGAAACCCACAGGAACAAGCCAGGCTTGACAAAAGGTCGCACATGTTGAAAATCCACCAACGGCTCGGGTTGATTACAACCATTCCTTTGATAGCAACGGTGGTCACAGGAACAATGGCAGGTGGCAGGAACACCAGTTCGACCACACGCGACCTTCATGCGGCCCTCGGCTCGACTACGGCGGGTTTATATTTCACGACTGCTTACTTTTCGATCTTCGCGCCTAAAGTGCCTAGCACACACACGCGCGGGCCGATTCGGCTGCACAAAGCGCTGGCCTGGATTCACGGGCCAGGAATGATCCTGACGCCTTTTTTGGGAGCGATGGCATTCGAGCAAAAGAGCCAGGGAGAGCGGCTGCACGGAATCGCCAGCGCGCATGGCGCGGTCGCAATCGTCACGGCGGGGGCATACGGCCTTGCGATCGCGGCCGTATCTTTGCATTTTTGAGAAGAGGTTATGAATTTGAGACTGCCGCTGGCTGTTCTGGTGATGCTAGCGGTTCCCCACTTCACTTGGGCCGCAGATAACCAATGGGTTCTGCGGCAATCTACTCTTACGTATCACGTATCCCATCCCCTGCATCAAACGGAGGGCATCAGCCATGCCGCCCGAGGTAAAGGGGTCTGCCATGCCGGCGAATGCGACTTCTTGATCGCAGTCCCGGTAAAGTCGTTTGATTCAGGCGATAGCAACAGAGACCTGCATATGCTCCAGGCGACCCGTGGCGCGGGGTTTCCTCTAGTTACGGTTCGTACGCGCTTGCCCGAGAGCGCCGCCGCCATCCCCACCATCCACGCCGACTTGGAAATCCAGTTTGCCGGCCAAACGGCAACTTACAAACAAGTCGAACTTCAAATGACGCGCCAGGGAAAAGAGCTCCGTGTCTCCGGAACCATTCCGGCTACGCTCAGCGATTTCAAAATCGATCCACCATCGCTCCTGACAGTTCCCATCAAGAATGACATCCCGGTGCGGCTGGAGATGACGTGGCAACAACCTTAGCGCTCTCGTCCGCTTCAGGGTTGCGGAGCGTAATACTTCCTCGACCACCTTGCTACTTCGTAACCACGAGAATTGAAAACGAGTCGGGCACCATCTTTCCTCCATATCCAGCCACTCCCGCCCTCGGTGGCCCGGTTGGAGGTAGAAAATCCGCAGCGATCAGCAGGATCCGGTTTGTTTTGCTATCCCACACCATCTGTTTGGCACTGTCCTTTGTTTGCACGGTCTGCTCCTTGGCGAAGCTGGTGGGACTCGTTTCTTTAATAATCGTAAGCGTCCCATCGATCTGCGCGCTGTAAGCTTCATTCGTCTGCGGGTTGAAAATGGCCGAATCGGCGGTGGATCCAATCGGCAGAGCATCCAGGATCTTTCCATCCGTGGCACTCAGGATCACCATCATCTGCGGCGCTCGGCAGCCCGCAAACAGAATCTCGTTCTTAACGTCGATCGCCAGTCCGGAACACCGTCCACCTTTAGGTGCCACGCTATACCGCGCTGCGACGGTGAGAGCCTTCGCGTCAATGACGGCGATGTCGTTCCTGTCTCTGACATCAACGTAAACGCGGCCTTTCCGATCCGTGGCGGCCTGTTCTGGCTCGCCGCCCAGATCAATCGTGCTCAGCACGGAGCCATTCACTGCGTCGATGACGGTTGCATTCGGAGCGACATGGCTGAAGATAAAGACGCGTTCCATAAATGGATCGAACAGAATGGCATCGGGGCGGCCTTGGACTTCAATGGTCTTGATCGTCTTCAAGGTCTTCGCATCCCACATCACGACGGGTTGACTGCTTGCGAACCCGTGCCCGGATTTCGAATCGACGACGACGCCATTCGCTGCCGCATCGGGGATTTCGCCCGCCGGCTCCAGCGTGTCCAGATTAAAAACGGTGATCCGGCCGGGGTTCTTACGTGGAATGTAAAACCGGCGGCCATCGACGTCGGCGAAGGCGGTATCGAATGTACCTTCGCCGCCAATTTTAACCACTTTCGAAACCTTGTACGGCCCTTCTGCGGCCGCCCGTTGAGGCAGTCCGGCAGCCAGGAAGATCAGCACACAGGCTCCCCATAGCGGGCAAGATTTCCGCATCGTTCCTCCGCGCATATTTTACTAAGCCTCAATGACGAAAACACGCCAAGCTAACCCGCCCCGGCGGTCCGCAGATAGGAGTGGCCAATGATCGCCTTAGAACTGATTACGCGGAACACCGACATGGATCGTGATTGTTCCCGAAAGACGAACTACGATACTCTAATAAATCTCTATTGAAGGTGATAAAACGATGACCAATCGTCAATTTTTGTCACGCCAGATTCTGACCGGTGTTGCCGTTGCGTTTGCCTGCGTCCCGCTGGCATACGCGCACATCCGAATCGCGCCCGCTGAATCCACACCTGGCGCCCGCGAGAAATACACCATGCGCGTGCCGAATGAAAAGAAGGTGAACTCAACGAAAGTGGTCGGCGAATTTCCCGAGGGACTCGACATCTACGACTTCGAGTTCAAGCCGGGATGGAACATCGAATTAAAAAAGACCGACAACGGCAAGATTATCGGCGCCACATGGACCGGCACACTACACGCGTACGAATTCGCCGAGTTCGGAATGCTGGGCATCAATCCCAAAGAAGAAAAGGACCTGGTGTGGCGTTTTGTGCAGTATTACGACGACGGCACGACGGAAGAGTTCACCGGTCCAGTCGGGTCCCGCTTGCCGTCACCCGTAACGAAACTGAAGAAGCCCGCCTCGGTTGAAGCCTCGGCTGCGACCGCCAAATAAGGCCGCCCGAACTTGCATACGGTTTTGGCGCGAACTACCGCCTATCGTCATCCAGGCTTCGCGATTCGGGCACAAGTAGCCCATCTGCTCCTAGCCGCGCTGGCTGCACCGGGAATGTTGCTGGGCCAAACCGACGAGATCCAAGTCTATGACGCCGTTATCGCAGAGCCGGGTATTTTCAATCTGATGGTCCATATGAACTTTACGCCGATTGGCCGGAAGATCCCGGACTATCCTGGTGCGATCATCGCCAACAATTCGTTTCAGACCACTGCCGAATGGGCTTATGGCGTTACACCATGGTTTGAGCAGGGGCTTTATCTGCCGGTCACGACTCCGCATTCAACGAACTACGGCGGGACCATTGACGGGTTCAAACTGCGCGAGCTGTTCGTGCGTCCGCACGCCAATGATCACAAGTTTTTCTATGGCGTGAATTTCGAGTTCAGCGTCAACCATCACTATTGGGAGCCGCGGGCCATCACCTCCGAAATCCGGCCAATCATCGGCTTGCATCTCAAGCCGTGGGACTTCATTTTCAATCCGATCGTCGATACCGACTATACGGGCGGCGTCCGGAACCTGCAATTCAATCCTGCCACGCGAGTGGCCTACAACTTCAACGATCGGTGGACTGTAGCTGGTGAAGAATATGACGGTTTCGGCGCGCTTCACGACTTTATTCCGGTAAGCCAGCAATTCCATGAGGTCTGGGCAGCCGTGGATCACAGCAGCAAGGGCGTTAACATCGAAGCAGGCGTTGGCGTGGGCTATACCAGCGGAGCCGACCGGCTGACCTTCAAACTAATGCTCTCGCGCGACCTGAACGCGAAACACGAAAAACAGCCGCCGCAAGCCAA
>JAFAWA010000139.1 GCA_019242155.1 Terriglobia bacterium | reverse complement strand
GACGGTTTCGGAGAGTTCGTGCATGATCGAATCGGTCATTTCATCGGCGCCGATATCGCCATTGGGCGTGACGTTCTGGTTATAAATGCTTACGTTGCCGTCGCAGCCGTAGCATGCCGAATCGGGATCGGGGACTAAGGCGTACTTGATATCTTTACCGGCGACGATACTGCCCGAATTGTTGTGATACGCGCAGAAGCTCCTACAGAAGCCGATCACTTTCACATCGGGTGATGTAATCAGGAAATACTCGGCGGTGGTGTCAATGGGCAGGTGCCCGTTCAGCGCGCCCGCGAGAATCTTGAGGACCGTGCCGCTGGTGACGATTTTACCCTGCGAATAGCTATCGAAATAGACGCTCGAGGCGGGCGAGAAACTGAGCGCGCCCGAAATGAAATTACCTTGGGCATCATAGTAAGTCGTATTCACAGCGAATGGCGGCGAGCCGCCGAGATTTGAAAAGAAATCGTTCACTATCTGGACGGTGCTGCTTTGAAAGGAGCCATAGTACACGATATAAATCGGTACAGACCCGAGCAGTATGGGGCCGCCGTGATAGAGAATCTGCGGCGTGTGGCTGTCGCCGGACGCGCCGAAAGGCAGGCGGTACTTAGCCCCTGCCGGCACTTGAGCCAAAGCGGCGCCTAAGGCAGCCACGAACAGCGTGAGCAACTGCAAGCAACGTTTCATAGGCACTCCTTGGGCGCGAAAGATTTCTGGGCAGGCGAACCTGCCCAGAGATAACGATCCGATCTATTTCTTCAGCTCGGCCAACTCGGTTAATACCTGCTGGCTATGCGGATTGGGATCTACCATCGTGTACACCTTGCGGATCACGCCCTTGGGATCGACGAGGAAGGTGTTGCGGGCCGCGATGGTCATGCCGCGCATCTGTGTCAGCGAGCCATATTTCTCTACTACGTCATGGCCGGGGTTCGCAAGAAGTTTGAAGGTTAAATTCTCCTTCGTGCAGAACTCCTGATGGGAATCGATGCTGTCGACGCTGACGCCCACGACAGCGGCGTTCAATTTGTCATACTGAGCCTGGTCGCGTTGGAAGTTGTGGGCTTCGATGGTGCAACCGGGGGTCATGTCCTTGGGGTAGAAATACAGCACAACCCATTTGCCCTTGAAGTCGTGCAGGCTGACTTGCTTTCCTTCCTGGGAAGGCAAAGTGAAATCCGGGGCCGTGCTGCCCACGGCCGGCACTTCCGCCGCCCAGGCAACCACACCCGCCAACAGAGCCAAGCTGAGAAGCAGGCCCAGTATCGTCATGGTTCGTGACATCTTCATTCTCCGATTCTCCTACTGTGCGAAGCTCCGCTTGGGAGCTCAGATTTCTGAGGTATCACACGAGTTTATAACAGAACGGGTGAAGCTGTTGTGAACTCCTGTTTCGCCCTCCCGGCGGCAGGGTCGCGGTTGCCGGTTGCATATGAGGCTCATCTCGCATCCCAAGACGCGAATCGTGTAGCCTGTTTTTGTGAATCAAGAAGCCGCTGAGGTGCTCTCTATCGAGGGGCGGGAGGTTCGCGTCACTCACCCGGGTAAACTCTACTTCTCGAAACAGACGAAGGTCTCAAAACTCGATCTTATCCGTTATTACCTGGCGATCGCCCCCGGTGCTCTGCGCGGAATCGTGGACCGGCCCGTAGTCTTGAAACGGTTCGTGAACGGGGCCGAAGAGCCGGCGTTTTACCAGAAGCGCGCACCGGCAGAACGGCCCTCCTGGCTGCGTACGGTGACGTTGTCGTTCCCTTCGGGCCGGACGGCGGAAGAGGTGGTTGTGGATGATGCGGCGGGTCTTCTGTGGATCGTAAATCTCGGCTGCATTGAACTGCATCCTCACCCGGTGCGCACCGGCGACCTAGACCATCCCGACGAACTGCGCGTGGATCTTGATCCGGGTCCGGGTGTCGATTGGGCGGACGTGCGCACGGTAGCGTTAGAAGTCAAGGCGCTGCTCGACGACTTGGGACTGCGAAGCTGGCCCAAAACCAGCGGTTCGCGGGGAATGCACGTCAATGTGCGGATTGAGCCCCGATGGACGTTCGGCGAAGTGCGGCGCGCGGCGGTGGCGCTTTCGAGAGCGGTCGAGCGGCGGGTTCCAGCTTTAGCCAGCTCGAAGTGGTGGAAAGAGGAGCGGCACGGCGTGTTCCTGGATTACAACCAGAACGCTAAGGATCGCACCACCTGCTCGGCGTATTCGGTGCGGCCTCTTCCCGATGCCCGCGTGTCTACGCCACTCGAATGGCGCGATGTAGCCGATTGCGAACCAGCCGACTTCACCATTCTTACGATCCCCCGCCGCTTTGAAGCTTTGGGCGATCCGCACGCTGCCATGGATGAAACACCGGGGTCTTTGGAGCCGCTGCTGGAGCTTGCGGCGAAGGATGAAGCAGCGGGTTTAGCCGATGCGCCCTGGCCGCCTCATTTCCGCAAAATGGAGGGCGAAGCGCCGCGGGTGATGCCGTCGCGCGCCCGTCCCGCGGCGAAGACGCCCCGGACCAAAATGCCGCTGCTGGTTGTAGCGAACTCTCCGGATCGGGAAGCCGCCCTTGCCGGCCTTGAGAGATGGAAACAGAAACATCCGGATGTGTCCGGATTGCTGGCCGTAGATGATGTGCTGGTGGATTCGATGCGCGGGAGGTCGTCCACATGGACGCGCATTCGGGTGAACCTGCGTCATGTGCCGGAAGCGCTGCGGCCGGTGCAGGAAAAGCCTGATCCGGATGACGACCCGACACGAGAATGGCGCGAGGCGTGGAGTAAACGGGCTCGCAAGGGGAACGCGTAGCGAGCGCAGGATGCGTAGCGTGCGGGCCGCGCGTAGCGGCGCGTACTCAGCGGCCCCCGGCAAAGATCGCGTTTAACTCTTCGGGGGGCACGACCTCAAGCTGCGCATAGGTGCAGTCTTTCGGCCGTTTGTCCGTGCGCCATCGCCGAAAATGCGACATGTGGCGGAAGCGCGAGCCTTGCATGTGCTCATAGGCAACTTCCGCCACCAACTCGGGCCGCAGCGGTTCCCACGAGAGATCTTTTCCCTGGCTCCAACGGCTCTGGCCTCCCGGCATACGGCGCGGGGCTTCGCCCTCCTGAGGCGCATACTCTGCCCAGCTTTTCCAGGGATGATCAGCCAGCGCATCTTGGCGATAGGGCGCGAGGAACTCGACGAGCTCGCGGCGCTTCTCTTCGGCGAAGCTCGCGCAGACACCCACGTGCTGCAGCGCGCCTGCATCATCGTAGAGCCCCAATAACAACGAACCGACGGCGCTGTGCTCGCCTTTTTTGTACCAACGGAAGCCGGCCACCACGCAATCGCAATCGCGCTCATGTTTTACCTTCAGCATTACGCGCTTATTCGGTTCGTAGATCCCGGAGGCCGGTTTGGCGACGACGCCATCGAGGCCCGCGCCTTCAAAGCGCCGGAACCAGTCCGAGGCCACACTGAGTTCGCGGGTTGCGGGAGTGATGTGAACCGGAGGAGCGGTATCAGAAAGCAGCGTTTCCAGTTCGGCGCGGCGGCGCTCAAACGGCTCG
Organism: Terriglobia bacterium; assembly: GCA_019242155.1. GTDB lineage: Bacteria > Acidobacteriota > Terriglobia > Bryobacterales > Bryobacteraceae > PSRJ01. Next base: position 16,647 of record JAFAWA010000139.1, on the reverse strand, counting down.
CCCCGCAGATCGCGATCGCCCACTGCGAGCACATCGAAGAAGACAACGGAGGCCGGGGTTTGTTCGGATAGAAGCTTCACCCGGGAAGCAGCGGGATGGAGCCTAAGCTGCAAGGTGTCGAAATCCAGACCGCTAGCGGTCGCGATCACGATTTCGCCATCGAGCACGCAACGCGGCGGCAATTGCGCCCGCAGTGTTGCTACCACTTCGGGAAAATAGCGGTTGAGCGGTTTCTCGTCGCGGCTTTGGATTTCGATCTCTTCACCGTCACGAAAGATCAAGGCGCGGAAGCCATCCCACTTCGGTTCGAAGATCCACGATCCACTCTCCGGTATTTGCTCGACCCGTTTGGCGAGCATGGGCAGGATGGGTGGTTTGACGGGAAGGTCCACGCCCTAATGGTACACTGGCGGTCCTGCTGATACCCTGAAGATTCCCATGATTCAACGGATCCTGCCGGCTGCGTCTTTCGGGGGCAGCATTACCTTACCTGGGGACAAGTCCATTTCGCATCGCTACGCGATGATCGCATCGATTGCGGAAGGCGACACGCGCATCTCTAACTACTCGACCGGCGCAGACTGTCACTCCACTCTGGGCTGCATCGCAGCGCTAGGTGTTCCCGTAGAAGGCCAGGGAACGGAGTACATCATCCACGGCAAGGGACTGGATGGCCTGTCGGCTCCCGAGCGCGACCTCGATGCGGGAAATTCCGGCTCGACCATTCGCATGCTCTCGGGGATTCTCGCCGGGCAGCGGTTTAACAGCCGGATCTTCGGCGACGAATCGCTTTCACGGCGGCCCATGCAGCGCATCATGAAGCCGTTGACCGAAATGGGCGCGCACGTGGCTGCGCGGGAGGATAAGTTCCCGCCGCTCGAAATCCGGGGTGGGAAGCTTCGACCGATCGAATATCCACTGCCGGTCCCGAGCGCACAGGTGAAGACGTGCGTACTGTTTGCGGGGCTTTACGCCGAAGGGGAGACATCAGTCACAGAGCCGGTTCGCTCGCGCGACCATACCGAAATTGCTTTGCGTGAATTCGGCGCGGACCTCGTGGTCGACCGGGGTAGGATCGCGGTAAAGGGCCGTCCCAAGCTTACGGGGCGCGATCTGACGGTACCGTCCGACTTGTCCTCGGCGGCGTTCTTCCTTGTGGCCGCCCTGCTGGTTCCGCACTCCCGGGTGTCCATACGCGGCGTAGGGCTGAACCCCACGCGCTCTGCCCTGCTCGATTTTCTGGCCGGGATGGGCGCGCGGATCCGCATTCCCGATCTTGAAAGCGCACACGGGGAACTGGTCGGCGAAATTGTCGCGGAACATTCACCGGTTCGCGGAGGAACCATAGAAGGCGGGCTTACGGCGGCACTGATCGACGAAATCCCCGTGTTGGCGGTGCTGGGCGCGGCTTCTGAAGAAGGGATCACAATCAAAGACGCGGGGGAGCTGCGGATTAAGGAGACCGACCGCATTCGGACCATCGTGGAGAATATGCGGAGCATGGGGATACAGGCGGAAGAACTGGCCGACGGCTTGGTAGTTCCGGGCCGGCAGCGTTTTCGCGCCGCGGAACTGGATTCCTTCGGCGATCATCGAATTGCTATGGCTTTCGCCGTGGCCGCACTGGCGGCAGACGGCGAGTCCGTCATTCACGGCGCGGAAGCAGCTTCGGTGTCGTTTCCGGGATTTTGGGACGTACTTTCAGGCTGCGCGGAGTTCCACAATTAGGGCGTCGAGCGCGATGGTCTTCTGGATGTTGCGCCGCACCAGTTCCACCAGCTCATCGACTCTCTTCACGGCCTTGAGGATCCAGGCGAAATCGACTTTTTGCGCGAGCCGCTCGAGGTCCGGGCGAACGTCCTCATTGCGGATTTCGGCCTGACCTGAGGATTGGGCTTCGTAGAGGATCAGTACATCTCGCAAAAGCTCATATAGCAGCTTGAGGTGAAACTCCAGTTTTTCGCTCTTGCTGCGGCCCAAAGTTTCCGCGACGGGGGCCCACGTTCCGAACGGTGCAGCCCCGCTTGCGGCATTCAGCAACGTCAACATGGCGGCGCGGCGCTTATCGTGAGCTTCGAGGTCGAGAGAGACGGCTAAGCCGGGACTGCCGGCGGCCAGGGCAAGCCTGCGCTCCGGATCGGGCAAACTGCGGCCGCTCGCGAAGGCCAGCATTTCCTCCCGCGTGAGCGGCGCAAAGTGAAACGGCACGGAACGGGAGCGTATGGTGGGCAGAAGGTCATAAGCATTTTCGGCCGTCATGATGACCAGGAGATGGGCCGGGGGCTCCTCCAGAACTTTCAGCAGCGAATTGGCGGCCTGCTCGTTGGCGCGGTCGACATGATCGATCAGAAAAATGCGCCGGCTGCCTTTGTGCGGCAGGAATACGGCCTGCTCCTTCAAGAGGCGAGTTTGGGGAATCGATATCTGGCGTAATGGCCCATCCGGGGCGAAGGTAACGAAATCGGGGTGGGCGGCAAACCATAAAGGCTCATCGTTGCGCTTCTCGGAAGGCCAACGCTCGCGCTCGGCGATGGTCTCGAGATTTTTGGGCAAGCTGAGGTCATCCCGTTCGATGAGTTCGCCGCGCCCAAGAAGATGGGCCCCCAAGCGCCGGGCGAGGGTTGCTTTGCCTACTCCTTCCGGCCCGGAGAACAACAGAGTCTGGGCCACGCGGTCCTGGGCAATCATCTGCTCGAGCGCCTCGACTACGGCCTGGTTACCCCAGAATTTTTCAAACATACGCGCTCACCACTCGCCAGATCTCCTGCTCTATTTGGTCAATGGCGCCGCGCCCGTCAATGGGCTTGATCCGTTCCTGTTCGCGCACGGCCAGGCACTGGTAGGCATCATAGACCTTACGGTGGAACTCGAAGGCTTGGTCGTCCATGCGGGTTTCCGTGCTCGATTGGGCCAAGTTCCGGCTGCGGGCGCGGGCCAGGCTGGTTTCGAGGTCGATATCCAGAAAAAGGGTAAGGTCGGGCCGCACACCGCGGCAGGCGATGCGGTCGAGTTGGTCTACCACTTCGGCTCCGAGTCCGCGCCCGCAGCCTTGATAGGCCAAAGTAGAATCGGTGAACCGGTCGGCCAGAACGATTTCGCCGCGAGCCAAGGCGGGGAGAATCAGCTCGTCCACGTTCTGCGCACGCGAAGCGAAGTAAAGCAGAAGTTCGGCGGTGGGGCTGAGCCGCTGGTTGGCCGAGTCGAGCAGAATCTCTCGAATGCTGCGGCCGATTTCGGTACCGCCGGGTTCGACCGTTTCGAGCACGGTGCGGCCGTGAGCCCGGAGCCGCACGGCCAAGCGGCGCAATTGGGTGCTTTTGCCGGAACCGTCGAGTCCTTCTAAGGTAATGAACCGGCCGCGCTCAGGCATGGGAACCCTTATTTTAAGGGAGAAGCAACCAGTTATCGGCCAGTACCCCTGGACACACAGTTAGGGGTTCGCGCCCGGACCCCCGCGGCTATAATGTAGGCGTGGCGAAGGGAAAAGACCTCGAGTGGCGGCTTCAGCGCATAGAAGAGCAGTTACGCCTGTTTCAGAAGATCAGCCGGTTTATGGTGCGGGACATGAGCCTGCAGGAGGTTTTGGGCGGTGTGGTTTCGCTTGTTGTGGAATTCACACAGGGCGACTCTTGTCTGATCTATCTTCTGAATAACGAGGAACTCGTGTTGTGTGCTTCGAACACACCGCATCCCTCGACGATCGGCAAAATCCGGCTGCGGCTGAACGAAGGATTGACCGGCTGGGTGGCTCGGGAGCGCCGATTACTCGCGATTTCCCGGGAGGCGTATAACGACCCGCGGTTCAAAAACTTCGGGGAGCTTCCGGAAGACTGCTACGAGTCTTTTCTTTCCGCCCCGATCATCGCGCGCAACCGGGTAGTGGGCGTCATCAATGTGCAGCACCGCTTGCCGCACCCGCATACGGGCGGTGAAATGGAAGTGCTTACGACTGTTGGGGAACAGATCGGCTGCGTGCTGGTCTTAGCCCGCATGGCGCCCACACAAGTGCAGTCGGTCAATCACGCCGAGCTGGTACTCTCCTCTGGGCCCATTCCGATGAAACACTAAGCGGCAACGCCGTTTTATTCACAAGCTTTGCAGTTGTTCAGTTGCTAAGCCCCTAAGAACAAAAGCTCGAAAACTTGAGGAAAAGTGTCGATCGGGCTACAAGAATCGATTGACCTCCAAGCGCTTCCGGCGCATAGTGGGGAAGGTTCCAAGAGGTTTGAGGAACAGCAAGCCACCGGGAACGTAGCGAACCAGGAACGACGATCCGCTCCGGCAACCTAGCGATAGAGACGGGACGGGGAGCGACTGGAAATCGGGCGAACCGGAGGGCGGGCTAACCGGCCCGAACGCAGCCGAACGCTTTGATCTCGAGGGGTAGAGCCCCGAAGGGGAGTGGAAGCGGCGGGCGGAACCGGTGAGCGAGGAAGCGAACAGGCAACGGGAATTTGGCCGGGAAACGGCCGGTTCCGGGGCAAACCGGACCGGGCGCGGAGCCGAACTCCGAACGGGTCTGTTAGCGACCGAGCAAGGAAGGCGAAGTAGCAGGCTGGGAGCGATGACCCCGGAATGGAATCCTCGAAAGGGGGAGCCGTTGCGGGTGAGCGAAAAGCCGTTACGAGCCGCCAGCCCCGTTTCAGAGAAGCCGCGATGCGCTGGAACGCATGGATCCGGGAGGCGTAAAAACACCGACCGGGGAGCGGACCGGCAACGGCGTCCAGCACTCTGAAATGCAAGGCTCAAAGCCGTGCATGCCGGCAGTGAGCAGGCTTTAGTCAGACCTCTTGGAGTCTTTTTGTTTTGAGGGCTGCTTAGATGGCGGCCGGCGCGTGGCGTTGTTCGGCCACGTAGCCGCTGACGAACTCCTCGAAGGCCCGCTCCAGTGGTTCACGCACCCTGCTCGAAGTTCCCATCTGTTTCTGATCGATGTGAACGACCGGCAGGAGATTGCGGGTGGTGGAAGTGATAAAAACTTCGCCGGCCGATTCGAGATCGGCGGGGAACAGCGTGCGCTCGGAGATACGAACTCCAGGCACTCTGATTTGGCCCAGCAGGACTTCGCGTGTAATACCCGGCAGACACCCGGAGCTAAGCGGCGGGGTCCAAACTTCGTTTCCATTCGCGATGAAGATATTGGCCGAAGTGCATTCGGCCACTTCGCCGCGCTCATTCAGAAGAACCACCTCGTCGAAGCCGCGCTGCTGCGCCGATTCGAGCAGAGTCAGGTTCATAGCCCACGAGATGGTTTTGGTTCCGCTGAAGCCGGACGCCGCGTGCCGCGCCTGTTCCGCATAGGTTACCTTCACGGTAGAACCCCACAGCTTGGAATCGGCGGTGAGGGCAATCACGTCGCTTGCTCCCCCGGCGGATGGTCCCTCCCACATGCCGCCGCGATTGCGGACGATTACTAAGCGAAGGGTGGATTCGTGGGCGTGGTTGGCTTCGATCAGTTGCAGTACGCTCTTCCGAATGTCGCCGCCGTCGCCCGGCATGGGTATGTGCAATGTTGCCGCATCGCGCTCGAGGCGCGCCCAATGCCGCTCGAATGCGAAGGGAATACCGTCGACCACGCGAATGGTCGAAAAGATTCCCCAACCGGAAAGCAGCCCGACCTGCCCGGCCGAAAGCACCCGGCTTGAGGCTTCCTCGATCGCGCCGTTATGAAGGATGAACCGGTGCAGCACCCAGCCATTTTAGCGCGCGTCCATTTGCCAGCGCGGCAGTTGACTGCGTGCCGCAGGTACGATGAAGGAAGTGGCCTTGGACGTAATCATTGCGGGCGGCGGAATCATCGGAAGCTCGATCGCCTGGCGGTTGTCTCAGGCCGGGTTGCGCGCGGCCATCTTGGATGCGGGCCGCTTAGGGGCGGAAGCTAGTTGGGCGGCGGCGGGAATGCTTGCGCCGGGCGGGGAGTTCGAGGGTTCATCACCCATTCACCAGTTTGCTCTGGCAAACCTGCGGGCTTATCCGGCGTTTGTGGAAGAGCTGCAGTCGGAGAGCGGATGCTCGATCGACTTCCAGCGTTTCGGCGCAATCGAAATCGCCGGCTCCGAGGCGGAATGGCAGCGGCTGGCGGCTCGCGCGGAGATTCAGGCGGAGCTGGGCATCTCTGCTTCGAGCATGTCCCCGGAACAGGTGCGCCGGGAGGCTCCTTTGGTGAATCCCGAGATTGCGGGTGCATTCTTCTACCCCGAAGACGCCGTGGTAAATCCGCGGGAGATCACCCATGCCCTGAGCCGCGCCTGCCGCGAGCGCGGGGTCGAGATTTATGAAGGCGTGCGCGTCAGGGCGATACGACCTGAAACGGATTCGGTATTGGTAATGACGGATGCCGGACAGTTCGCCGCCGGCTGGGCCGTGATCGCGGCGGGAGCATGGAGCAGTATGATTACCGTGGAGGGCTGCGAACTCGCGCGCGTCTTTCCAGTTCGCGGGCACTTAGTAGGCTATTCTCTGGAAGCGGAAACGGTCGGCCCTATTATTCGGCGCGGCCACTCGTATCTGTTACAGCGGGCCGGCGGCTTCACCATCGCGGGAAGTTCCACCGAAGATTGCGGTTTTCGCCGGGATCTCGATCGCGCCATAATAACCGACATCGAAAACCGTGCTGCTCAGATGCTGCCTATGCTGGCGGAACGGACCACCGACACGGCGTGGCTTGGCTTCCGTCCGGCTACTGAGAGGGAGCAACCGGTGATCGGGCCGGCGGCGCATCCGCTGGTCTGGTTGGCTTATGGCCACTACCGTAACGGAATTTTGATGACGCCCCTCACTGCCGCGCGGGTCGCCTCCGGCATTACTGCCAGTTCGGAAATGGATTGTTTCGGGCGGAGCGAGTCGCACTGATCAGGTCCGGCAACCTTGGACGGCGCCGGAGCAACTCGACCAGCAGCCGCTCCAGGGTATCCTCTTCGCCTTCGATCCAGTCCGCGGGGACGCGCTTCCAGGCGCGATCTACAACCTCCTCCGGAAAATGGATGACCTGGTCGAGGCAGGGCTGGAAGTCGTCCAGCGAGCGGACCGATTCGTAAGCCAAGGGCCGCGAATACAGGCCTTGAACGGGGCTCTCCGGAAAATCCCAGTGAGGGCCGTTGAAGGTATAGCCCTGATCGATCATGCGCGTTACAAAACTGGGCCGGGCCGAGGCTTCACCGGCGCCCGCGCCGGCCTGCCGCACCATCGCACGATAAAAGATGGCCTGCCGTCCATCGGCATTTCCTGTCCACTTATCGAACACAAGAATGGCTCGAAAATCATCCAGGTTGATGACGCGCGTCAAGAGCGCATCCGGCAGGAAATCGTAAACCGCCACTCTGGCGGGATCTCCCGGATAACGCGAACCAAAGTGCCACCCCGGCTCCACTGCGGTCACTCGCTTTCCGACTTGAAAACGGATCTCGGGATTATCCGCCAGAAAGGAAGCTGTCAGTTGAATGACAGCCGCTTCGGGCGCGGCGATTTTGAGGTAGTCCAGGAAAGTAGCGGAGAGGAGTTCATTGACAAGGACGCGCGAGTGCTGCGGATTATTGCGAAACTTGACTACGTACCAACTGCCGTCATCCGCTTCGAGCAGATGCGACTGAGCGCCTCCGCGCATTTTCCGTAAGTGCCGCACGGCGGTGAGAGGCATCAGACGATTTTCGGCAAACCAGGACTAACATTCATGCGGCTGGTCGCACTACACTAGAGTTTTAACACACGAAGGAGCCCACGAAGCATGGCTGAACCAGGACCACCGACCGCCGCCCCATCGGAACTCCCGCCGGCCGCGAGCGGCCCGGCCCGCAGCGCAGACGAGATCGCGCTCGAACTAACCAAATTTATCGCGGTTGCGACAGGGTACGGACGATCATCACAGTCGGGCACCGGATTCTCCGCGAAACCTGCCGCGCGCTCGGCCGAGGAGCACGCAGACGCCCTGCTTGAGTTATTTGAACGCTGCCGCCGGGCGGTAAAGAAAGAAAGCTGACCGCGACCCGGGACCAGGTTGCAAGCCTTGTCCCGCGATCGCGTGAAGAACATTTCGCGAAAAAAAATCGCAGGACTCAAGGGCAGCCTCGCCCGCCCGGAGTCCATGCGCTCTAACGACGCTTGGCGCCCTTCTTAGCGGCTTTCTTGGGTGACGCCTTTTTGGCCTTTGTGGCCGCAGCCGCTTTTTTCATTCCTGCGTTTTTAGCCGAAGCTTTCTTCGCGGGCGCTTTTTTGGCAGCGGCCTTCTTGGCCGGAGCCTTCTTTGCAGGGGCCTTGGCGCTGGCTTTTTTGGAAGCTGTTTTAGCGGCTGTCTTTTTGGCCGGCGCCTTCTTCGCAGTAGCGGCTTTCTTCACCGGCTTTTTGGGCGCAGCTTCCGCGTCCTCTTCTTCCTCTTCCTCGACGGCTACGATCACAGCAGGGGCGGGCTCTGCTGCGGGAGACCGCGGCGTAGACTCGGCTTCTTCCTCTTCTTCGTCCTCATCGTCCTCGTCTTCGTCGTCGTCATCCTCGAATTCGTCCAGTTTCGAGTCGAGTTCCGCGTTCTCTTCTTCGTCCTCGTAGTCGTGGAAGTCTTCCATCTCGTCTTCTTTGTTGGCTGCGAGTTTCAGGCTATCACTCATTCAACAGGCCTCCCAGTAGTCACGCATAATCACCCATAGAATACTCCTTTTTGTGATTGCCGCAACAACGAAAATGACGGAACCAGCGAAAAATGACGGGCTCGAGCGCAGTCGATTACTGGCCGGCGGAACGCCCCGCCATGGCAGTGCTGCTATGCGTCATCACCGGCTTTGCAGCAGCGGCCGTGGCGGCCGGCTGCGCCGGAACATAGCGGCGAGGCAATGTGCCGGTCTTCGCGGCGCTGTGATTGGCGGAAGGATTTACTTTGAGATTGGCGGGAATGATCAACCGGTCTCCTTCAATTGCTTCCGGTTTTTCGAGCTTATTCGCTGCCACAATACTCGCGGTGGACGTGCCGTACTTGCTCACTATGGAGGCGAGTGTCTCACCCGTAGTGACACGATGGATTCGCCAGGTGTCGCGGTGTTCCGGCGGAATCAACTGCAACGAAGCCATGAGTTGATCCCCTGTTCCGCGCGGGACATGCACCGGAAACGCTGCCGGGGCGGTGTTCTTGAGCACAGCGGGGTTCAATGCCAGAATCTCCGCGAGCGGAGCATCCGCGAGGTCGGCGATCAGAATCATACTGGTTGGCGCCGCGGTCTCGATCGTGTCGTATTCGAGCGCGGGATCGAGCGGGAGATCCTGCAACCCATATTCCGCGGCATTCTTTTCCATGATGGTCAGGGCGAGAATGATGGGAACGTAGTTGGTAGTTTCGAGGGGTAGCACACCGCGATTCCGCAGTTCCCAGAAATCGGCGTATCCGGTGCGTTCGACGGCTTTCTCCACCACTCCCGGTCCACAGTTGTAGGCAGCCAGCGCCAGGTACCAATCGCCGAACTCGGTGTAGAGATCGCGGAGGTGCCGCGCTGCCGCGCGCGTGGCGCGTTCCGGGTCCATGCGGTCATCGGTGTACCTGGTCTGCATTAGGCCATACTGCTGGCCGCGCCAGGTCAGAAACTGCCACATCCCACCGGCGGCCGCGTGGGAAACGGCTCGCGGCAGAAATCCGGATTCCGCTTGGGCCAGGTGGATAATCTCAGGGGGGAGCCCTTCCTCTTCCAGAATCCGTTGAATCATAGGCCGGAATCGGCCGGACCGCTGGATGCCCGCAATCAGCGTCTTGCGCCCGCGCGTTTCGAAGAAGTGGATGTAGCTGAGCACGGGGTCGGTCACCATCAGCGGTAACTGCGAGACCGTGGCGGCCACCTGCTCGCGCACTTTATTCTTCAACTGCGGGTCGACCGGGAACGTCATTTGAAGGATATCTTCGAAGGGCGCCTTCTCAAACCGGGTCTCGTCGATTTCCGCCGAAGCCCCCAGGCCCGCGAGATCGAAGCGGTGCACAGCGTCGACCATCTGATCCAACTTCTTTTCGTATTCCTGACGGTCTGAGGGATTCTGATCGGAGGCTTCGAGCATCAGATCGATCGCGCGGTCGAATTCGCGGCGCGCGGAAGCTGCGTCATCAGCTTGGTAAAACCGTTTACCGCGCTGCAGGGCCTGGTCGGCGCGCTGCACTAAGGCATCGGCGCGGGAGCGGCGGGGCGGCACCAGAGGAGTAGCGAGCAGCGGGTTGTCCTGAATGTACGGGTTCGGCTGCAGGGCCGGCGGATCCGCCAGTTCCACTGTAAAAGCCGCGTGGGGCGCCGGCGGCAGGAAGGACATTTGGAACCTCGCCTGCTGGTTAGAGGAGCAAGCAACAGTTACCAGACTCGCAGACAGGAGGAAAAAGGACGTTAGAATCTTTTTATGGTCACCCATTAAGATCTCTGCGCAATGAAAATAAAGAACTTTTGCGGGTCGCCGCCCGCCAAAGACCCCTTAAGGCTACTACAGGCCCGTTAACGTATGCAACCGCTCAAATGGATTATTGTCCCGAAGTGTGTCAGTTCGCTGACAGCCCGGATCGTTATTCCTCTTCTTCTTCCTCGCCGGTCTTAGCCGCGCGCGCCGCGGCAATGATCTTATCCGCTTGCAGCTGCGGAACGAAATCATAGTGATCGAACTCCATGGTGAACGAGGCTCGCCCCTGCGTCATCGCCGTTAAGTCGTTCTGATAATTCAACATCTCGGCCATTGGCACTTGTGCGCGCAGGAACTGGGTGCTTCCCTTGGTTTCCATGCCGGCGATCCGTCCGCGCCGGCCATTCAGATCGCCCATCAGATCGCCCGCGTATTCGACAGGCGCCTGTATTTCGACATTCACAATAGGTTCGAGCAGTGCTGGCCTGGCGTGCTGCATCGCTGCTTTGAAGGCCTTGCGCGCCGCTAACTTAAATGCCAATTCCGAGGAGTCTACGTCATGGTAGGAGCCGTCGTAGAGTTCGACCTTGAAATCGACCATCGGATAACCAGCGAGAAATCCGTTTTCCGCCGCCTCGAGGATGCCCTTCTCCACTGCCGGAATATAGTTCTTGGGAATGGCCCCTCCAAAGATGTCGTTTACGAACTGGAACTTAGCACCTCGTTCGAGCGGCATCATCCGAATCCAGCAATCGCCGAACTGGCCGTGGCCGCCGGTCTGTTTCTTGTGACGCCCCTGCACGTCCGCCGTGCCGCGAATCGTCTCCCGATAAGGGATTTTGGGCGCCTTGAGTGTCACATCCACGCCGTAGCGCTTTTTCAGGCGGCTTACGACCACTTCTACATGCTGTTGTCCCGCTCCAGCCAGCAAAAATTCCCTGGTTTGTGGATCGCGATAGAACCGCAAGGCCTGGTCTTCTTCGAGAATCCGGTGAACGGCATTGCCCATCCGATCTTCATCGCTTCTTGATTTAGCCTCGATAGCGAAGGCGATCGAAGGTTCGGGCAGTTTCACCGGCGAGTAGTTAATATTTAGCCCCTTATCCGCCAACGTGTCGCCGGTCAACGTATCCTTCAGCTTGGCTACCGCGCCGATGTCGCCCGCGTGCAACTCAGGGATTGGTTGCAGGGTCTTGCCTTGGGGCACGCTCAGGTGCGCCAATCTCTCCTGAGTGCTTCGGGTGACGTTTTGAAGATTGGCATCATTCTTAACCACACCGCTCATTACTTTGAAGTAGGTAATGCGGCCGGAAAAGGGATCAGCGATGGTTTTGAACACCGAGAGGGATGCCGGGCCGCTTTCCGCCACTGCGCGGCTGGTTTCTTTTCCGTCGAGCTGTACTGTCACCGGCTCGCGCTCGGCAGGTGACGGTAAGTTTTCGGCAATGAAGTTCAGGATGAGGTCAGTCCCGACATTGTGCAGCGCCGAACCGCACATGACGGGGAAAATCCGCATCTCCTGTACTCCGCTCTTCAAGCCGTCGAGGATGTGCTCTACCGGTAATGTGCCCTTCTCAAAGAACTCCTCCATGAGCGCGTCATTGCCTTCGGCCACCATTTCCACGAGCGCCTCATGGGCCTGTTGCGCGGCATCGGCCAATTCCGCGGGAATCCCCTGCTCCTTGCCCTTGCCGTCTCCATCCGGCGTGTACAAGTAAGCCTTCATGCGGATCAGATCTACCACGCCTTTGAAGTCGCGTTCGGACCCGATGGGTATATGGATGGGGACGGCGGCGCGGCCGAAGTTTGCCTGAACGCTGCTTAAAGAGCGGTCGAAATCGGCCCGCTCCCGGTCGAGTTTGTTTATAACGATGGCGCGCGGCAACCGAAAGTCATTGGCGAAGTGCCAGACCTTCTCGGTCTGAACCTCGACACCGGCCACGCCATCTACCACGACAAGCGCGGCATCGGCTGCTACCAGCGCGGCGCGAGTGTCGTTGATAAAGATGTTGTAGCCGGGTGTGTCGAGAATGTTGAATTTCGATTTTCGCCACTCGGCAATTGCGATCGCCGTAGAAATGGTGATCTTGCGCAGAACCTCCTCTTCGTCGAAGTCCGTCACGGTATTGCCTTCATCGACGCGGAGGAGGCGGTTCGTGGCTCCCACCGAAAACAACAGGGCGGCGGTGAGTGTGGTTTTTCCGGAGTCACCGTGCCCTACCACGCCAACGTTCCGGATGTCTTTAGTTTCGTAGACTTTCACGAAGATTTCCTCGTTTTAAAACGGAATGGTAACACAGGCGGCGATAACTGACATTCGGATTTCGCGCATCCCATTCGGCCATCATTTTGGATATGATAAGCGCCATCCAGTGCATAGGAGACACCCATGAATCATACGCTGCGTGTCGCTAATACAACGATGGCATTCGTGGTTTCCTCGCTTCTCGGCTTACCGCTGACTGCGGCATCTATTCAAGGAAGCAAACCGGAAGATGTCGGCTTCGCTTCGGACCGATTGGAGCGAATCAACGAAACTGTCCAGCGTCATATCGACGCGCACGACATTTCGGGAGCCGTGACGCTAGTGGCGCGGCGCGGCCGCATCGCCCACTTTCAGGCTCATGGACTAATGGATCTGGACTCGCGGAAGGCCATGTCGAAAGACAGTCTGTTTTGGATGGCATCCATGTCGAAGCCGATCACCGGCACCGCGATCCTCATGTTGATGGAGGAAGGCAAGCTGAGGCTCACGGACCCTGTCTCCAAGTTCATCCCCGAGTTCCGGGGCATGAAGGTGGCGGTCCTCGAAGAACGCACCGGGCCGGCGGCAGGCGCGCCCGCACCGTCTACGCCGCAGTTCTATACGGTTCCGGCGAGCCGCGAGATTACCATTCGCGACCTGCTGTCGCACGTCTCCGGCCTGGTGAGCGGCGGACCTGCCAGCACCGCAGAGGCTGCCAAAGTAGCGCGTAAACCCGGCGAGAAGCTTTCTGACTACATCCCGCGCCTGGGCACGACCCCTCTCGATTTTCAGCCCGGAACACGCTGGAGCTATAGCCCGGGCGCGGGTTTCGATACCTTGGGCCGCATCGTCGAAATTGCTTCCGGACAGAGTTTCGATGAATTCCTGCGCCGGCGCATCTTTGAACCGCTGGGTATTAAAGACATTCTCTTTCATCCGCCGGATGACCGTCTGCCGCGCGTCGCCACGATGTACCACCGTGCTGGGAGCACCCTAGATAAAGTAGACACACACGAGCGCCTCTCGAACACCACGTATTTTTCGGGCTCCGGCGGGCTGATGGGCGATGCGGAGGATTACCTGCAGTTTGGGCAGATGCTGCTCAATGGCGGCCAATTGAACGGCAAGCGTCTGCTCAGTCCGAAAACAGTGGAGTTGATGGCCTCGGTGCACGCGCCCGACACCCTTCCGGGTAGGCCGAAGGGCCGGGGCTTCGGCCTGAGCGTGCAGGTCGTGAGCGATCCGATTGCCGCTAATTACCGCGTATCGGAGGGCAGCTTCGGTTGGGACGGCGCGTTCGGTACACACTTCTGGGTGGACCCCAAGGAGAAGGTGGTCGGCATCCTAATGATTCAGGCCAACAACCCGAATCGTGAACTGGATCGCGATTTCGAAAATGCGGTGATGCAGGCGATTGTGGAATAGGCTGCGGCGCGGTTCGCCCGCGGCTAGCTCCACAATATATGTAGATGGCCCCCCTATAATGGTCGAGGTGGGGATGAACAGACGGCGATTCCTGGGGGCGCTCGCGGCCGCGAGTACTCTGGGCCGCGCGCAAAGCAAACTGCCAGGGCCGCCGCGCGTACGCACCGGACCGCTATTGTGTCTCGATTCCCGAATGGTCGAGATCGAGTATTCGCAGCTTGGGACGGTACTCAACGGCCTAGGCTTCGATGGATGTGACCTCTCCGTGCAGCCGGGCGGCACCGTGGCGCCTGATCAGTCGCCGGTGGATCTCATTCGCGCAATCGAGATTATGAGCGGCAACCAACTCGAAGTCCCGGTGATCACGACTTCGTTTTTCAGCGTTGCCGAGGCTTGGGCACGCAACGTTCTAGGGCTGTCGGCGCGTTCGGGTGTGGCGTTCTTTCGTACCGGATATGCAAACGCCGCTTCGGAGCGCCTGGCGCAACGAAAAATCGACCTGATCGGATTAATGAGCTACGGCCGCGCGGCCGGAATCGGTATGGCGTTACCCTATCCTGCGGCGGAACCGGTGATTCGCGACCTCGACCCGCAATGGGCGGGCTACGATTTCGATCCATCGCAGGGCAGCATTGCCGCCGCCCTGCCCCGAACTCGCATCATCAGCTTACGGGATAGAAAGCCTGATGGGACCCCCTGCCCGCTCGGTGAAGGAAAGGTGGATTGGCCCGCCTTCTTCGGCGCTCTCGCCCATGCGCGATTTTCGGGCCCATTGACGATCTCGATCAGTTACCCCGCAGAGGATCGCCTGGGAGCCATTAAAAACGACCTGGCCTTCGCGCGTCAACAGTTGAATGCTGCGTATCAAAAGGAAGTAGAGCGGAGCTGATCGGGTCAGTTCCGGTGCAACCGTCAGCGTTGCTTCAGCGCTTCCAGCTCTTCAATGGTACGCGGCCAATCTTCACGCAAGAGCCGCGAGAGCGACCGGTCAGCCAGCAGTTTTCCTCCGGTTTGACAGACCGGGCAGTAGTTGGTTTCATTGGCGGCATAGCGGATGCGCTGAATCTTCGTGCCGCATCGCGGGCACGGTTTGCCGTACTTGCCATGAACCGCCATCGCGGGACGAAACGCGGTGACCTTCTCCGGGAACTTGCCTGCGGCTTCGGCGCGCAAGCGGCCGACCCACTCGGAGAGGACGTCGCGCGTTGCCGTGTAGAGCCGCCCAATGGCTTCCGCGTCCATGCGCCCGGTCAGCATCACCGGCGAAAGCTGCGCCCGGTGCAGGATTTCGTCGGAGTAAGCGTTGCCGATTCCACTAAAAATGCGCGGGTCCGTAAGCGCTCGCTTGAGAGTATGGTTCGACGAACGAAGGGCGGAGGCGAAACTTTCGGGATCCGATTCGAGAACTTCCATTCCACCGGCATCCAAAGACCGGAGTCCTTCTTCGCCCTGGACCACATGCAAAGCGGCGCGGTGCTGGGTTCCGGCCTCTGTAAGCAGCAGCCAACCCGTGTCGAATTCGAACCGGGCCAGTTGGTTCTTGGCGCTTAAGGCCGGCTTGCTGCCGCGCCAATGTAGGCGACCGGCGATCATCAGATGCAGTGCAAGCCAAGAGTCGTTTGAAAATCCGAACAGGATCCGCTTGCCGAGCCGGCGCACCTCGCGCAGTTTACATCCGGCAAGGGATTCGAGCGGAGGACTCGTGGTACGCAAGAGAAACGGACTGCGAATTTGGAAACTTCGGAAGGTCTGATCGAGAACCCGTTCGCGCAGCGCTTCGACGTACACCGTTACGTCGGGAAGCTCAGGCATCCGCTACTGATTTTTCATTTGGTTCAGCAGCGGAATATCTTTGGCCGGCTTTACGGGCGGCAGAGATTTCAGATAGGCGTAGATGTCCGTCAGATCCGAGTCGTTGACGACCTTTTCGGTAAAGGCCGGCATGGTGGCTGCGGGCTGGCGGACGTAGCGCATGAAGCCTTGCATCGACAGGCTGGTCGCGCCGATTCGGGCGCCGGCCGTCCCGCCCTGGCCGGCATAGCCGTGGCACTCCCAGCAGCCGTCGCGTAGAAACAGACGCTTCCCGTTTTCGGCATTGCCTGAAGCGTTCGACTGGGCGAAAGCGACGCCGATGAGTAGCGCCGCTGCTCCTAAGACAAACAGGGTCCCTTTCATATACCGATTCCTAACGGGGCTGGGTGACGAGATCGATCAAGGCGGGCTCGCCCTTTTTGACCACCTCGATTGCGGCTTTGATGGCGGGCCCGAGATCATTGGGATTCTCGATCGGGCCGGCGCTGTACATACCGTATGCCTTCGCCATCATGGCGTAATTGATGTTCGGGGTATCGAGCGCAACGCCGATGTTGGTCTTCGAAACGTCGCGATTGGCGCGGCAGGCCATATCTTCGAGAAACATGCGTTCCTGATGGTAGCCGCGGTTGTTGTGCATGATGCTCAGCAGGGGAATCTGATGATGAGCGGCCGTCCAGAGCACGCCCGGGCCGTAGTTGAGATCGCCATCGCATTGGATGTTGATGCTGAGGCGGCCATGCTTTTTGTTGGCCAGAGCTGCGCCTACCGCAGCAGGAGCACCGTAGCCGATACCGTATGCTCCGTGCCCGCCGATG
>JAFAWA010000045.1 GCA_019242155.1 Terriglobia bacterium | reverse complement strand
ACCAGCTAATGCGGCCCCTGTCGCGTGCTTCCAAAGCACCGACCCGTTAGCTGAGTCGAACGCCATTACGTCGCCGTTCAAGTCGCCGGTGAAAACCACTCCGCCCACCGTGGGCGTCACCGCGGCAAGCATCGGGGTCGGAGATTTGTATTTCCAGCGGACTGCGCCCGTGTCGGCGTCCACGGCTGTCAACCACCCGCCCCACATTTCCTTCGGGTCGTTACGGCCAAATGCGCGCTGCGGGTCGCCCGATCCCGCCCAAGGCCGGCCGCGAACCCCAGTCACTGTTGCCGCATCGGCTAATTTGACTGAAGCGCACCAATCGACCGAGTTCACAAAAACCAGGTTCTGCTTCGGAGAAAACGCCGGGCCGTTCCATTCGGTGCCTCCCTGTGTTCCCGGGCAGAAATGTGTCTCGGTGTTGGCGTTCAGCGGAGTGTAGGTCTTGTCGCGCGTAGTCACTGGGGTCGAGTAAAGAATCTTCAGCGGCTTCTGGGAGGGCTTGGCGCCTGCTTTTAGCGGGGAGCGGTCGATCCCGTGAAGTAGACCATCTTTACCGGCCGCTGCGGCAATGAGGCGGCCCGCATCCGTCTTGATAAGCGCCGGAGGAGCGGTCATGTCCCAATCGTGGAAGTCGTTGGTAATGGGTTGCACATAACGAAGGAACTTGCCGGTTTTCGCGTCGAGCGCAATGACGGAAGAGGTATATAAGTTTTTGCCGGGATGCAGAGCTAATAAGAAATCGGGCGCCACGTTGCCGGTCGCGACCCACAAAACGCCGGCATCGGGATCGAGGCTGTAACTCGTCCAGGTCGCGCCGCCCGTGGGGGGATTGCGCTCGGTGACATTTTTCCAAGTAGAGTGCGCCGGCCCCGAATCGGGTACCACATCGAAGCGCCAGACCTGTTTGCCGTCCGCGGCGTTGAAAGCATAAATTCGGCCGGTCACACCGAACAGGTCTCCTCCGGCGTTGCCCGCGAATACCAGCCCGTTCCAAGCCAGCGGGGCCATCGGTACGGATTCGGCCGCCACCGTATCGCCAAGTTTCGCGTCCCACGAAGGCTCTCCCGTGGCGGCGTCGATTGCATATAGATGCGCGTCGGTGCCGCCGCGGAATACCTTACCGTCAAGATATGCGACGCCGCGATTGACAGCCAATCCGACTCTCGGGCCGGGACGGTTGTGCTTCCATTTCAACTCGCAAGTCGAGGCATCCACCGCGTAAGTTGTGTTGAAGGTAGTGAAGTAAATTACGCCCTGGACCATCAGCAGACCGCTCTGCATCGGCCCCGTCTCGCCTGAATCGTAAGTGCACACGGGCTGGAGCGCATTCACGTTGGACGCATTGATTTCGGTAAGCGGTGAAAACCGCGTAGCCGCAAGGTCCCCATTGTAAGAAGGCCATTCGACCGATTGCGCGAGTGCTAGCGATGCATAGAGCGCACAGGATACCGCCAGAGACCTGATACTCATCGCCCAGGAATTCTATCACGGCCATTAGTCTTTGTAACCGAGGCTACTTTCGAGCACTTTCAGATGTATGTGGAAGCCGAAATCGAGTGAGCGCCGCTTACGAATGAGCCCCGCAACACCAAGGTGTAGAATGGTGCCATCTCGTTATGACGCATTCGATCGCCCTGTCTTGGGCCGCGTGGGCACTTGCAGTTGCCCCCGCTTGGGCGCAAAATACAGGGGCTTTTAATCCATCCCCCGGCATAGATCTTACGGGCAATTGGGCGCCGCTCATTCATGAAGACCAGTTGGAGCGCATTCCGGGTCCGGAGCTGGTGAATTACCTCGGCCTGCCCATCACCGATGGGGCGCGCCTGTGGGCTCTGAGCTGGGACTCTTCGCGGCTGACCGTTCCTGAGCATGAGTGCCAGGTGCATATCTCTCCCTACATCTATCGCGGCCCGTTAAATCTGCGCATCTGGGAAGAGAGAGAGCCGAAGTCGCAGCAGATTATTGCGATTAAGCAGTACATCAGCACCTATGAGCAGACGCGCACCATATGGTTGGACGGGCGTCCGCACCCGCCCGACATTGCACCACACACCTGGATGGGCTTTTCCACGGGCCAGTGGGACGGCAATGTACTCACGGTGTACACGACGCACATCAAACAGGGTTGGATCCGCCGCAACGGTCTGCCCGAAAGCGACCAGGCCACGCTTACGGAACACTTCATTCGACACGGCAACTATCTCACTCATGTCAGCATTGTCACGGACCCGGTTTATCTTACTGAGCCGCTGGTGAAGAGCCAGGATTTTACGCAGCAGCTTCAGAATGGCCAAAACTGGCTGTACCCATGCGAATCTGTGGAAGAGATTGCCGGGCGGCCCCGCGGCGAAGTCCCGAACTACTTGCCTGGCAAGAATCCGTTTCTTCATGAGTTCGCGGATAAATACCATTTGCCTATGGGCGCTGTTCTAGGCGGCGCGGAGACCATGTATCCGGAGTATCAGAAGAAGCTCAATCAGGGGGCCAAGTGAGCAAGCGATTTTCTGTTTTGGCGTTCGCCGCATTACTAACTCCCGTCTTCGCGCAACAGAATCAGAACGCCTCGCTTCAGGTTTTGCCGGTTCAAGGGAGCGTTTACATCATTGCGGGTGCGGGCGGCAACATCGCCGTGCAGGTCGGCCAGGAGGGAGTCATGGTGGTGGATACCGGGCTGGCGAACATGAGTGACAAGGTGATCGCCGAAATCCGCAAGCTCTCGGACAAGCCGCTCCAATACATACTTAATACGCACTTTCATCCCGATCACACTGGGGGCAACGACGCCCTGCGCAAGGCCGGTGTCACCATCACCGGCGCCAATGTAGCCGGAAACCTCACCGATGCTTCGGTGGGTGCGCAGATTTACGCGCAGGATAATGTGTTAAAGCGTATGAGCGCCCCAACCGGCTCGCAAGCGCCCACGCCCTTCGGCGCATGGCCCACGGAGACTTACATCGCGGGTCACAAGGACTTCTTCTTCAATGAGGAGCCGGTACAGATGCTCCATCAACCCGCTGCGCACACGGATGGAGACAGCTTCGTCTGGTTCCGTAAGTCCGACGTTTTGGTAACGGGCGATATCTTCACTACCACCAGCTTCCCGTATATCGACGTAGAACACGGCGGCAGCATTCAGGGAGAGATCGACGCTCTGAACAACATCATCGATATCACCGTGCCCAAACATGAAGAAGAAGGGGGCACGTACGTGATTCCGGGGCATGGCCGCATCTGCGATGAGTGGGAAGTAGTCGAATACCGCGACATGGTAACCATCATTCGCGATCGCGTGCAGGCCGCCATTAAAGACGGCAAGACCCTGGCACAGATTAAAGAGGCCAATTTCACCCACGATTACGACGCCCGGTATAACTCCAAAACGGGCTTCGGCACCGCGGACCAATTCATCGAAGCAATCTACAAAAGCCTTACGGCTAAGAAGTAGGAGGGTTCATGAAGGCTATTCTTGCAATTGCAGCTCTGGCGCTCGCGGCCGGGATCATGACCGGCGCAGGGAGCGCGCCGGCAGTCGCGTACGTTGATCACGACAAGGTGGCCGCGTCGCTGACCAAAGGCGGCAATCTTTACAAAGCACCCGATCTCACCGTTTTGGGTACACACCGGAGCGGCCCCGGACAGGTAGAGGTCCACGATAAAGAGACCGATGTCTTCTACGTTGTCAGCGGCGAAGCGACCGTCGTTACCGGCGGCATGATGGTCGGCGGCAAACAGACCGAACCCGGCCAGTGGCGCGGTTTCGAGATTCGCGGCGGCCAAACCCAGCACGTCGCCAAAGGTGACGTGATGGTGATACCCGCGGGGATCCCGCACTGGTTTAAGGAAGTGCCGCAGTCGATCAGCTACTACGTCGTCAAGTCCATCAAACCGTGAAAATGGTCCCGATGCGTTCGTTTCGCATTTGCCCGCGCGAGCCATGAGTGGGGAGCCGCCCTCCGCCAAACCGTGGATTCCCGCCCGCCTCACCCTTCCCGCGTTGACGAAGGCTGCTAAGGGCTGTGAGGGTTGCGAACTCTATGCGAGAGCGACGCAGACCGTGTTCGGCGAAGGGTCCGCCGCAGCCCGCGTGATGCTTGTCGGCGAGCAGCCCGGCGACAAGGAAGACCTGGATGGTCATCCATTCGTCGGCCCCGCCGGCCGTGTGCTGTTCCAGGCACTGGAGGATGCCGGAGTCGATCGCCAGTCCGTTTACGTTACCAACGCGGTGAAGCATTTCCGGTTCGAAGAGCGCGGCAAGCGGCGGATTCATAAGAAACCGGCGGCGGTGCACATTACTGCGTGTCTACCCTGGCTCGAGGCCGAGATCCAAGTACTCCGCCCCGATTTTGTTGTGTGCCTGGGAGCCACCGCGGCGCAGTCGCTGGCCGGAAGCACCGTGCGCGTGTTGCGGGACCGGGGTAAGTTGCTGCCGAACCCCTGGGCTACAGCGCTGATCGTGACGGTTCATCCATCTTCGCTCTTGCGAATGCCCGATCGCAGCCAATACCAGGAGCAGTATGACTTATTCGTGCGGGATTTGAAGCTGATCAATCAGCGAGCAGCATGAACAGTTCGTGGGTTTCTGAGCCGATTCACGCCCCACGTCTCGGATATGATAGACAAAAGTCGGAATCGGGTATGAAATTCGTTAGATCTTCGGCGCTGCGCGCGTTGCTGCTCGCAGTATTCTGTTTTGGGATCGTAGCTGTGGCGCAGCCCCGCTACCTTCCGTTGGATGTCGAGAACGGTTCGCGGCTGTACCGCACCAACTGTTTTGCCTGCCACGGGCCTGACGGCAACTCCATTCCCGGAGTCGACTTCCACGCCGGGAAGTTCAAGCGAGTCTCTTCGGATGAGGACATGTTGCGCACTATCGCGAGCGGCGTACCGGGTACCGCCATGCCTCCCACTCCCATGAACGATTCGTCGCGCCTGGCGCTGGTCGCCTACATCCGTTCCATGCATGAATCGGCCACTGGATCCGGCAACGCCGGGCGGGGACGCGCTTTGTTCGAGGGCAAAGGAGGGTGCCTCGCCTGCCATCGCGTCAACGGCAAGGGGTCGCGCGTGGGGCCGGATTTGAGCGAGGTAGGAGGGATTCGCACCGCGGCTTATATCGAGCGGTCCATTGTCGCGCCCGCCGAATCGATCTTGCCGGAACATCGCTTCGTCCGCGTGGTCACGCTAGGCGGCAAGGTGGTCACCGGCCGCCGCCTCAACGAAGACACGCATACCATCCAATTAATCGATACGGACGAGCAGCTCCGGTCGTTTTCGAAGTCCGAACTGGAGACCTTTACCCTGCTTACCACGACGACGATGCCGGGCTACCAGGACAAGTTCAGCACGGCCGAACTCGCAGATGTTGTAACGTATCTACTCACGCTGAAAGGGCTCGATTAACTATGATCCCCCGCGCCATTGCTGTAACTTTCATGCTCGCAGCCGGTCTGCCCGCGCAAGTCTCCTGGGAACGCCTGCTCCATCCCGAGCGGGAACCGCAGAACTGGCTCACCTATTCCGGCGGCAGCTTTTCCCAGCGGTACAGCACTCTCGAGGACATCAAGCCGGACAACGTGAAAACCCTCGAAATGCAGTGGGTCTATCAGGCCCGTTCGCTCGAGAAATTTGAAGCGACGCCGCTAGTCGTCGACGGCATCATGTATCTCACAGAGCCGCCCAATAACGTTGTGGCGCTTGATGCCAAGACGGGAGCGATCTTCTGGGTCTACGAATACCGGCCTGCTAACGATGCTCGACCCTGCTGCGGATCGGTCAACCGCGGCCTGGCTATTCTCGGCGACACGCTGTTTATGGGCACGATCGATTCCCGGCTGATTGCGATCGACGCTAAAGCGGGACGGCCTATCTGGAATATTCGGATCGGTGATCCGAAGGCCGGTTACTCAATTACCCAGGCTCCTTTGATCGTCAAAGACAAAGTGATCGTCGGTGTGGCGGGCGCGGAATACGGGATCAGCGGTTTCATCGCCGCCTATAATCCGGCGAGTGGTAAGGAAGTCTGGCGCTTCAACACAATCCCTCAGCCGGGTGAACCTGGCCACGAAACCTGGGCCGGAGATTCCTGGCGTCATGGCGGCGGCTCAACGTGGGTCACCGGATCGTACGACGCGTCGCTCAACACGGTCTATTGGGGCGTCGGCAATCCCGGCGCGGATTGGAATGCAGATAACCGCCAAGGCGACAACCTATACAGCGATTGCGCTATTGCGCTCGATGCCGATACCGGCAAGCTCAAGTGGTATTTCCAGTTCACTCCGCACGACGAGTTTGACTACGACGCGGTTCAGGTCCCGGTTCTGGTGGACGGCAATTGGCAAGGCAGCCCGCGGAAGATGATGATGTGGGCCAACCGCAACGGCTTCTTCTACGTTCTGGACCGGACCAACGGCAAGTTTCTTTACGGGACTCCGTTCACCAAAGAGACTTGGGCCACAGGCCTCGACGAAAGCGGCCGCCCGATTCGCGCCGCCACCGCAACGCCAACCGAAGCGGGGACGCTGATCTATCCCGGAGTACAAGGCGGAACCAACTGGTATTCTCCGTCCTACAGCCCGCGTACCGGCCTTTTTTACATCCCCTCGTGGCAGGACTATTACATGAATTTGGCCAAGATGCCCGCTGAATATAACGAAGGCCAGCGTTATACCGGCGGAGCTCCGCGCTCTCCCGTGCCCACTCTGCAGCGGGGCCCGATCAACACCTGGACCGCCGAGAACGGCTCCGGCGCGGTCGTAGCGATGGATCCGAACACCGGCGGCAAGAAGTGGCAGTTCAAGATGACGGACGTAACCGGCAGCGGAATCTTAACTACCGCGTCAGACATAGTCTTTACCGGCGGCCGGGAAGGTTACTTCTACGCGCTTGACGCAAAAGATGGGACGATGCTTTGGAAGGCTGCGCTCGGAGGCCCGATTGCCATGGGTCCGATTACCTATCGCATCGACGGCAGACAGTATGTCGCGGTGGCCGCGGGTCACGCCTTATTTACTTTCGCGATGCGCCAGTAAATCTTCGCGTGATTTAGAGATCCTCACTCGAATGCATGTGAGGATGAGAATGGACCTTTCCGGAGGCATGGCGGTGGCGATGCGCGTGAACCAGGTTTGTCCGCTCCAATAGCTCCCGGTCTCGAAGGATCTCTTCGGGAGGGCCCGTGGCCGCGAGACGGCCCGAGTCGAGAATAAAACATCGGTCGGCAATGTCCGCGAGGTCCGCAAGGTCGTGCGTCGCGGTGATCACGGATTTGACACCGCCGGCCCAGTCTACCAGCAGATCGATCAGTTGGCTTTGACTCCGTGGGTCCAGTCCGGCGGTGGGCTCATCGAGCAATAGGACAGCGGGGTCCAACACCAGAACGCTGGCCAGCGCAACTCGCTTTTTCTCCCCTCCTGATAAGCGGTGAGGCACACGGTCTTTCAGATGACGTATGCGCATACGGTTCAAGATCTCGTCGACACGCTCCCGAATCTCGGCTTTGGGCCAGCGAAGCTGCAGCGGGCTGAACGCCACCTCGTCGAAGACCGTTGGATTGAACAGTTGCACATCCGGATTTTGAAAAACCAGCCCGACTTGCCGGCGAAAAGCGAAGGCGAAGGCGTCATCGGCAAAGCGCTCCTCCGTCAGTTCCGCTCCCTGAAAATGGACGGATCCGGCCTGGGGGAAACACAAAGAGTCCAGCATACGGAGCAGAGTCGACTTGCCCGACCCGTTCGCTCCTAAGAGTGCCACACGGCTGCCCTGCGCTATCGACAAATTGAGCTGATTGAGTGCCGTCTGGCGCTCATAAGAGTAGGTGACCTCGCGGAGTTCGAATAACATCACCGGCCCAGCCAAATCGATAGAAGCGCCACACCTGCAAAGCTCAGGAGCGCTGCCCAATCCCAGCGCCGCATTTCGAAGTCATCGAGCAGGTATACCTCGCCGCGAAAGCCGCGCGACTGCATGGCGAGATACACGTCGTTGCTCAGTTGGAATGTCCGGCCGAGCAATACCCCGGCGTTCGCCACCGCGATTCGCCTGCGCTCTCCCGCTGTCATCGCGCCCACGGTTCGGCTCTTGCGAGATTCGAAAAGCTCATGAGCGGTCTCAAGCAGCAGCAGAATGTACCGGCAGGTCATCCCCAGAATTACGACGAATACAACGGGGACTCGAAAGATGCGGAGCGCCTTCAATACGTGCGTCCAGGGGGTGCTCAAGACCAGTAGCAGCACTAACGTGACTGCCGTTTCGACTCGCAAGATGAGACGCGCAGCGCTATGGATTCCTTGTGCAGTCACCGGTAAATCGAGGACGGGCAAGCGCCAGATCACATGCCCCGGCGTCAAGAAAATCGCCGGTATCGCAACCACCGCGGTAAACGGCAGAGTTGGAAGCCAAACACGCGCGGCCAACTCACCGAGCGAAATCAGCGAAGCCATCGCGAGCGCTATGGCCACCACAAGAATCGCGGCGATTGCCCAGACTCGGGTAATTAAGGCGACAGCTAAAATCAGAGAAAGTAGCCCGCCGACCTTCACTCGCGGATCAATGCGCTGCAGGAAACCGCCGCCGCGCGCAGTGTTCTCCGCATACAGGAACCTTTCCATGGCGCCATAGAGCGCGTCTATGGTGTGCTCTATGAACCCGCCCCGGTGCCGGCCGTGTCCCCACTTCACGTAGCGCCTTCGGTGGGAGGGTCCACGCGGCACGCGCGTAAGAAGCGCCCCACCCCGAAGCTCACCAGCATGATCAATCCCATGCCGAACATGGCGGACAGAAAATATCCGAAGGCGGCGCTGCGAATGTAGGGAGGGGCGTACCGTCCGAAGGGCGCGGTCCACAGAGAAGAGAGCCGCTCCAATCCCGCCGGGGCCGCAGCGGGCGCGGGCCGGTCGAACGAGGCGGCGGCCATCTGCTGCCGCAGCGCGGGATTGGAAAAATCCGAAGCCAGCCATTCTCCCCACGCCGATCCGGATGCGAGGATCCCCAGCGGCGTCAAAATCAGCAACAGGCCGAGCGCCAACCAGAGAGGGCGCAGCGTACGCAAGCCGCCAGGCGCCGCGCCTACGGTTGTATTCGAAGAAGGACCAGCAGCCGCTTGCAGCAGAGATGGCTGGGATCTCTGGATGAAGGCAACCACGCCGGCCGAAACGATCAGTTCCGCGAACCCCGCCACGGTCAGATGGCCGATCATCATCGCGGGGACGGCCACGCTCAGAGGATAGGGGCAGTACAGCGGAGCGCCGGACGCATCCCGATAGAGGAGCGGTTGAATACCGAATTCCACCGCGGCCAGTAGTGCCGAAGCATTGATCGCGATAAAGCCCGCGAGGCCCGCAGCCACCATCCGCCGGGTGGACTCAATCGGAGATCGCAACGCAAGAACGCGGTACACGGCGTAGGCGACGATCGACCCGGCAATGGCCATGTTGAAGCAATTGGCGCCGATGGCAGTGATGCCGCCGTCGCCAAAAAATATGGCCTGAATCATCACCGCAATCGAAATGGCCAACATAGCGGCCCACGGGCCTAAAACCACCGCGGCCAACCCGATGCCCACGGCGTGACCAGTCGTACCGCCCGGGAGCGGCAGATTGAACATCATGATCACGAACGAAAACGCCGCAAACAGAGACAGGAGCGGAATCAGCCGGGTGTG
>JAFAWA010000524.1 GCA_019242155.1 Terriglobia bacterium | reverse complement strand
TTCTTCCAGACCCGTCAGTTCTTCCCCACCCTGGCCGATATCGCCGCAGACGGCGACCACTTCGCAGCCGTAGTTTTCCTTCAACCACGGAATGATGACGGATGTATCGAGCCCGCCCGAGTAGGCGAGAGCCACTTTCTTTGGTTTGTTCATAATCTCCTACTCAGAGCTCAACCGCTCTCTGAGGCCGCGGTTCCGTAGCGGAGGCGGTCATGCCAGCATCATCAGAAGCAGCGCCTTCTGCGCATGCAGCCGGTTTTCGGCCTGATCGAAGACGGCCGATCGCTCTGATTCCATGACAGGGTCGGTTACCTCCTCGCCGCGCCGTGCCGGAAGACAGTGCATGAAAATCGCATCCGGCCGCGCCAACGCGAACAGTGTATCGTTCACTTGAAAAGGCTGGAATGCCCGTTTGCGCCGCGCGGCTTCGCGCTCCTGTCCCATGCTCGTCCAGACATCGGTGTAGACGGCATGTGCTCCGGCGAGAGCCTCTGCCGGCTGATGTGTAATCTGCAGGGCGGCGCCGGATACAGCGGCCAGACCTTCGGTCTGGGCGACAATCTCAGGATTCGGCAGGAACCCTTGAGGGCAGCCTAACGCAAAGTCCATTCCCAGCCGAACTGCCGTGATCATGAGCGAATGGGCAACATTGTTGCCGTCACCGATGAATGCGAGCTTCACTTTCTCGCGCGCTCCAAACCGCTCTCGAATCGTCTGAACGTCGGCCAAGGCCTGACACGGATGGTAGAGGTCGCTGAGCGCATTGATCACGGGGACGGACGACCACCGCGCCAGTTCCTCCGCCGTGTCCTGCGAAAAGACGCGGGCGACGATGCTGCTTACCCAGCGATCGACATTCCGCGCGACATCCTTGAGCGGCTCCCGGCCGCCGATGGGACCTTCGGTGAATACCGAATCGCCGCCAAGCTGTTTGGCCGCCAGTTCAAACGTGAGCCGCGTGCGGAGAGAAGGCTTCTCAAAGAGAAGCGCCACCGATTTGCCCGCGAGCGCCCGTTCGTACTCGCGTGGAAACTGCTTCACATCATCCGCCAATTCGAGCAGGTAGACGAGTTCTTCGTTCGTCAGGTCGAGATCCCGCAGGAAATCCGATGCGCCGATTTTGGGGACGGGATTAGGGGCAAGCCGGGGCGGCAACGATGTTCACCCTGAATTTTTATTCACGTAAGTGAATAATTATTGCATTCGCGTGGAACCGCCGTCAACCCCGATTACGGAGTTTCATGGTGCGGGAATTACAATGGGTCCAGGTCTCGAAGTATGCGACCCCTCGCTCTGTGTCTCTTGTTTGCCTCGTCGGCCGCGGCTGCGCCGCTTCAAATTGTGCGGCCGATTCTTTCGGATTCCGACGGGGGCGCTGCCCTTCCTGCGAGTTTCGGGTATCGTCCTGGGGAGACCGTGTTCTTCTCCTGCCGTTTGACCAATTATCAGAAAACTCCGCAGGAGAGGATGCACGCGGCGTACTCGATTCAGGCGTTCGATCCCAAAGGGGTCGCGCTTACGGAGCTTTTCAAAAACGAGATTACGGAAGAGGTCGCTCCGCAGGATAAAGAGTGGATGCCCAGAATCGCCACGGAAATCCCTATTCCGCCGCTGATTGCGCCGGGGACTTATCGAATCCTGGTGACCGCCGAAGACTTGGTGGCGAAGTTGAAGACGGAGCTGTCCGTGCCCTTCGAGGTCCGGGGCCGCAGCCCTGAGCCCAGCGGCACTCTGACGGTCCGTGATTTTCATTTTTATCGCGGCGAAGAAGACGCAGAGGCTCTGGAAAAGCCGGCGTACCGGTCCGGGGACGTAGTGTGGACCCGCTTCGACATTACCGGTTTCCGTTATGGCCCCAACAACAAGATCGACGTTAGCTACCAGGTATCGATTCTCGACGGTTCGGGCAAAGTGCTTTGGACGCAGCCTGAACCCACGGGCGAGAACACCGAGTCGTTTTATCCCAAGCTCTGGATCCCGGCTTCCATGTCAATTACCATTCAAAACAACACCCGGCCGGGCGGGTACAGCATCGCGGTTCAGGTGAAAGACGCGATAGGCAATCAGACCTACGAAGCGAAAGCCGCGTTCACGGTAGAGTAGCTCGCCAGTTGCGTGCGCACCCTTCTGCCCCTCTCTGCTGGACACGAGTCGGCCGCCATTATATAGTCGGGGCCATGGAGCGCAGCACGGATCATATTCTTACAACTCACGCGGGCCGGCTCGATGGCCCTCCCAAACTCATGGAGAGCAGCATGGCGCTGATGTCCGGGCGGTCCAACGATATCGAATCGCTTCTGCCGATCGTCCGCAGCGCAATGATCGATGTGGTCCGAAGGCAGACAGAGGCCGGCATTGACATTATCAGCGACGGCGAACTGGGCAAAACCGGGTTTGGCGGAATCACCTATTACGGCCGCCGCCTGAGCGGGCTTTCCACAAGAAAGCTGAATCCGGGCGAGGCTCCATTCATGGCACTGGGGACAGGCGAGCGTCTGGAGTTCGCCGATTTCTACCGGGACCTGCAGTTTATGCCCGCGCCTTCCGAGCGCGCCATCTGCTCCGGCCCGATTTCCTATGTAGGCCGCGAGGAGGTAAAGCGCGATCTCGAGTTCTTCAAATCCGCGCTCGCCCAAGCCGGCGTCCGCCCGGCCGAAACCTTTATGTGCGTGCTGGCGCCGGGCTGGCTGGAACACTTCTTCTACAACGAGTATTACAAAGACGACGAGGACTACCTGTTCGCGCTGGCGGATGCAATCAAGCACGAATATCGCGCGGTCGTGGATGCGGGATTTATCCTCCAGGTAGATGACCCGGCCCTACCCGACACTTACGACATGATCGTGCCCAATCCGACGATTGAGGAGTACCGGAAGTTCGCGGCCGTCCGCGTGGAGGCGCTAAACCAGGCGCTTGAAGGCATTCCCGAGGATCGCGTGCGGTATCACATCTGTTGGGGAAGTTGGCATGGTCCGCACACCCATGACCTGCCGCTGGCACACGTGATCGACCTGATGCTGCGCGTGAATGCCGGCGCGTATTCGGTGGAGGCAGCCAATGCCCGTCACGAACATGAGTGGAAACTGTGGAAAGAGGTGAAATTACCCGAAGGCAAGATCCTCATCCCCGGAGTGGTCAGCCACGCGACCAACGTTGTCGAGCATCCCGAGCTGGTCGCCGACCGGATTATTCGGTACGCCGGTCTGGTGGGCCGCCAGAATGTGATTGCGGGAACCGACTGCGGCATGGGCGCGCGAGTGCACCCGCAGATCGCGTGGGCGAAGTTGAAGGCCTTGTCGGAGGGAGCGGCACTGGCGAGCAAGGAACTGTGGGGGAGGAGCACAGGGGCGGCGTAAAATTGTATTACGAGAGGTGGTCGTAGTAAGACCTGATTGAATGAAAAATAGTGTGCAATCGAGACTAAACGCGGTGGATTCGGCACATGAGGCCGGTTCTGGTTGAGACCGGCCGATTAGGGCGTTGATAAATTTTTCGCGCCGGCCCTCCCGGGTGTGATTCGAAAGCTCTCGCGCCATTGCCCGCCGGGTGGAATATGCCGCAATCCGTCATAGATGCCGCGGTGCGCGAGGTTGAAAGCATCGGTGACGGCGGCCATCGGTTCGAAGCAGATGAAGTCGCGCCCCTGCGGCGCATAGATTACAGCCACATGGTAATCCGGGCCGTAGGACACGGTGAGCCGTTCCATCGCTCCCTCGACCCAAAAGTGCGCGAAGCCGTCCGGCTCGCGAATCAGATCGGTGAACACATCGTCGAGCGGTTTGGCCGTGAGCGGATGGGGATCTTCAAGCTCGAGCGGCTTCCGCTCCCCGGTAGGTATCAGAAATTCATCGAGCGATAGGTGCTGCCGCGCGGCGATGTGAGCCTTCCAGTCATCCCGGTGCGTGCCGTGCAGTTGAAAGTAGGGATGAAAGCCGATCGCGACAGGCATGGGCTCCGCGGCCAAACTGGTTATCGATAGCGATACCTCGAGTACGCCCGCCGCCAATCTGTGGCTCATTGTGATTTCGTGGGCGAAAGGAAACTGCGCCATCAGCTCCGGATGGCGCCAGAAGTCCAGCCGGCTCGTGGCGGTGGCGGACTCCGTGTCGGCTTCGGCGGCAATCAGCTTCCACAGCGGCGAAAACAGAAGCAGGCCATGGATCGGGAGTTGGTTGGAATCCCGCCGTAAATTCCCAAGGCCGGGATTTAAGATGTACTTCTTGTCGTTGACCCAATAGGCCTCACCGTCGATGCGGTTGGCCCAAGGCGCCAGAAAGGGAATACCGCAAAGCTTCGGCGCTGCTCCCAACTCGCCCGGCCCGGAAAACGGGAACCACAGCATGTTTTCGCCCTCGACCGCAAACTCGTAGGCGAGGTTTCCGACCGGGGTCGCTACCGAAACGCGCATCCCTCGCGCGGAATCGATCAAACGAACGATTTCGATACCGTCGATGACTTCGGTCGAAGCGGAGTAGGGCGGCATGCCGGATTGTATCAGTACTCTACGCCTATCAGAAACAGGCCTTTACCGGGGGACGTAGGGCCGGATTCAGCCGGAACCATCGAGAGATCCGCGATATTGCCCCGGCCCGCCTCGATCAGCGTGCCGACGATATTGCGGACCATGTGTTTCAAGAATCCGCTGCCCCGGACCCGGTAAGTCAGCCGGCCTGGTTCGCTGATCAGCGCCGAAGAGTGAATCGTCCGCACCTTGGAGCGGCCCTCCGCGTCGCGTTCATCAGAGGCTGCAAAGGCGGTGAAATCGTGTTTGCCTTCAAAAACGCGCGCGAGCAGCGTCATGCGGTCCTCCATGAGTGGATAGGGGTAATGGTGGACGTACGGCCACTCGAAAGGGCTACAGACTTCCCGCCGCGCCATACGATATTCGTATAACTTCGTCTTCGCATCGAAGCGCGGGTGAAAATCGGCGTGGACTTCTTCAGCCGAAACGACGCGAATCGCGGGCGGCAGGAGCCTGTTGATTGCGCGCCGCAGATTCGGAGGCGGAATCGGATTCTCGAGAGTAAATGCGGCCACCTGCGCTTCGGCGTGGACTCCCGCGTCGGTGCGTCCGGAGCCGGCCACGTGGACCGGTTTTCCTTCGATACTCGAGACGATCTGTTCCAGGGTTCCCTGGATGGTCGGCAACCCCGGTTGTACCTGCCAGCCGTAGTAAGGGCCGCCATCGTAGGCGATTTCTATTTTGATCCGGCGCATCAGGCCGGACGCGAGCCCGGCTTCACCACCGGAATACCCTGGGCGCACATCGGACAGCTTTCCGGTTCATGGGAGGAGACATCCAAAGTAGCGAGCGCCACGCGAGGCACACCGACTCCAGCCTGACCTCCACTGCGGTCGATAATCGAGCCGGCGGCAATGACGCAAGCCCCATGGCCGCTGACAAGTTCCACCACTTCCTGCGTACTGCCCCCAGTCGTAATGACGTCCTCGACGACGATTGCTTTCTCACCGGGAGTAACTTGAAAGCCTCGCCGCAGCGTCATTTTCCCAGTAGCGGCGTCGCGTTCCGTAAAGATGAAACGAGCTCCGAGATTTCTTGCGACTTCATGGCCGATGATCACACCTCCCATTGCGGGAGATGCCACCAGCCGAACCTCAACGCCGGCAATGGCGCGGAGCGCGTCCGCGAGCCGGCGTCCCAGGATTTCGGCCGAGTCGGGGTATTGAAGGACCAAAGCACATTGCAGGTATTCCGAACTGTGAAGACCGCTGGTGAGGCGAAAATGGCCTTGCAAGTACGCGCCTCGTGATCGAAACAGCTCCAGAACAGGCTCGGCTTGCGGCGTCACAAAGGCTTACTATACCATTGATGGAAAACAACGATCCGCAATCCAGAGAACCGATTATGTACCCAGTCCGCCGTTATCTTGCATTGTTATGCGCTCTGCTCGTCTGGAACCCCGCCGCCGGTTTTGCGGCCGGCGATTCGACCGAAGCAGCCGCGGAATCGAGCGCCATTCAGCCTCCGGTTGCCCCCCCTCGCCACGGGTGGTTCGGCCGCTTCCTCACTCCCTACGAGCCCAAGCGGGTACCCCCGGTCCATTTGACGAACTCCAGCCGTCTCGAAGCGCTGATGCGCGCCGGCGACATCTATCTCTCGATTCGGGATGCGATCGCGCTGACTTTGGAAAACAACCTGGATATCGAGCTGCAGCGCTATGGCGAGCAGATAGCGGACGTGAATCTCCTGCACGCGCAGGCTGGTGGATTCGCTGCGGCGGCCGCGGTGGGCGTGATTGGCGGTCCCGCAAGCGTCACGGGCGCGCCCGCTTCTACCGGATTGCAAGGTCTGATCGTTCTGCCCGATACACAGTTAGGATTCCTAGTACCCAACCTCGATCCCGCCATCGTCTCCAGCGCCAACTGGGCCCATCAGACCACGCCGCAGTCGAGCAACTTCGTGACCGGTACGGCCGCTCTGATCCAACGCCAAGACACCTCGAACGTTGCCGTCCAACAGTACTTCCCGACCGGCACCCTGGTAAGCCTCGGGCTGGCCAACAACTCCATTAACAACAATAATGCCCGCGCCCAGTTTGAACCTTCGACTACTTCGAGCCTGACGCTGAATTTCACGCAGCATTTGCTGCAGGGATTCGGCCCCGCTATTAACGACCGGCAGATTCGTATTGCCCGCAATAATCGCGAAGTTACCGATCTGACGTTCAAAGGCCAGGTGATCGCCACGGTAACCGCGGTCATGGATTTGTATTGGGATCTGGTGAGCTATCAGCAGGTGGTCAAAGTGCAACAAGACGCCGTAGCTGCCGACCAGAGGCTCTATGAGAACAATCAGAAGCAGGTGGAGGTCGGAACGCTTGCGCCCATCGAGGTGACCCGCGCGGAGGCACAGATCGCCGCCGACCAACAGGCCTTAACAGTGGCGCAGACGAATGTCCTCCAGCAGGAGACCATTCTGAAGAATGCGCTTACCCGCAACGGCGTGGCCAGTCCAGTCCTGGCGAATGCCCATATTATCCCGACAGACCGCATTCAAGTCCCGGACGTCGAGGCGATCACACCGATTCAAGACTCCGTGGCGCTCGCGCTCTCGGCGCGGCCGGAACTGGCGCAGTTTCGCATTCTGATTCAGAATCAGGAGATCGGGATCAAGGGCGCGCGGAACGAGTTGCTGCCCACCTTGGATTTTGTGGCGAGTTTTGCGAATAGCGGCCTGGCCGGAACACCTGTTCCATTGCCTGCGTCCTGCGCCGCCACCCCCACGAGCTCCCAGTGTATTCCGCCCAACGGCTACTTCGCGGGAGGATTCGGCAGCGCCATCGGGCAGGTGTTCAACCGCAACTTTCCCACCTATTCCGCCGGATTCAACCTCACGATTCCTTTGCGCAACCGCGCCGCGCAGGCGGACATGATTACCGGCCAATTGAATCTCCGGCAGCAGGAGGTCTCCTTACAGAAGATGGAGAATCAGGTACGGGTGGAGGTACAAAACGCCGTCATCGCCTTGCAGCAGGCCCGGGCCCAGTACCAGGCGGCCGTGAAGGCCCTGCGTTTGCAGCAGGCGACGGTCGACGCCGAGGAGAAAAAGCTTGCCTTGGGCGCATCGACCACCTACAACGTCATCCTGACTCAGCGCGATCTCGTGACCGCCGAATCCAATCTGGTCGCGGCGGAAAGCGCGTACGCCAAGGCCAACGTGGAAAGCAATCGCTCCACTGGACAGACGCTAAACAACAACGACATTTCGATTGATGAAGCGTTCCGCGGCACCGTTTCCAGACCGCCGAGCCAAATCCCTGATGTTCCACCTGCCCAAATTTTGCCGCATTAGTTCCGTTTCGGATCAAATTCTGACGCGGGCGTTTCAAAATTGCACGAGACGCCCCATTTCTCTTGCTTAAAGACCCTATTGTTTCTAAGGTTTTTATCGTTTGGCTAGGGGATTGCTACTTAGAAGGCGTGACTAAATTAGTACAGGCCCTCGGAGAGATGTTTACCCGCCAACTTGCACCCGCCTACCAGTCACCTCGCATAAAAGCCTACTAGCTAACCAAATTTCCTCAAACCATCTGCTCCGGGGCCTGAGTTCGTTAACGCGAACGCAGGCTCGAAATCTCGATTACGATAGTTCTATGTCCACAGGGATGTTCGAAATCGAGTGTCCGTGCTGCCAGGCGATTCTCAAGGTAGACCCCGAAACACGCGCCGTGATTGCGCACACGGTTCCCGAGAGACCGCTCCCGATTTCGGACCTCGCGGCGGAAGTGGCGAAACTGAAAGGTGAAGGCGCCCGGCGGGAAGAGGTGTTCCGCAAGCAGTTCGAGGCTGAGAAAAGCCACGGCAAGGTTTTGGAGAAGAAGTTCGAAGAACTCTTCAAACGGGCCAAAGAGAACCCCGACGCGCCGCCTCCGCCGCGCGACATCGATCTGGATTAGGGCGGGGATGTACTAGGGCTGGAGCAGGTTCTGCAAACTCGTTGGGGTTGCGCGAAACGCCGCGCAACCCAGAGCGCAAGGATGACGCCAAGCCGCCCGCCTTTACTTCAGCAGCTCCATTAAGTAGTCCGTAGCTTCCTTGGATCTCATGGTCGAGAGCTGTTGCACGATCTGACGCTTCATCTCCGGGTCGCGCTCTTTGCGCGCGAGATCGACCAGTATTCTGCCGTTGCGGTCCTCCGTTCGCAGCGCGTGGAGCACGGCGCGTTTTACATTGGTATCGCTGGTGCCGCCGTAAATGTCCGCCAGCACCTGCCCGCTCGATTGACTGTGCGAGAGGCCGAGATACTGGATCGCCCTCAACTGAACGTCGGGGTTGCCATTGCCCCGCGCCATCTGATCGAGGGTCTGCTGCGCTCTAGGGGAATTGCTCTGCGCCAGAACAAACAGGGCGCGCTCCTTGATGCGAGGAGACTGGGCGCTCTTCAAAAGGTTCTCGATGAGCGGCAGGGCGCGATCCGGATCAGAGGATACGAACGCATTTAGCGCTATCAGCTTCAATTCCTCGTCGGGCTGGCCGTCGGGCGAAACCGTTTGTCCGGCCTGCTGCTTAATCTGAATCTCTAGTGCGCCGGCATCATCCAGCCAGCGGCTTTTCGTATTGGATTTCCGCAGATCGCTGATCGCCGCCAAAGCTTCGTCGCGCCGTCCCAGCTTGTTCAACACGTACGCTTTCCAATAGAGAGCGCCATCCGCGCGCGATCCGCCGCCATTGGCCACTCGAGTGAAATCCGCAAGCGCCTGCTCCCATTGGCTGCGGTCGAGCGCGCGCTGACCAGTTTCGTACAACCGGTCATCGTTCGAACTGCCGTAAAACCCACGCTGGAAGAATCTGGCCTGCGCGGCCGATTGACTGGTCTCCGACCCCAACTGAGCCGCTATCCCCGAAATCGCTCCGTCGATCTTGCTTTGCAGGCTGTCGAGTGCGGTGAGTTGGTTCAGTTCCGGTCCAAGAAAATCAGGAGGAAGCGGCGGCTCGGGAGGAGCCGGAGGGAGCGGAGCAGCAGCGGGGACGGCCGCCGCCGGCGGGGCAGGTGGAGACGGAGGGCTGGGCGGCGCTTGAGCCGCGGCCATGCCCACAGCCGAAAAAACACAGCCAAAAGTAAATAACATGCGTTTCGAAATCATAACGTTCGACCTCAAAGTTTCTGCTCCTCTTCCCTCTGAACGGTGGAGCCGAGCACGCGCATGCGAAACAGAACTCCCTCCGCGCGCAGCCGGTTACTCCACGCTTCGATCTGCGCCCGTTCCAATCGCGGCGGGGCGTGAGTAATCTCTAAAAGCACTCGTTCCAGATCCTCCAGTACGCTGGCGACAACCGTGTTACCGGTGCGCAATGCCGTCTGGTAATACAGCCGGTTCTCCATCAGAAGATTCGCCGCCCGCTCCTGCTCCGGGGAGATGTCCAGAGCTTCGGAGGTGCCGGCATTCGCCAGTTCCAGCAGAACGACACCGGAGCGGTCCAGGTAGTCGCCGACCGCCACTTTAAGGATTCGTTCCTCAAGCTGGGGGTCCGCCGCCACCCGCGCCGGCACCGCGGGCACTGGTCTGCGCTCGGAATAGCCGCTGGCAAGGAAGAAGGCTGCCAGGAGGACGGCCGCGACCGCGGTCCCCACTGCTGCCGAACGCCAGTGGGGAACCGGAATCGTAAACTTTGGCCGGGCGTTCAAGCGAGGAGCGAGACGCCCCCACACCTGTGCACCGTAATCAGCGCCGCGTTCCGGAACCGGTACTCCTTCGACCAGATTCAGGAGCCGTGTCACAGACGCGTACGCCGCGCGGCATTCCGGGCAGCGGTCCAAGTGCGTTTCGACAGCAGCGCAATCCGCGGCTTCGTCGTAGTAATACAGAATCAACTGCTCTTCATTTACGTGACTCATTTCACCGAACTCACTAAAGGGTCTAACGCCCGGCGCAATTTTTGCACGGCGCGGTAGACGCTATGTTTCGCGGCTCCTGTCTGGCAGCCCAGAACACGGCCGATCTCTTCCAGGCACATACCCTCGAAATGACGCAGTACGAAGGCGGCGCGCTCGGCGCCACTCAACTCCTCCATGGCTGCCGCGAGCCGCCGGCGTACTTCGCCGCTCAATACGAGGCGGTCGGGCAGCGGCTCATCGGAACGAGCCGTCAGAATCGAGTCCTGTTCGCCTTCGGCTCCATTCGAACACACCGTCCACTCGCCGCGGCGGGTGCGGGCGCGCACGATGTCTAAAGCGCAGTTGACCGCGATCCGGTATAGCCACGTTCCAAAGCTCGCCCGCTCGTCAAACTTACCCATTTGCCGGTATGCTTTCAGAAAAGTCTCTTGCACCACGTCCTCTGCATCTGACGTATTGCCCGTCAT